>NZ_CAVK010000230.1 GCF_000382885.1 Sphingobium indicum BiD32
CGTCTGGCCTGCGGCCATCCACCTCCCCTTGCAGGGGAGGATTTTCAAACAATCCCCGCCCGCTGCCTTACCGTCTGCTTCAATATGTCGAGCGGCATCGCTCCCAATGTCAGCACATCATGGAACGCCTTGATGTCGAACGCCGCACCCTGCTTCTTCTTCACTTCGCCACGCAACTCGTTCCACACGGTGTGGCCGATCTTGTAGCTGCACGCCTGTCCCGGCCACACCGTATAGCGGTCGATCTCGCCCTGGCTGCGGCCGCGTGCGATGCCGGTGGTGGCGATCAGATAGTCGGTTGCTTTCTCGCGGCTCCAGCGTTTGACGTGCATCCCTGAGTCCACGACCAGGCGGGTCGCCCGGAACAGCAGCGACTGGAGATAGCCGACCTGCCCCAGCGGATCGCCGTTGAACATGCCCATCTCGTCGGCCAGTTGCTCCGAATAGAGCGCCCAGCCTTCCGAATAGCCGCTATAGCCGCCGCGCCGCCGGATCATCGGAATGGCGTCGGATTCCAGCGCGACCGACACTTGCAGATGGTGGCCTGGCACCGCTTCATGATGGGTCAGCGTCGCCAGCCCGAATTTGGGCCGGTCGAATGTGTCGCGCAGGTTGATATAATAGATGGCCGGGCGTGAGCCATCGAGCGAGGCGTTCTGATAATAGCCGCCCGGTGCGCCCGCCTGGATCGTCACCGGCACGCGGCGCACCTCGACCGGAGCCTTCGGCACCGTGTTGAACGCCTCGCCCAGCCGCTTTTGCATCGCGATGATCTGGACGTTGAGCTGCGCCAGCAACGCCTCGCGGCCCGGATCGGTATTGGGGAAAAGCTGGTCGGGGCGCTGGTTCAGCGCGACGAGCCGGTCGCCCACGCTGCCCTGGCCCATTCCTTCGCCTTTCAGGATCGTGTCGATCCGGGCGCTGATTTCCGCCACCTGATCCAGGCCGATCTGGTGGATTTCATCCCCGGTCAGCGCGGTGGTGGTCGCCGCTTCCGCGGCGGCCGCATAAAAGGCTTCGCCGTCAGGCAGGCGCCACACGCCTGCATCATGGCTTGCCTTGGCCCGCAACATCTGGACCAGCGCGCGCTGACGGTCGAGCGCGGGGAAGATCGTATCCGTTACGATCTTTTCGGCCTGCGCCGCACGTTCGGGCGGCAGGCCAGCGGCAGCAAGCTTCTTGGCGAACGACGCGACGAGGACCGTCTGCGCGGCGGGCTGGTCGCGCAGCGATGCCTGCATCCTGAGCGTCGTGTCGAGAATATAGTCTGGCGCAAACACGCCCTTGGCCGCGTCCGCCTTTTGCCGTTCCAGTTCGCCGTCCATCGACGCGGGGAAGGCTTCGAGCCGGGCGAGATAGGCGTCGGCATCGGCCGCATCCTTCACCCGATGCTGCGAATCGAGGAAATCGGGGGTTTCGCGATAGCTGCCGGTCAGCTGGCTCAGCACATAGGGCGCGTAGTGGCCCGCCGTCTCGCCATAGCCGAAGCGTTCGCCGCCGATCGAGCGGTCAAGCTGATACGTGACGACATCATAATCGAGCCGGGATGCGTCGCTCAACGCCTTGCGGTCGATACCGGCCAGCTGCTTCGCCTGCGCCTTGCTGCGCGCCAGATCACGGGCAACCCCGACGACGGATGTGTCGCTCAGCTTGCCGCGCAAAGCGGCGCGCTCCCCCGTGTCGAGGCCAAGGCGAGTCGCCTGTTCGGGTGAATCCGCCAGGCGTTCGTAGAAAAAGCCGTCGAGCATGGCGCGCAACCGCGCGTCGGCGGCGGCGGGCTGGGCAAAGGCAGGGGTGGCGGCAGCGGTCAGCGCGGTTGCGCCGCTGGTGGCGAGGAACTGGCGTCGGTTCACGACTGGGGACTCCGTGTGTCAGGGGAAGGGCGATAGGGGGTAACGCCCATGATGCCCCCTTGTGCCGCCCTGCCAAGGACTTGGCTAGGTCTGGCACCAGATAAGCCAGCCTTATGTTTCGCATCGCTGGTTGCGGCTATACCGTCATTTGCCGATGCGATAAGGCGCGACCAGCCTGCATCAGGGAGATTTGGCCATGACCTACACCCTCATCACCGCGAACCGCAATTATAGCAGCTGGTCGCTGCGCCCCTGGGTGCTGATGACCGCGCTGGGCATCCCGTTCATCGACCGGATCGAACCGTTCGCGCAGGCGACCAACTATGCGGCCTTCCGCAGCTTTTCGCCAACCGGGCAGGTGCCTGCGCTGATGGATAGTGATCGCACGGTCTGGGATTCGCTGGGAATCACCCTCTATCTGGGTGATCGCCACCCCACCGTCTGGCCGACGGATGAAGCGGCGCGCGCTTGGGCGCAATGCGCGGTGGCAGAGATGCACAGCGGCTTTGCGACGCTGCGCAATGATTGCACCATGAATGTCGGGGTGCGCGTGGAGCCGCATCTGCACTCGCCCGCGCTGAATCGCGACATTGCGCGCCTCGCCGAGCTTTGGGCCGAAGGGTTGGCACGTTTCGGCGGGCCGTTCCTGGCTGGTGCGACCTTTACGGCGGTCGACGCCTTTTACGCGCCGGTCGCGTTCCGGGTGCGGACCTATGGGCTTAACGTCGGTCCGGCGGGGCAGGCGTGGGTCGACCATATGCTGGCGCTCCCCGCGCTGCAGGCATGGGAGACCGCGGCACTCGCCGAAACTTGGCGCGAGGAGAGCCATGAAGCCGAAATCGGCGCGGCCGGGCGGATCGTGGCGGACTATCGGGCAGTGTAAAATATCCTGCATGGGAAGGGATTTCGTATATGGAACGCCGCCCAATTAACCTTCGTCATGCTGAACCTGTTTCAGCATCTATCGTGCCCCACGCGCGTCCTTTTGCGACGCGAATGGAAGCGGAAATAGATTCAGCATGACGTTGAAGGGAATGGGCAGATCCTATGCAATGCCACTGCCGTGCCAGACGACGGCGTACCCCGCTGGCTTCGATGTAACATTGTTGCCCGCCAGACGGACAAAAGTGTAGTTTTCTGCCCGCTTCCCCCTTTTCCCCCGGCCTTTCCGGGTCTAGGGGGAAACCACTATGGTTAAGCTTCGCACCCTCTATGAGAAGATCTGGGACGCGCATGTTGTCGCGCGCCGCCCGGATGGCACCTGCCTGATCTATATTGATCGCCACCTCGTCCATGAGGTGACGTCGCCACAGGCGTTTGAGGGGCTTCGCCTTGCCGGACGCACGGTGCGTCGGCCGGATCTGACGCTGGCGGTGCCGGATCATAATCTGCCCACCACGCCGCGTCGCGATGCCGATGGCCATCGCATCCCGATCGCCGACCCGGAAAGCGCGCAGCAGCTTGCCGCGCTGGAGCGGAACGCGCCGGAATTTGGCGTGCGCCTGATCGGCGACGCTGATGCGGAACAGGGCATCGTCCATGTCGTGGGGCCGGAACAGGGCTTCACCCTGCCGGGCACGACCCTGGTGTGCGGCGACAGCCATACCTCATCGCATGGCGCGCTGGGCGCGCTGGCCTTCGGCATCGGCACGTCGGAGGTCGAGCATGTGCTGGCGACCCAGACCTTGCTGCTCAAACAGTCGAAAACGATGGAAGTCGTGGTCGAGGGTGAGCTGGGCTTTGGCGTCACGGCCAAGGATGTTGCGCTGGCGATTTGCGGGCATATCGGTACGGCCGGCGGCACTGGCTATGTCATGGAATATCGCGGCTCGGTGTTCCGCGACATGTCGATCGAGGGGCGGCTGACCGTCGCCAATATGTCGATCGAGGCAGGCGCACGCTCGGGCCTGTTCGCGCCGGACGAAAAGACCTTCGCCTATCTGAAGGGCCGCCCGATGGCGCCCAAGGGGGCTGATTGGGACGCGGCCGTTGCCTGGTGGCGCACGCTCGTCACTGACGAAGGCGCTGTGTTCGACAAGAGCGTCGTGATCGACGCCGCCGACATCGTGCCGACCGTGACGTGGGGCACCAGCCCTGAAGATGTCGTCGCGGTGACCGGCGTGGTGCCGGACCCTGCGAGTTTCGAGGATGCATCCAAGCGGGCGGCCGCGCAAAAGTCGCTCGACTATATGGGGCTGACCGCTGGGCAGAAGCTGGCCGACGTGGCGATCGAACATATTTTCATCGGCAGTTGCACCAACAGCCGGATCGAGGATCTGCGCTCCGCCGCTGCCTTGCTCAATGGGCGGCACATTGCCAGCGGGATCAAGCATGCCATGGTCGTCCCCGGCTCTGGCCTCGTCAAACGGCAGGCGGAGGCCGAAGGGCTGGACCGCATCTTCACCGACGCGGGCTTTGAATGGCGCGAACCGGGTTGTTCGGCGTGCCTGGGCATGAACCCGGACAAGGTGCCGTCGGGCGAGCGCTGCGCATCGACCAGCAACCGCAACTTCATGGGTCGTCAGGGACCGGGCGCGCGCACGCATCTGGTGTCGCCTGCCATGGCGGCGGCGGCGGCGCTCACCGGGCGGCTGACCGACGTGCGCGAACTGCTGAAAAAAGAAGAGGGGATGGCACTGTGAAAAAGATTTTCTGGCTGCTGACGCTGGGCGCTCTGGCCAGCGCGGCGATGGCCGCCACGCTGGGCCGGGCCGAAGATGGTCCCGCCACGGATGTGAAGCAGGCGCGCTGATGGACAAGCTGACGACCGTTGAGGGCAAGGCCTATCCGTTCGGGATGAAGAATGTCGATACCGACATCGTCATCCCGTCGCACTGGCTCAAGACGATTTCGCGCAACGGCCTTGGCAAGGGCGCGTTTGAAGTGCTGCGCAAGGAACCGGGCAATGTCTTTGACGATCCGGCCTATGCGGGCAGCCCGATCCTGATTGCGGGCGACAATTTCGGCTGCGGCTCCAGTCGCGAACATGCCGCCTGGGCGCTGGGCGATCTGGGCATCCGGGTGGTGATCGCGCCCAGTTTTTCCGACATCTTCTCCAGCAATGCGTTCAAGAACGGCATATTGACCGCCATATTGCCGCAGGACGCGATCGACCGGCTGATGGAGGTCGCCAAAGGCCCGGCAGGAACGCCCGAAGAAATTCATGTCGATCTGGAACAGCAGACAGTCACGACCCGGTTTCAGGATCGTTTTGTGTTCGATATTGACCCGTTCCGCAAACATTGCCTGCTGGGTGGTCTGGACGAGATCGGCCTGACGCTGGGCGATGCCGACGGAATCGGCGTCTATGAAGCGAAAGTGGCGCAAGATCGTCCCTGGATGATCCCCGCCGTTGCGTAAACGCGCGCTTCTTCCTATCTCTTTTTCCATCATCAGGTTTCAGCGGGGCTTTTGGGCATGACGACTTTCGACGATCGCGAACGGGCCTTTGAAAATATGTTCGCCCATGATCAGGAAATGCAGTTTCGTATCCAGGCGCGCCGCAACCGCCTGCTGGGCGAATGGGCTGCGGCGAAGATGGGCCTGACGCCCGAAGAAACCGATTCCTATGCCAAGGCGGTGGTGCAGGCCGATTTTGAGGAAGCGGGCGATGAGGATGTCATCCGCAAGCTGGTGGGCGACATGACATCGGCCGGTATCGAGATTGACGAACCCGGCGTGCGCGCTGCTCTCGAAGAACAAGCGGTGATCGCCCGCCGCATGTTCATCGAAGCGCAGTAAGGCCGCCTGCGATGCCAATGGCCGCCGATGACATTGCCGACATGATCCGCGCCGCCATTCCCGACGCCGATGTCGAGATTACCGATCTGGCAGGCGATGGCGATCATTATGCCGCGCGGGTGGTGGCGGAAAGTTTCCGGGGCATGAGCCGGGTGGCACAACAACGCGCCGTCTATGCCGCGCTCGGCGGGCGGATGGGGGGCGTGCTGCACGCCTTGCAACTGACCACGGCGGTTCCCAACTAACGCGCATCACAGATTTGCGTCCGGTCGTTCGGGCGCCAGACAGGAATGGACTTTCGATCATGACCGACGCCGTGCATCAGCGGATTGCCGAAATCGTGGGCGCCAACGACGTGGTGCTGTTCATGAAGGGCACGCCGCTCTTCCCGCAATGCGGCTTTTCCAGCCGCGCCATCGCCATATTGGAGCATCTGGGCGTGGCCTATGACACGGTCGACGTGTTGCAGGATCAGGCCGTGCGGCAGGGGATCAAGGCCTTTTCCGACTGGCCGACCATTCCGCAACTCTATGTGAAGGGCGAATTTGTCGGCGGCAGCGACATCATGATGGAAATGTATGAAGCGGGCGAACTGCACCAGCTGATGACCGATCAGGGCGTTGCCGCGGCGAACTGACCCACGTTCAGATACGAAGTCATAGAGGGCGGTCCGATCATCGGGCCGCCTTTTTTGTGCTTATGTTGGAAAGCCACCGGGTTGGGGATGCCGACGGAGATCGGCCAGCACCCCCAGGGTAGTTACACGGTAGGTTACGGTAATAACAGGTGCAACCGCCGTGCCAGAAACCGCAGGTCACGCAAATCCTTGGCTACAAGGGTTAATGGCACGCCGGGCAGGGCGGCATCTGTCAAGAATCCCGACATTGTGGAGCGGGAAACATCCTCCCCTTGCAGGGGAGGTGGCAACGCGAAGCGTTGACGAAGGGGTGTTGCCCTAACGATAGGGCAACACCCCTTCGTCTGGCCTGCGGCCCGACACCTCCCCTGCAAGGGGAGGATCTTGGCCTCCAAACACTGTGTATAAGCCTGCTTCCGCGCCTATTGACTACAATCGTAATCAATGCGATTACATCTGTAGTTGAACAAGAGGCAGAGTCGCGTGGCGCAGGTGAGTGAGAAGATCAGCGAAGCCGAACTGGTGGTGATGGAGGCGCTGTGGGAGCAGTCGCCGCTGACCGCCAATGATGTGGCCGATCGCGTCACCGCTGCCCGCGACTGGAGCGCGCAGACGGTCA
Source organism: Sphingobium indicum BiD32 (assembly GCF_000382885.1). GTDB lineage: Bacteria > Pseudomonadota > Alphaproteobacteria > Sphingomonadales > Sphingomonadaceae > Sphingobium > Sphingobium japonicum_C. Next base: position 6,851 of record NZ_CAVK010000230.1, read on the forward strand.
AGACATTGCTGTCGCGGCTGATGGCCAAGGATGTGATCGCCGCCGATCAGGATGGTCGCCGCTTCCTCTACCGGCCGATGGTCGCGCGGGAGGATTATGTCGCCAGCGAATCGGGGCGGCTGGTCAACCGGCTGTTCGGCGGACGGATATCGCCGCTGGTCGCGCAGCTGGCGAGCCAGGACCAGTTGACCGACGATGACATCGCCGAGCTTGAGGCAATCCTGAAAGGGCTGAAATCATGAGCGTCTGGATGGTCGAAACATTGATTGCCACGACGCTGCTGATGGCGCTGGTGATGCTGCTGCGGCGGCCCGTCGCGCGCTGGCTGGGGGCGGGGGCGGCCTATTGCCTTTGGGCCGTGCCGTTCGCGCGAATGTTGCTGCCAGCGCTGCCCGGCGATGTCGCCAGTCCCTCGCCCTTGCATGTCGCGGTCGATCAGGCGGGCCTGCCCGATCTGCTGAGCATCGCACCGGCGGCACAGGTAGCCAGCGACACGGGCTTCCCCTGGCTGGAGGCTGGCATCGGCATCTGGTTTGCGGGGCTGGTCGCTTTCCTGATCGTGCAGGCGGTCGGCTATGCCCGGTTCCGGCGGCATATGCTGACCGGCGCGACGCCGATCGGCGAGGAAGGGCGCATCCGGCTGATCACAAGCCCGCACGCCAGCGGCCCGCTTGCTTTCGGCGTGTTCCAGCCTTTCATCGTGCTCCCCGCCGATTTCGCGCTGCGCTATGACGCGCTGGAACAGGAAATGGCAATCGCGCATGAGCGCGCCCATCATGCCCATGGTGATCTCGCTGCGAACATGGTTGCGCTGGCTCTGCTGGCGATCCACTGGTGCAACCCGATCGCCTGGATCGCCTACCGCGCCTATCGTGCCGATCAGGAAACCGCCTGCGACGCGCGCGTGCTGGCGCTCTATGGTCAGGATCAGGCGCATGTCTATGGCCGCGCGATCCTGAAAGCCGCCGGTGGCCGCCAGTTCGCCGCCGCCTGCCATCTCACCCGTATCACCACCTTGAAGGGGAGGCTCATCATGCTTTCGCGCCACGAAATTTCGCTCCAGCGGATCAGTTGGGGCATGGCCGCCGTTGCCATCGTTACCGCCACCGGCCTTGCGCTCACTGCATCGGGCAGCCGCGCCGCGCAGCAGATGGCCGCGATCAGCGATACGGTGGAAACTGCCGACTTTGCGCGCTTGTCCAATCTGGTCGCCCAGCCTGCCGCAGCCAGCAGCCCAAAGACCGCCGATGAATGGCCAGCTACTCCCGCCGTCCCGACGGCGGCCACGATCGACGCCGAAATGGCGGTCTTGCCACCCCCCGCGCCCCCCGCCCCAATGGTCCCCGCCGCCGACATGGTCGCGCCCGTCGCGCCGGTCCCCCCCATGCCCCCGGTGCCGCCTGTCGCCGTGCGGGAGGAGAAGGGCGGCATCACCGTCACCCACGCCGACGGCCGGGTCGAACGCCACCGCATCCCGACCGACGCCGAAATCCGCCGCATGGTGCCGCGCGTCGATGTCCGCAACGGCTGTGAAGGCAGCCAGACCGTCAGCCATCGCGAAAGCGTGGATGGCGAGGGGCGCCGCACCATCCGCGTCCGCATCTGCGAGGCGCAGATCGAGGCGCAGGCGCATCGTGCGGCGCGTGCCGGGCTGATGGCGGCACGGGCGCAGGTCGCGCGCGCCGCCCATATGACCGACCGCATTCGCGCCGATGTGCTGCGCGACCTGGACGAGGAAATTGCCAAGATGGACGGGCAGGGGGACTGACCCGCACGCTCGATCGCATCAATATGATTGTGAAGGCGAAAGCCATCCATGGGTCCGCCTATGGGTGGCTTTTTTGCGCGCGTTGAGGATCAGGCCGTCGGTCTGGTCGGCCTATGCCCGGACGCATCCTGTCGCGCGATGAGTTTAACTTGATCCGTTCGTTTCGCGCGAAG
>NZ_CAVK010000229.1 GCF_000382885.1 Sphingobium indicum BiD32
GATTTCATGGCCACACGCGTGTCTAGCCGTCTGTCTACGATTCAAACCGTGCAGCGTGCATAACCGGCATCGGCGAGGATCCAATAATCCAGCACATCGCCACTCAGTCCCACAAGATTAACGATCTCGGACGGCTCACCGTGCGCCGCGAGCGCTGTCTCGAAGAACTCGATTTCGGCGCCTTTCGGCCGCCTCTAGCCGATCAGCGCCAACGATATGCTCATTTTCGGCCATTCGAGGCCACTTGAACCCGTTGTCGCGCTCCATTGAGTTAGCAGTCGAGATATCCCCCCGAGGGGGACATTAAACAAACACCGACGTGTGTAGCTAATCGGTTTAGCGCAAAAAATCCAAAAAAAAATTGACAATACGAGGGAGGGCCACAGTATGAGTCTAATCGATCGTGCAGCCGTAAGTTTGCTGCTTATCATGACGTCGACGACTAGCATCGCGCAGGCCTCGACGGCAGATCAATCGACTCCGCTCGGAGCAGCAGCGGAGGAAAAGGGGCTCGAAGAAATTGTCGTTACGGCGCAAAGACGCAGCGAAAACCTCCAGGATGTGCCGATCGCGATCGCCGCTGTTTCTGGGAAGCAACTGTCTGTCGCAGGCGTCAACAATCTCGTCGACATGCGCGTGCTTGTTCCTGGTCTTACTGTCACCAATTCCGTCGGTTACGCGACTACGCGTTTGCGCGGCGTGGGCAGCGGCGCATTGGGACCTGGCCTCGAAGCGCCGATCGCGCTGTATGTTGACGGCGTCTATTATGCGGCGAGCAACGGAAATCTGACGGATTTTGTCAGCGTGTCGCAGATCGAGGTAACCTGACGAATGCCGCGATCATCGGCCAATTCGCCACCAATTCGTTCGGCAGCAAGGTATCCACCTGGCAGTCGCCGAGGACCTATGGCGTTACCTTGGGGAGCAAGTTCTAGTCTAGGCGCATAGCCGACCCGACCAAAGCTTTGATGCGGAAACGCCTCCTAAAGGACGAAGGTGATATATGGACTATGAAATCGTAACGGAAGGCCTCGCTTTTCCCGAAGGCCCGGTATGGCTGCCCGATGGATCGGTTGTCGTGGTCGAGATTGCCGGGGGTTGTGTCACGCGGGTAACGCCGGATGGGCGCCGGCATGTCATCGCGCAGACCGGCGGCGGGCCTAACGGCGCTGCTCTGGGACCCAACGAAACATTGTTTGTCTGCAATAATGGCGGCTTTGAATGGCATCGGGTCGAGGGGCTCACGGTGCCGGGGCATCAGCCGGCCGACTATTCCGGCGGGCGGATCGAAGTCGTCGATGTTAACACCGGTAAGGTCGAGCGGCTCTATGACAGTTGCGATGGGCGCCCCCTCGTTGGCCCGAATGATCTTGTGTTTGATAATCACGGAGGGTTTTATTTTACCGATGCGGGCAAAATCCGCGAGGACGACGCCGATAATGGTGCAGTTTATTATGCGAAGACGGACGGATCGATGATCCGCCGCGCGGCATTCCCTGTAAACATCCCGAATGGCTGTGGCTTGTCTCCCGACGGCAAGACGCTCTATGTCGCGCAAACGCTGCATCGCACGCTGTTGTCTTTCGCGATCGCCGCGCCGGGCGAATTCATCGCCGAGACCAGTCTGACGTCGATGTTCTTCGCGGGTTCTGTAGTTACGACCTTTCCCGGCCGGCAAGCGCTCGATTCCCTCGCCGTCGCCGCGGACGGCTCCGTGTGCGTCGCTACACTGGTAGAGCGGGCGGGAATTGCAACCGTTGATGTCAAAACCGGCGGGATCAGCTACCGCGAATTTCCCGATCTCTTCACCACCAATATAGCGTTTGGCGGTGACGACATGCAGAACGCCTGGGTCACGTTGTCTTCAAGCGGCCGATTGCTCAAGACTCGCTGGGATCGGCCTGGGCTGAAACTAGCCCATTACGCATAATGGGCGCGTGACTGAGATTCGTCGATTCCGACATGGACGCGCCATTTAGAGAAGGCACTGTTTCAGCCGGGTAGAAACTCTCCGTCGGCAGCGGAGCTGGCTTTAGGCGGCCGGAACCATCCGCAGATCCACGATCCTGCGGTCGCATCATCAATGAACATCTGTAGCGACACGTTGGGGTCTCGATCCTCAAGCACCGATGTAACTTGTTGTCGATCTGTACGCATTCGAGGTGATGCATCTATTCGGGCTGGCGAGCGCGTGACAGATTAGCTGTGGTGCTAGCGACGTGCTTAGCACCGTGGTTAAGGATTGAGGCTTGACGCAATTCACCATCATGTCGGGTCCTGAGCGGCGCCGGCGCTGGAGCTTTGACCAGAAACGAGCGCTTGTGGAAGCGTCGATGGAGTCCGGGGCTTCGATTGCTGCAATCGCACGAGAAGCCGACCTGTCGCCGACCCTGATCTACAGGTGGCGACGTGAACTGACCGGCACGACCGTTCGCCAGCCCAGCGGCTTTGCGACTGTTGCCGTTGTGCCAGACGCGATCGATAACGATCGGTGCGGAGCGTTTCAGATTTTCATCGGCGGTGCGAGGCTGCAAGTGCCGAACGGCACATCGGAAAATTTGCTGATCGCGGTGCTGCGCGAATTTCGCGCATGATCCCGATCCCTGGCCATGCGCGCGTCTGGATCGCGACCGGGCATACTGACATGCGCAAGGGTGCAGCCTCGCTTGGCCTGCTGATCCAGGAGGGATTTGGAGGCAAGCCCAACAGCGGCGACCTCCACGTTTTTCGGGGGCGCCGAGGGGATCTTTTGAAGATAATCTGGCATGATGGCCTCGGCGCCTCGCTATATTCAAAGCGTCTTGAACGGGGCAAATTCACCTGGCCGTCTGCAAAAGACGGTGTGATTTCGATCTCGGCATCGGCGTTGGCCTGTTTGCTCGAAGGGATTGATTGGCGAAACCCACAATATACATTCAGGCCTGAGCTGGCGGGCTGAAATGCCTGGTTTTGTTGAGGTTTTTGCCGATTTTCCTCGACGAAATAACGATTATCTGCTCTACATAATCCACGATGGATATGTCGCTCGAGGCCCTTCCTGACGATCCCGATGCGCTCAAAGTGCTGCTGATCAGTACTCGCGCAGAACTCCTTCAGGCCGAAGCCCTGGCCGCCATCGCCCAGGCGCAAGTCACAGATGCTTACGCTGTAATCGAAGAGCTGAAACTGCGCACCGCCAAAGCCCGCCAGGACAAATGGGGGCAGTCGTCCGAGCGCCACAAACATCTGCTCGATCAGCTCGAAATGCAGCTCGAGGATGTCGTCACGTCTGCGACCGAGGATGAGCTCGCCGCCGAGCTCGCTGTCGCAAAAGCAGGCAAGGCCGGCGTCCCGGTAGCACCCTTCACCCGCAAGAGAGCCGCGCGCCGCCCCCTGTCCAGCGATCTGCCCCGCCACCGTGTTGTCGTGCCTGGTCCGCAGACCTGCTCGTGCTGCCAGGGCAGCGACCTTAAAAAGATCGGCGAGAGCGTCACCGAGAGCCGCGAGGTGATCCCGCGTCAGTGGATCGTCCTGCAGACGGTGCGCGAGAAATTTGTCTGCAGGGACTGCACGACAATCTCGCAAACCCCGGCGCCCTTTCATCCCGTTCCACGGGGATCTGTCGGCCCCAAACTTTTAGCGATGATCGCCTTCAACAAGTTCGGGCTCCATCAGCCGCTCAACCGGCAAAGCGAGACCTATGCCGCAGAAGGCATGGATATCAGTGTCTCGACGCTCGCCGACATGGTCGGTCACGCCACCATCCTGCTGAACCCGCTGCTTCCTCTTCTCGAAGATCATGTCCTGGCAGGATTGCGGATCCACCATGACGACATGACAGTCCCGGTCATCGCGGCTGGAAAGACCATAACAGGAAGGGTCTGGGCGTCGGTGCGCGACGACCGCCCTTTTGGCGGAGGCGACCCGCCGGGCGTCATGTTCTACTACACACGCGACCGGACTGGCGCTCACCCGCAGCGACAACTGCCGCGATTTACCGGCATCCTGCAGGCCGACGCCTATACTGGCTATGAGGCCCTGTACGCGCCAGGCCGCAAACTCCAGCCCATATTAGAGGCTGCCTGCTGGGCGCACGCAAGGCGGCCATTCTACAAGGAAGCCCGGCTCAAAGGCTCACCGCTGGCCCGCGAGATCGTGAAACGCATGGATGCGGTCGTCACGGCCGAGCGCCAGATATGGGGCCGTAGCGCCGATGAGCGTCTCGAGTACCGGCAGAGACATGTCGCCTCGCTCGTGGCCGAACTCGAAGCGCATCTGCGCCAGCAATATCGCCGCGTCTCTCGCAAGAGCGATCTCGCAAAGGCCATCAGTTATATGGTGTCACGCTGGGAAAGCTTCGCCCGCTTCCTTCACGACGGCCGGATCTGCATGACAAACAACGCGGCGGAACGGCGAGTCCGTACAGTGGCAATCGGAAGGAAAAACTGGACCTTCTGCGGCTCGGACCGCGGCGGGCACCGGGCGGCCGCCATGTACTCTCTGATCCAGACATGTCGCCTCAATGGCGTCGACCCACATGCATGGCTGCGTGACGTTATCGCCAGCATCTCCGACCAACCGCAAAACAGGCTGCACGGGCTGTTGCCCTGGAACTGGTGCGTCTTCGCGACGAGGCTCTGCATCAACCCGTCGCTCAGGCTGCCTGACAGCACGTCAGCACATCACGTGCCAGTCCCAAGGGTCCTCGCCGGATGCACACGTCGATCTGGGTGGGTTCGCCAAAACAATCGCGGCGGTTGCCTGTTGTACCCGGTCTGGTTCATCGGCGGTGATCATCCAGTTTGGCGCGCGCTTCTCGCGGAATACTGGCGGCATGCTCGAGAGCGTGCACCAGTGCGCGTTCATCTTGAGCAGTTGGTTGCGTGCTGCGACCAACGTGCGAACCAGCATGCAGTCAAAGCTCTTTACCCGCACCTCGCGGTAAAGGCCGACCTAGGAAAGGTGCGCGAGTCCGTCCGCGTCATTTGCATCGGTCTTGTTCGGCGCCATATCCAGCGCCGCCTTGGCATGGCGGGCATGAATGCAAATCGCCGGCAAGCCTTCCAGCTTCAGCGCATGATAGAACCAGATCGCCAGAGGCCCCGTCTCGAACACGACGCGCTTCGCGTTCGGAGCACGCTTGCGGATCACCTCTGCTATCAGTTTGGGATCGGACAGCGCCAGATCCGCTTACCTGCTTCCCGCACCGAGACGAATGTATCTTTCAATGACACGGCGAGGCCGATAAACTGCTTCATGGTTGTTTCCCGTTCGATGCTGGGCCCGGCTATGCGGTCGTGAGCCCTTACTTCATCCTATCGGGAGGCAACCACCCTTCCAACGCATCGTAACCGCGTCGGTGTTCCCAACCCCGCGATTACTCTATGTGATTGGAAGCTCCAGCCTAAGCTTGGCCTTGAACCTCAAGGGATACACCGCCAAGCTCTGCAGATTACAGGATCGGTGATCGAGCGCGGTGACATTTGAGCTTGGCGCTTACACGCCTGTTCCCCGCCAGCCCGGTCATCGTGAAACCAGTCCTGCCTTGTCCCGATTTCGCGAGAGGTACTGCTCGCGAAGGACATGCTTCATCACCTTGCCAACGCCGCTCAGTGGGAGCGTGTCTTCGACGATGTCTACCGATTTCGGGCATTTGTATCCCGCGATAAACTGCCGACAATGGGCAATCAGCTCGGCCTCATTCGTGGATTTGCCTTTGATGAGCGTCACCACGGCATGCACCGCCTCACCCCACAGGTCGTGGGGTATGCCGATTACGGCACAAGTGCTGACTGCAGGATGCTGGGCGAGCGCATTTTCGACCTCCGTGCAGAAGACATTCTCGCCGCCGGTTATGATCATATCCTTAAACCGATCAACGACCGCGATGAACCCGTCCGCGTCCATGACCCCTACGTCGCCAGTGTGTAACCATCCCCCGCGGAAGAGTTCTGCAGTCTTCTCGGGCTGACGCCAATAGCCGGTTGAGAGATATGCGCCCTGAACAAGAATCTCTCCAGCGGCGCCTCTCGGTTGCTCTACGCCCTTTTCATCGACAATGCGGACACGATAGCGTTTGTCTGGCCGACCTGTGGTTCTCAGCTTTCCGGCCTTCGGCCCCTCCAGAACATGCCAGTCTGCATCCAAGATGATTACTGTGCCCGAAGCCTCCGATTGTCCATAAAATTGAACAAACCTGGCATTTGGCATCGCCTTAATCGCGCGCTTGAGCAATGCTTCTGAAATCGACGAAGAGCCATATCCAAAGCCGCGGATAGTTCGGAGTAGCGCATCGTCTCGCGCAGGGGAATCCAGCAACATGGCGAGCGACGTAGGCGCGCCGCATAAAGTGTTGACGCCACTACGCGCGATCTCCTCGAAGGTCGCGATCGGACCGCCATCCGGACGAAAAACATGCGCCCCGCCACCCAACGTCACTCCTGCGAACTGGGCCACGCCAGCGACATGGAACATCGCCATAGCATGGAGATAAACAGTCTCGCGATTATAGCCAATATAGTCGCGCATGATCTCGCCTTCGGCGATTAGAGAGCGGAAGGGAAGCATGACCCCCTTAGGCGTTCCCGTCGTTCCGCCGGTGTAGATCAGCATCGCCAGATCGTTTTCTGCCTGCTCTACCCGTGCCAGCGGCTTGGACGCAACGAGCGACGTTAAACTGTGATTTTCGGGTCTTTCCGCTTCCCGATCGAGCGCGATCCCAATCTTGATGCCGAGCTGGTCTGCTGCCTGAACAGCAAATGCAGCGTGAGTTGCGTCAAAGGCGATGGCCGATACGTCCGCGTCCTCCAAAATGGCGAGAAGTTCTTCCTTCCCCAGCCGCACGTTGAGCGGAACCAGAACCATGCCGGCCCAAGACACCGCGCAACCCAACTCGGCTTGACCCTCGGCAAGTCCAGACACGATGGCAACGCGGTCACCGACTTTTAATCCTAGCGCGATCAGGCCACCGGCTACGTGCTCGACTGACTCCTTGACCTCTCGCCATGTCCGCTGTCGGTCACCGCTGATGAAGGCCAGGCCGTGCGGATGGTCGCTTGCCGTGGTGGCCAAAAGCTTTGCATATGCCATCGCCTCTCCTAACTCTGATTCGTGCAACGAGACTGTGTCGGAGTATCGTTCAGTCGGCCCCGTCTACCTTAAGATACTGGTCGGCGCGGTCCCCTATCCCGGGACTGGCCCCTAATCGGAAATTGCCGCTGACTCCGCTCGGAAGAGAATAAGGAGATAATCGATGGACTTCGAAGTCGTTGCCGAGGGACTGAAGTTTCCGGAAGGGCCAGTGTGGCTACCGGACGGGTCTGTTGTGGTTGTCGAAATTGCGGCTGGCCAGCTAACGCGGATATGGCCCGATGGCCGACAAACCGTCGTCGCCACACCAGGTGGCGGTCCCAACGGCGCAGCGCTGGGCCCAGACGGGCGACTGTATGTTTGCAACAACGGCGGCTTCGAATGGGAGAAGCAGGGCGACTTGCTTATTCCTGGCCATCAGGCACCAGATTATAGCGGAGGCCGCATCGAAGCGATCGAGATCGACAGCGGTGCAGTCGAAATTCTCTACGATTCCTGTGATGGACATCGGCTTAATGGACCGAACGACCTGGTATTTGACGGCCATGGCGGTTTTTACTTCACAGATTTCGGCCAAGGGCGCGAAAGAGAGAGCGATCGTGGGGGCCTCTATTACGCCAAGGCGGACGGCTCCGAGATCAGCTCATTGCTCTACCCTGTGGACCACCCCAATGGATGCGGCCTTTCACCAGACGGCCGCACGCTTTATGTAGCGCAGACGTTGTTTCGTAACGTGACGGCATTC
>NZ_CAVK010000228.1 GCF_000382885.1 Sphingobium indicum BiD32
TGAAGCGTCCCGGGTTTTCAGGAGGCTCCAACTTGTGAGAAGGAGCATCCATTATGAGCAAGACCACCAACAAATTTTCACCTGAAGTTCGCGAGCGGGCAGTTCGTATGGTGATGGAGCAGCGGGCCGATTACGGCTCGGAATGGGAAGTGATGAAGTCGATCGCGGCGAAGATCGGCTGCTCGCTGGAGACGCTGCGCCGCTGGTGCCGTGAGGAAGCGAGCCGACGAGCGGGGCCAGCGGCGCTGGCGGCCGATGACCGGGAACGCCTGAGATTGCTTGAGCGCGAAGTAAAGGAACTACGCCGGGCCAATGAGATTTTGCGCAAGGCATCTGCGTATTTTGCGATGGCGGAGCTCGACCGCCCCGGGAGATGATGATGGCGTTCATCGACGTCCATCGCGAGGATTTGGGTATCGAGCCGATCTGCCGGGAACTGGCAATCGCCCCATCCTCCTACCATGAACACGCCGCGCGTCGTGCCGATCCCGGCAGGCGTCCGGCCCGTGCGCAGCGCGATGACGAGATCAGGGAGCAGATCAAGCGGGTCCATGAGGCCAGCTTCGGTCTCTATGGCGCACGCAAGGTCTGGCACCAGATGCGGCGTGAAGGCATCATGGTGGCGAAATGCACGGTGGAACGATTAATGCGCGCCATGGGGCTGGCAGGCGTCCGTCGTGGGAAGAAGACGATCACCACTATCAGCAACCCGAAGGCGCCGTGTCCGCTGGACAAGGTCAATCGGGTATTTCGCGTCAGCCGGCCAAACGCCCTGTGGGTCGTCGATTTCACCTACGTGCATACTTGGGCAGGCTTCGTCTATGTCGCCTTCGTGATTGATGCTTTTGCCCGGCGGATTGTCGGATGGAAGGTCAGCACGTCAGCCACTGCCAGCTTCGTTCTGGATGCCCTGGAGCAGGCGATTCATGCCCGCAGGCCAGATCCCGATGATGGACTGATTCACCATAGCGACAGGGGAGTTCAATATCTTGCGATGAACTATACCCAGCGCTTGGCCGAGGCCAAACTCGTCCCCTCGGTCGGCAGCGTCGGTGATTCCTACGACAACGCCTTAGCCGAGACGATCAACGGCCTTTACAAGGCCGAGGTCATCTGGCGGCAGCGATCATGGCCAAGCGTTTCGGCCGTGGAAATGGCAACGCTGCGCTGGGTCGATTGGTACAACAATCACCGGCTCTTCGGCCCTATCGGGCACATCCCGCCCGCTGAGGCCGAAGACAATTACTATGCAGCCCTCGAGAACCTCGATATGGCTGCATAGCCCAAAGAATACTGCCTCCTGAAAACCCGGGACGCTTCA
>NZ_CAVK010000227.1 GCF_000382885.1 Sphingobium indicum BiD32
TCCTACCCGGCCACCTCTCTTGGCCCCAGGGGCCTCGATCATCAATACGACGTCGATAAACGCTGATCAGCCAAATGCCCATCTCTTGGCCTACGCAACCACAAAAGGCGCTATCCAGAATTTCACGATGGGCTTGGCGCAGCTACTGGCCGACAAGGAAATCCGGGCAAATTGCGTAGCGCCCGGCCCGATCTGGACGCCGCTCATCCCTTCGACCATGCCGCCGGAGGCTGTCAAGAATTTCGGGGAAAATGCCCCGTTCGGTCGTGCCGGCCAGCCTCGCGAGTTGGCTTCAGCCTATGTGATGCTGGCAAGCGATGAGTCCAGCTACACGACGGGCGCCACGGTCGCTGTCACAGGTGGGCGGCCCTTCATCTGAAATTAATTAGCGATTGGAAGCAAAGTAAGCGCTAAATCACCCCCACTGGCAGGCGTTAGGCGGCCTGTTCGATGACGGCGCTGGCGGTGACGCGGCTTTCGACCCAGTTATAGGGGAGCAGATCATCGATCGGATCTGCGTCGCCGCGTAGGACGATACGGGTGAGGACATCGGTGAGGTAGGCCTGAGGTTTGATGCCGCCAAGTTTGCACGTTTCGATGAGGCTTGCGAAGGTCGCCCAGTTTTCGGCCCCCAGATCATGACCTGTGAACAGGGCATTTTTGCGCTGGAGCGTAAGCGGCCTGATTGATCGCTCGACGGTGTTGTTGTCCAGCTCGATCCGTCCATCCTCGAGGAAGCGGACGAGGCCTTTCCAATGGTTGAGGGTGTATTTGATGGCCTCGGCCGTATTGGAACTTCCGAGCAGCCTGGGCAGCATCTCCTCGAGCCAAGGGCGCATGCCAGCGATGATCGGAGCGGAGTGCGCCTGGCGGATCGCCAACCTGTGTTCGGGACTGGAACCTCGGATACCGGCCTCGATCTTATAGAGGCTGGCGATCCGCCGCAGCGCTTCATCGGCGACGGGCGCGTTGCCGCCCTTGGCATCGTCGAAGAATCCACGCCTAACGTGCGCCCAGCAGAAGGCGAGCGTTCCAGGACCACCCTTCCGGTCCAGCGCCTCGATATGCTTGTAGGCGCCATAGCCGTCGCACTGAACGATGCCGGTAAAATCCCCGAGCAGCTTTTCCGCCCAGACTTTCCCGCGACCTGGCATGTAGGTGTAGACGACCGCCGGTGGATCGGTGCCGCCATGCGCGCCATCATCACGCGCGATCGCCCAGAGATATCCCGTCTTCACCTTGCCGGTGCCGGGCGCCAGGACCTTGGCGGTGGTCTCATCGACGAACAGCCTGGCGCCCGTCAGCAGTTCCGCTTTCATTCGATTGGTCAGGCGGCCGAGCCAGCCCGCGGCTCGACCCGCCCAGTTGCACATGGTTCCCCGGTCGATCTCAATGCCCTGGCGCCGAAGCGCCTGTGCCTGCCGATAGAAGGGCATGTGATCGGCATATTTCCTGACCAGAACATCGGCGATCATTGCCTCGGTGGGCAGGCCACCTGGCACCACATGCTTGGCCGCGGGCGCCTGGAACACGCCATCGCTGCACGCCCGGCACGCCATTTTCGGGCGGGACGTCACGATCACGCGATACTGGACCGGGATGACATCGAGCCGGCTCGATATGTCGCTGTCTATGCAGTGCAGCGCGCCTCCGCAGCAGGGGCATTCCTTCTCGTCTGGAAGGATCACTTCCTCAACGCGGGTCAGGTGCGCCGGCAGCGACGCCCGCGCAGTCCCGCTTTCCCTTCGCGCCCGTTCCTTCTTCTGACCTGCCGCCTGCTCGCCAAGCGCTTCCAGTTCAGCACGGGCGACGTCGAGATCATCGAAGGCAAGCGCCAACTGATCTTCGCTCAGCTTCTCCGACCGTTTCCCAAATGTCGTGCGGGTGATCTGGTCGATGATATGCTGCATCCGAGCTTCACGCTCGAGGCCGGCCAGGACCATCGCCTTGAGGGTGGCGACATCGTCAGGAAGATCGGTTGCCGTGGCGGACATGCCCCATTTCTGGCAGTTTGGGAGCGATCCGCAATGGCATTTCGATCAGGGGAATCAGGCGTGCGACCTATCGCGTCGTCACCGGAACCTGCGTGCGCGGCGTGTGCATTTTCGACCATTGCAGCCCTTCGAACAAGGCTGACGCCTGCGATGCCGACAACCGCATCACGCCATCGTGCGCCCGTGGCCAATGAAAGCCCCCGGTCTGCAAGACCTTGCTCACAAGCACCAGGCCGGTGCCGTCCCAGACCAGCAGCTTGATCCTGTTCGCCCGCTTCGAGCGGAAGATGAAGACAACTCCCGAGAAGGGCTTGAGCCCGAGTTCGTGCTCGACCAGCGCCGCCAGGCTGACGGCCCCTTTCCTGAAGTCGATCGGCTTTGTCGCCACCATCACCTTGAGCGGTCCTGGTGGGATGATCATCCCGTCCGGCTCACGGCGGAGAGCACCCGGGCGATATGATCCTCGCTTGCGCCCGACGGCACGTGGATCGCAAGTGCAGTCGTGCGGATCACGATCTCATCGCCTCCACCATCAGCCGAGCCGGTGCCGCCCGCATCTTCAATCACCGCCGGGACAAAGCCCAGCTTCTTGCTGGTCAAGCGCTTGCCCGGAATACTGTCATGCCGCCAGGCGTAGAGCTGCTGTGGCAGCAGCCCATGCGTTCGCGCAATTTGCGCGATGTTGGCGCCGGGCTCAAAACTCGACGCGATGATCCTGGCCTTGGCCTCGGCCGACCAGCGACGCCGCATCGGCCCCGCTGGGATGACATCCATACGCGAGGGCCGCTGACCCTCCTGCCTTTCGAAACCTGTTTCGAATGTTCTTACATCATCGGTCACTACGATACCCCTCGAATGAGGGGCCAAACATAGCCAGATTAGCGCCTACGAGAATGTGGGGAAGTTTTTGCGCTTACGAAGCAAAATGCCTCGTTATTTTTTTCACACCGTTGATGGCGGACGCGACGTTGACCAGGAAGGCACTGAATTGCCGAACGATGCCGCGGCACGGAAGGCTGCGATCCGGTTTGCCGGCGCCGTAATGCATGATGAGCCTGATGTACTTTGGGACGGACGTGACTATCGGGTGGAAGTCACCAACGAGACGGGCGCTCTCCTTTTTACGATCGTGATGCTGTCGATCGATGCGCCTGCATCCAATCGAGCCTGAACGCTAGCTTGCGCTTTGGCCGCTGGGTACGACAATCTCGAATGTCTTCGATCCCGACGGTGGCTGATGAAATTTCCCGCCACATGACGACACAAGACGGCGGACAAGACCAAGGCCTAGTCCATGCCCGTCTGATGGAGCGGCATCGAGGAACGGCAGGCCATCATCATCGACCTGTACGACGACATCATCGTCACGCCGTCGAACGACCACGGTAATCTTGCCACCCTTCGCCTCGAAAGCATGTTTAATCGCGTTGGTCGCAAGTTCGTTCACGGCCAAGCAGATCGGCGTGACTAACGGCGAAGCAACCTCGTCGCAGCCATCACCTATTTCGAGCGAGATCAAAACGGATCTCAGTTCCGCATGCGCCTGCAACGCCTCGCATACCTGACGCAAAGCGGTCGCCAGCGCGGACTGTTCCTCTTCCGACGTGGCCGCCCGCGCTCGGGCTAGAATAGCTATCCGTTCCGCCGCATCCTCAAGGGCGGCGCGTCCTTCCCGATCTTTCAGTCGTGTCGCCTGGAGGGAGAGCAGACTGACGACCAGTTGGAGGTCGTTGGTGCACCGGTGTACCGTCTCCCGCAATAACAGTTCCAACCGCTTGCACGCCTCCTGCGCTTCGGTGCCCGCCCGACCATCCGATCGAGTTGATGATTGCGGCCGCCCTATGCCTTCATTGGCAGTGCCATGCATGAGCATGTTATCGCGCAACGCGGGTTTACCGGCAACCTCGTGAGTACCATTGAGCCGCTCTGACATACGCACCTCTCTTTCAACAGAAGAGTAGGAAGCGGGTTCAGGCGTGTCGCTAACCTCGATTGCTCATGATGTTAATGTCCAGGTCAGGATTGAGCATGTGAGCATCAGATTTTCCGTTTTGACACTATCTCATCCGCCATTCGGCAATTCATATGGCGCGGCGATCTGGATGAGAAGTTTCCGTCAATCAGGGGTTCTTCCGCATCTTTGGTGCAAGTTGAGGGAT
>NZ_CAVK010000226.1 GCF_000382885.1 Sphingobium indicum BiD32
ACACTTCTGCCAAAGTAGTGTTAGAACAGGGTGACATAGATGAAAATCAACAAGATGCTTTTGGTGGCCGGGGCCGCCGGTCTGATTGGGGCGGCGACGCCTGCACAGGCAACATGGTGCTGGTTTGGCAAATGCGGTGGCACCAGCAGCGGCGGCACCACAACCAGCAGCTCGACCGGCGGCACGACGAGCAGTTCCGGCGGCGGCACGCCGACCCCGGTGCCTGAGCCGGAACAGATGGGCCTGTTCGCCATGGGCGTGGCGGTCATCGGCTTCCGTCTGCTGCGCGGCCGTCGCAACCGCAAGTAATTTTCCCATTGACGGGTGGCGCGCACGGCGCTTGATGCGCTGCCATGCGTGCCACCCTCTTTGCCCTTGAACAGACGATCCGCCAGCGGCGCTCGGCTGACCCGTCCACATCCTATGTCGCCAAGCTGACGGCGCGGGGGCGGGGCAAGATTGCGCAGAAGGTCGGCGAGGAAGCGGTCGAGACGGTGATCGCCGCGATGGCGGGGGACCGTGACGGCGTGGTCGGCGAAAGCGCCGACCTGCTGTTCCACCTGCTGCTGCTGCTCGCGGACCTCGACATTTCGCTCGATTCCGTGTGCGACGAGCTGGAGCGGCGTGAGGGCGTGTCGGGGATTGCCGAGAAGGCATCGCGCCCCGCAGACTGACTATCATCGGATAGATATTGCGTCCGCCGCGTTCTGGCCTAGCCTTATGGGCGGGACAGGGAGTGGAGAGCATGATGATACGGACGGTAATCGGCGGCCTGCTGGGCGGCTTTGCGATGTTTATCACAGGCTTCATCTTCTGGGGCACACCGCTGAGCGCGCTGGCGATGAGCCGCGCAGAGGGGCAGGCGAGCGCCAATTTGCAGGCCGCGCTGGCGCAGGCGCTCAACACGACCGGCACCGGCGTCTATACCATTCCCGATCCGGCGACAGCGGACGGCACGATCCTTTATGGCAAGGGGCCGGTGGCGCAGATTTTCTATAATAGCAGCGGCTTTCCGGTGATGGACAGCGCCAGCCTGATCGGCGGGCTGATCCTGGCGCTGGTGGTGGGCGTGCTGATCGCGCTGGCGCTGCGATTTGTGACGACCGGCTTTGCCGAGCGGGCGCGGGTCAGCCTGGTCTTTGCGTTGGCGGCGGTGCTGTGGATGCATGTCGGGCAGTCCGTGTTCAACCATGCGCCATGGGGTTATATCCTCTATCTGGCGCTGAGCGATTTCGTCGCGCTGGCCGTCGCCGGGCTGATCGCGGCCAAGCTGATGGATGGGGCGCAGCCAGCGGTCGGGACGGTGCACTAACCCAATATTTCCTGCGCCATGCGGATCATGCAGGCGGCGTGGCGGTGGGCAACGGCCATGCGGTCCTCGCCATAGCCGCCGCCCATGGTGCTGGCGACGGGGATGGCGCGCGCCCTGGCCTGCCGGATCACATAGCGGTCGCGCGCGTCCAGGCCCGCGTCGGTCAGGGCAAGACGTCCCAGCCGGTCGTCGCCATGGGGATCGACCCCGGCCTGATAGAGGATGAGGTCGGGCGCGAAATCGTCCAGCACGCGCGGCAGCGTGTCGTGGAGGATGGTAAGATAGGCGGCGTCCTCCACCCCGTCGGGCAGGCCGATGTCGAGGGTCGAACGCGCCTTTCGCACCGGGAAATTCTTGTCCGCGTGGATTGACAAGGTGAAGATGTCGGAACGGCCCGCCAGCAGCGATGCTGTGCCATCCCCCTGATGCACGTCGAGGTCGAGGATCAGGATGCGGTCCGCCTCCCCTTCCGCGATCAGCCGGTTGGCGGCGATGGCTAGGTCGTTGAAAACGCAATAGCCCGCACCGCTATCTGCCAGCGCATGATGGCTGCCCCCTGCGGCATTGGCGGCAAAGCCGTGAAGCCGCGCCAGCCGCGCCGCCGCCCAGGTGCCGCCGGGCGACAGCAGGGAGCGACGCATCACCCGTTCCGTGACCGGAAAGCCGATCCGCCGTTCCTTGGACGGCGGGACGGTAAGGCTCAGCACCTCCTCCACATAATCGGGATCATGCACCGCCTCTATCCAGGCGCGCGGCATCGGATCGGGCGTGTGGAGCGTCATGGGCGGCGCACTTTCGCGCAGCGCCTCCATCACCAGTCCATATTTGTCGAAACGAAAGCGGCTGCCGGGTGTTGCGGGAGAGACATAGGCAGGATGGTGAACGACGTGCAGCATGATCTTTTCCGCTATCGTGATTTGAACGATGGCCGCTTTGCGCTATCTGGTCCAGCATGAACCGTCCCGACATGATCCGTTTTTCGACGCTGGCGCTGCTCAGCGCCAGTGTCCTTAATGCCAGCACCCTGCCCGCCTACGCCCAGACGCCGGTAACGCAACCCCCGGCGCTTGCGCCGACGCTGCCCCCGGCGCAGGTGCAGCCAGTGCCTGCGGTGCCGTTGCTGGTGCCGATCCCGCCGCTGTCGGCGGCGCAGGAGGCGTGGGCGAATGGCTGGCTGCGCGGTGGCGCGGAACAGGGGCTGATGGCGCGCAGCAAGGCGACCGCCAGCCTGACCGGCGACGCGCTGGTCAGTGCGGTGCTGGACCGGGCAAAGGCGCTGTCCACCGGGCGTGTCGATACCGCCGATTTTCTGGAGATATGGGCGTTGCGCCCCGAACGGTTCGACCCGCGCCCAGGGCTGGCCAAGGCCGTGGCCGAGGATCGTCTGGCGCAATGGGTCAATGCGCTGACCCCGCCCTATGCAGGCTATGACGGGCTGCGCAAGGGACTGGCGACCTATGAGGCGATCCGCGACAAGGGCGGCTGGCCGGTGCTGACCGCCACGTCCGCGCCGATGGTGGTGCGCGCGCGCATCGCGCTGGAGGACAAGAGCGTCACCCCGACCGAAAATCTGACCGACGTGCTGCAACGGGCGCAGCGGCGCTATGGGCTTAATCCCACCGGACTGCTCGACGCGCGGACGCTGGCGGCGCTCAATGTCAGCGTGGATGACCGGATCGCCGCGATCATGGCCAATATGGAGCGGTGGCGCTGGATGCCGCGCCGCCTGCCGGTCAACCGGGTGCAGGTGAACATCGCCGCTGCCGTGCTGACCGTGTTTCAGGGCGACCAGCCGGTCACGTCGATGCGCGCGGTCACCGGCAGCCCGCAAAATGCGACGCCGATGCTGACGTCCAGCATCCATTCGATCGTGGTCAATCCGCCCTGGAACGTGCCGATGTCGATCGCCAATCGGGAATTATTCCCCAAGGGGCGCGCGACGCTGGCGCGGCAGGGCTACAAGATCATCAAGACGCCCGAAGGGGGCGAGCGAATCGTCCAGCCCGCAGGCCCGAACAGCGCGCTGGGGCGGTTGAAGTTCGATTTTGCCAACCCGTTCGCCGTCTATCTGCACGACACGCCGTCGCGCGGCAAATTTGCAAGCTATGACCGGTTGGCCAGTCATGGCTGCATCCGGCTGGAAAAACCGGTGTCGCTCGCTGAACTGATGGTGGCGAGCGACCCGGACCTGAACGGGCAGATCCAGACGCTGATCGACGCGGGCAAGACCCAGCGTGTGTCCCTGCCGCAGGAAGTGGCGGTCTATCTGCTCTACTGGACCGCCTTTGCCAGCAGCAACGGGACGATGAGTTTCCGCGCCGACCCCTATGGCTGGGACAAGTTGCTGGCCGCCAAGATCGAGGCGTCGAGCCGCCGGGTCGACCCCACTGCCCTCCCCTCCCCGACTATCGCATCGAAGGACTGACCACCCATGCGTAAAATTGCCCTGTTCGCCCTTGCCGGTGCCCTTGCCCTGTCCGCCTGCGGCAAGAAGGAGGAAGAGCCGACGGCGACCAATAATCTGGTCGAGCCGCCGGTCGAGAATATCATCATCGAGGAGCCGGACGCGGTGCTGCCGCCGCCGTCCAACAATGCGGTTGCGACTCCGGCCGCGCCGCCGTCCATATCCGAACAGCAGCAGATTCAGGATGATGCCGACGCCACCGGCATGACCGCGCGCCTGCCGCAGGAAGGCGAGGAGACCCAGCCCACAGACGAAGCGAACGGTTCCGCGCCATAAGGTGCATCGCCCCGCTCTTGGAGCGGGGCTGCGTCTTTGCTATATTGGCGTCATGGATCGCCGCAATTTCACGAAGTTCGCCATAAGCGGACTCGCCTTTTCATTTCTATCGGACAGCATCGGCCGGGCGGCCGTGCCAGTGGGAACATCGCCTGCGCCTGCTGCCGCGCCCTTGCCCGCCGCTCCGGTGGTGCAGCCGATCGCTGCAAAACCCTATGCGTCGTTGCTGGAACGGGCCAAGGCCGCGCTCGACCGGCATGGCGATGCCTTCACCCTGCGTGACCGGGTGGCGATCGCCGATTTCACCGCCCCGTCGAAGGATTTGCGCTTCCATGTCGTCGACCTGATCGGCGGGCAAAGCAGCAGCTATCTGGTCGCCCATGGCCGGGGATCGGACCCGGCGCATAGCGGCTGGCTCCAGAGCTTTTCCAACGAACCCAATTCACTGGCCAGCAGTTCGGGCGCCTTCATGACCGGCGAGCAATATATCGGCCAGCATGGCCGGGCGATGCGGCTCATCGGGCTGGACCCGCAGAACAACAATGCCGAACCGCGCGCCATCGTCGTTCATGGCGCGGACTATGTGGGCGAGGACCATATCGCCACCTGGGGCAAATGCGGCCGGAGCGAAGGCTGTTTTGCGGTGGCACCGCATATGTTGCCGCAATTGCTGGGGCTGCTGGGCAGCGGGCGATTGCTCTATGCGGACAAGATCGGGGTTGAGGCTTAAGCGACGGCTTTCACTGGCATGACGGGAGACGGGGGCCATGCGCCGCCCGCTCCCGACTCATATATTATCCCGCCTTGGCACCCGTCAGCGCCTGCGCCGCGGGCTTGTTGGTGGCGTCGACCGAACCATCGGCCAGCATCGTCTTGCTCAGCGTCACCGCTTCGGCCTGGAGTGCCGGATCGCTGCCTGCCTGGCTTGCCCCGATCAGCGCGGACAGGAGAATATTCTTCGTCACCGCGTCGGTTGCGTTCTCGGAAGCCGACTTGCGGGCCAGCGCCAGCGCTTCGGTATAGAGCGGGGCGGAGCCGACCTTGTCCTGCGCGGCGAGTTTCTGGTTGCCCATCTGGATGAGTATGCCCGCCAATATGTTGCGGCTGGCAGCGTCTGTGGGCTTGGCTTCCACCACCTTGCGCCAGTGCGGCACCGATTCGCCATAGAGTGCGATCACCTTGTCCATCTGCCCCAGCGCACCATAAGCGGCAGCATCGGCGTAAAGGGCGTTGGCGAGGAAATTGACATTATCGATCTTTGACGGGTCCGCCTCTACCGCCGTGCGGATCGCGGGGAGCGCGGCGTCATATTTGGCGACGGCACCGGCATTGTCGCCCGCCTGCTGGGCGCTCTGGCCAGCGGTGAAGGCGGTAACGGCGCTGTTGAAGGCGGCAATCTGTTCAGGGGTCATCTGCGCGGCGGCAGGAGCGGATTGGGCAGCAGGCGCGTCCTGGGCCGATGCGGGCGTCACGAGCGCCAGCGGCGCGGACAGGCTCATCAAAGCGATCAGGGTGGTCTTTGCCAATGTCAGGGTCTCCTTGGTCGTTGCACCGAAAATGTCGAACAGGCGAATATCGCGCCTTTCAACATCAATAATGAACGAAGGAGCAGGCTTGTTCCCACCCCTTCAGGGGCGGCTCATCGCACAAAAGGCTCCGGCCGTGGAAAAATCGGCGGCGCGTTGGGTGGTGCGGGCGGCGGCCTGGGCATCTTCGCCCCATTGTTCAACCTGCCAGGCATCGTCGATTTCCGCCGCCTGCCAGATGGCGTCGAGGTCATGGCCGCCATCGACAATGGCAAGGCCGCAGATGAGCGAGCCGCTGAGATTCACCAGCGTGGAGAGGCCCGCCAGCAGGAAGGGATCGAACGCCGCGACCGCTGCATCGAGCCTGGCGAGCGTCTGCGCGGGCTGATCGACCGGCAAGATGCCCTGCGTCACGACAAAGGCAATGTCATAGCGCGCGCGCGCCCAGTCGAGCAGCGGATCCCATGCTGCCGCCTGTCGCTCCACCAGCGTCTGCGGCGCGTGCGCGCGATAGCAGAGCAGGTCGCTCTGCCCATAGCGGGCGATACCTGCGGCAAAGCTGACATGATTGGGGACGATATGGTCGATCG
The DNA here is from genome assembly GCF_000382885.1 of Sphingobium indicum BiD32. Lineage (GTDB taxonomy): Bacteria > Pseudomonadota > Alphaproteobacteria > Sphingomonadales > Sphingomonadaceae > Sphingobium > Sphingobium japonicum_C. Next base: position 6,169 of record NZ_CAVK010000226.1, read on the forward strand.
CGGCATTGGCAAGGCCGGTGAGCGGCATGGTGCCGGGATCGACCGTCTCGCCCTGCGCGCGCCATTCGGCCGCCACCGCGTCCGCCAGCGCAGGCGTGGGCAGCGCCAGCAGCGCGCGGGCCGGGGTGCGGACCGGGCGGGTGTCGAGCTGGATCGCAAAACCGTGATCGGACGGGACGACGGCCACGTCCTTGTAGAAGCGCTTCATGGCTTGGTGCGTTTGAACAGGGCCAGCATCAGGCGCGGCACGACCATGAACTGGAACAGGCCGACCACGACCATGATCGCACCGAATGCCTTGGCCTTGTCGCCCTGCACCCAGGTGAAGCGCTGCATGATGGCAAGGAAGCCGAACATGACGATGAAGGCACCCGACAAGCGGAACAGGCCAATGGCGAAATGGCGCTGGCGGGCGATCCTTTCGGGATCGCCAGAGGGCGGAGACGGGGGTGGGGGCGGAAAGTCGGTCATGGCGCGCCGATATGGCCGCGCAATTGCGCGCTGTCCATCGCCACGGCCTGCGCGCCCGCCGCGATCAGTTCATCAGGCGCGTGATAGCCCCAGGCGACGCCGATGCTGCGCACCCCTGCGGCTGCCCCCATGTCGATGTCGAAGCTGGTGTCGCCGATCATGACGGTGGTGTCGGGCGCCGCACCGGCCTCGGCCATCGCGGTCAGAAGCATGGAGGGATGCGGCTTGGACGGGTGGCGGTCGGCGGTCTGGAGCGTAATGAAACGGTCGATCAGGCCGTGATGGGTGAGGCAGAGCGCAAGGCCGCGATCCGACTTGCCGGTGGCGACGCCCAGCAGCCAGCCGGCGCGATCCAGATCATGCACCAGATCGGCGATGCCGGGATAGAGCGGTTCGGACACGGCATTTTCGCGGCGCATCGCCTGAAACGCCAGCTTGTAGCGTTCCGAGAGATGATCGTGAAAATCCGCCTCGGCATCGGGCAGCAACCGGGCCATGGCGTGGGGCAGCGACAGGCCCACGACCGAGAGGATGGCAAAACGATCTGGTGCGCTGAGCTTCGCTTCCTCGAACGCGCGGGCCATGGCGGTGCAGATGCTGTGCTGGCTGTCGACCAGCGTGCCGTCGCAATCGAACACGACCAAGGGATTGCTCATGCCCGCTGTCCTTATTCGCCCCCGCGTGAGCGCCGTTCGCCCTTGCGGTCCTTGCGCACCTGCTTGGCGTGCTGGCGCGCATATTTCTTTTCATCCTCGCGCGTGGGGGTGCGGTCGATCTCGTCATCCAGCGGCATGTCGCCCAGGCTGAGGTCGAAGCCCAGGTCGGCAAGGCTGGAGGCGAAATGGGCGGGCAGGTCCGCCATCACGTCCACCCGGCCACCATCGGGATGATCGACCCGGATGCGGCGGGCGTGGAGGTGCATCTTGCGGCTGATCGTGCCGGTCAGGAAACTGTCCTTGCCGCCATATTTGCCGTCGCCCACGATAGGATGGCCGATCGCGGCGAGATGGACGCGCAGCTGGTGGGTGCGGCCGGTATAGGGTTGCAGTTCGACCCAGGCGGCGCGGTTGCCCGCGCGTTCGATGACGCGATAGCGGGTGCGGGCAGGCAGCCCTTCCGCTTCATCGACATGCATTTTCTCGCCGCCAGTGCCCGGTTGCTTGGCGAGCGGCAGTTCGATCATGCCGTCGTTGATCGACGGCACGCCGATGACCAGCGCCCAATAGACTTTGCGCGCGGTGCGGCTGGAAAAGGCTTTGGCGAAATGGGCGGCGGCGCGGCTGGAACGGGCGAGCAGCAGCGCGCCCGACGTATCCTTGTCCAGCCGGTGGACCAGCTTCGGGCGCGATTCGGCGTTGAAGATCAGCCCGTCGAGCAGCTTGTCGACATGCTCGTCGGTCTTGGTCCCGCCCTGCGTCGCCAGACCCGGCGGCTTGTTGATGACGATCGCCTGCGCATCGCGATGGATCACCATTTCCTGCACATAGGCGATCTCGTCCGGGGTCAGGTCTATGACCATCGCGCGCTTGGCGGGGCGTTCGGATGCCGACGCCTTCGCCTCGGCGGGCGGGACGCGGATCATCTGCCCTTCGGCGATCCGATCGCCGGGCGCGGCGCGCGCGCCATCGACGCGCAACTGGCCGGTGCGCGACCAGCGCGACACGATGTTGAAGCCGACATCGGGCAGATGACGCTGGAACCAGCGGTCGAGGCGGATGCCGTCATCGTCGGGCTGGACCCGATATTGGCGCACGTCGAGCGAGACGCCCTTGGCCGCCGAAGGCTTGGGCGTCGCGGCCTGGACCACCGGTGCCACCTTGGCAGCGGCGGGTTTGGCGGCGGGCCTTTTCGGGCCGGATTTGAACGGCGGCTTGAAGGCAGGCTTGCCGTCCTCCCCCTTGCGTGCGGTCGCAGCTTTTGCGCCGCCACGGGCGCGGCCGGGCGCGCCGGTCGGCTTGCCGGGGGCGGATTTGCCCGCGGCGGGCTTGCCGAAGGATTTGCCGGGCGCAGCGGGTTTGCGACCGCGCGGGGCATCGCTCTTGCCGGGAGGACGCCCCTTCATGCCACGACACTCCGCATCAGCGACAGGCCCAGCGCCAGCGCGACGACCGCGCCGATCACCGATGCCAGCGCATAGGCCAGTGCGACGAAGATCTGGCCACGCTCGATCATCAGCAGCGTTTCCAGGCTGAAGGCAGAAAAGGTGGTGAAGCCGCCCAGCACGCCGACGCCCAGCAGCAGCCGGATCGGTTCGCCCGACGTCATGCTGCCGCGCGCCAGCCAGCCTGCGAGCAGGCCCATGGCGAAACCGCCGATCAGATTGGCCGTAAAAGTGCCCCACGGCCAGGTCGCGCCCGGCGTCATTGCACCGAAGAAACGGCCCAGCTGGTACCGCAGCGCAGCACCCACCGCGCCGCCGCCCATAACAAGGAAAATATTGGTCATGCCGCTCGCCCTACAGCCAAATGGCGATCAGGGGAATGGGGCGGAAGGAATAGCTGCCGTCGCTGTTATTTGCCGTTGTCGGCGATGATGTCGATGTTGGTCTGGCCGCCCGGCGCGTCGGTGAAGAGGATGAAATAGGCGCTGCCATCGGCCTTGCGCGTGCCGCCCAGCACATGATCGCCGCCCAATATCTTATGTTCGCCATCATAACCGGCGCGACGGGCGAGCGTATAATAATAGTCCATGACCCCCTGACGCGGCACAGGCGTGACGAAACTGGCGGCGCGCAGGGTGCAGCCATTGCGTTCCGCGCCCGCCGCTTCGGTCAGTTGCGCGCCGGGATAGAGGGTGAAGGGATCGGGCAGGCGCTGCGCCCATTCCATGCCATAGGCGAGCTGCTTGGTGCAATTGGCGTTGCCGCCGTTGCGCGCCGCCTGTTCGCGGGCGACCGCGCCAAGGGTGACGGTGGATGCCATCGCGTCACCTTCGCTGGGTGCGGGGGCGGTGAGCAGCTTGCCGCCTGCCTGCTGCAAGGCGGCGGCCTGCGCCTTGCCCGCGTCACCCGACAGCAACGGCACGGCACCGTTGGCAGGCCGGTCGGCGGGGCGCACGGCATTGCGGTTGGACTGACCGACCAGTTGCGGATCGACCACGATGGGGTCGGCGAGCGCGCCTTTCAGCGCGGGGTCGACCGCATTGTTGGTGAGTTGCGCATCGAGCGCGGCGAGGTTGGCGTCCTTGTCCCCCTTGCCGCAGGCGGCGATCGCCAGCGTCAGGGTGATGATCGATACGGACCGGAAAAACGATACTGGCCGGAAAAACGCCATGCTGCACTCCTTCGTAAACAAGCCATGAAGAGTGCGGGTTAATTTTTCGTTAGGACATTTGGTGAATCGCGGGAAAATTCCGCATCATCGGGCCAGTTTCTACCCATTGGCCTTCCCGTTCGCCTTGTAGCCACGCTGCGGAATGGGCATTTAGATGCCATGCTGAACATATTATCCGGCTTTATCGGCCTTGTCACCCTGGTCCTGATGATCCCCGCCTTCATCCCGTTGCTGGGCGCCCTTAACTGGCTGCTGGTGCCCATGGCGCTGTTCGGCGCGGTGATCGGCATGGTCTCTTCACGCAATGGCGGGCGCAATTTCTGCCTGATCGTCGCGGCCTTCGGCGCGTTGCGGCTGTTTCTGGGTGGGGGGATTTTCTGAACCCGACGCAAAATTATACGCGCAATGGCCTGATCGCTGCGATTGTCGCCTATATCGTTTGGGGTCTGCTGCCGATCTTCTTTCGGCTGGTCCATCATGTCGATCCGGTCGAGATCGTCACCCAGCGGGTGTTGTGGTCGCTGCTGTTGATCGTCACGCTGCTGGCAGCGCGCCGGGGACTGGCACCGCTGATCGCGGCATTGCGCGAACGGCGCCTGATCATGCCGCTGGCTGCGTCGGCATTGATGATCGCGATCAACTGGCTGACCTATGTGTGGGCGGTCAATCATGGCCATGTCGTCGCGACCAGCCTGGGCTATTTCCTCAATCCGCTGGTCAATGTCGCGCTGGGCGTGCTGGTGTTGAAGGAAAGGCTGAGGCGACCGCAAATGCTGGCGATCGGTGTGGCGGCGGTCGGCGTGACGATTCTGGCAGCGGCGGCGCTGACCACGCTGTGGATCAGCCTGACGCTGGCGTTCAGCTTCGCTTTCTATGGCCTGCTGCGCAAGCTGACGCCGGTAGCGCCGATGACAGGCCTTGGCGTCGAGACGCTGCTGCTGACGCCGCCTTCGATTGCCTATCTGATCTGGGAAGCAGGCCATGGCGGGGTGAGCTTCGGTCAGGACGCCGGGACGACCGCGCTGCTGGTGATTTCCGGCGCGTTGACCACTGTGCCGCTGGTGTTGTTCGCCATGGCAGCGCAACGGCTGCCGATGGCGACACTGGGCATATTGCAATATCTGGCCCCGATGCTGCAATTTTTCTGCGGCGTCGTGCTGTTCGGCGAAACGCTGAGTCACGGCCAGATGATCAGTTTCGGCCTGATCTGGATCGCCCTGATCCTGTTTGCGACCGATGGCGTGCGGATGGCGCGGCGCAACCGGGCGGCGACGGTTTAATCATAGCCCGTTCGTTTCGAGCGAAGTCGAGAAACGTCAGCGCAGTGTTTGCGTTTCTCGACACGCTCGAAACGAACGGTGGTGGGTATCAGGAAAATTCCGTCGCCTCGAAACGCACCGCTTCGCCAACCGCTTCATTGGCCAGCGCATCCTCCCACATGACGCGATGGCCGCGAATGATGGTGCCGACTGCCTTGCCAGTCAGCTCCATCCCCTCGAACGGCGACCAGTTGCAGCGGGAGGCAAGCCAGTCGCTGCCCACGGTCCAGCGTTTTTTCAGGTCCACCACGGTGAAATCGGCGTCATAGCCGAGTGCGATCCGCCCTTTGCCGACCAGCCCGAACACACGCTGCGGGCCGGACGAGGTCAGTTCGATAAAGCGGCGCAGGCTTAGCCGCCCCTCCGCCACATGGTTGAGCAGTAGCGGTACAAGCGTCTGGACACCGGGCATTCCGCTGGGGCTGGTGGGATAGGGCTTGGCCTTTTCCTCGATCGTGTGGGGGGCATGATCGCTGCCCAGGACATCAGGCACGCCCTGGTTCAGCCAGTGCCACAGACCATCGCGGTGTGCGCCCGACCGGATCGGCGGGTTCATCTGGGCATAGGTGCCAAGGCGCGGATAGGCCTCCTCCCCCGCCAGCGTCAGATGCTGGGGTGTCACCTCGCAGGTGGCGATATCCTTGTTCTGGCCGATATAGGCGAGTTCGGCGGGCGTGGTGATGTGCAGGATGTGGATGCGACGGCGCGCGGCGCGGGCCAGGCCGATGATGCGCTTGGTCGCGATCATCGCGCTTTCATCGTCGCGCCAGACCGGGTGGGACGATGGATCGCCCGCCAAGGCGTGACCTTTGCGCGCATTCATCCGCGTCTCATCCTCCGCATGGATGGCGACGCGGCGGGTGCCGCTGGCCAGCACGCGAGCAAGCGCATTGTCATCATCGACCAGCAGGCTGCCGGTCGACGCCCCCATGAAAATCTTGACCCCTGCGGTGCCGGGGATGCGTTCCAGTTCCTTGAGATGCTCCGCATTGTCCGCCGTCGCGCCGACATAGAAGGCATGGTCGCACCACATGCGGTGATGGGCGCGTTGCAGCTTGTCATGGACGCGCTCTGCCGTGTCGGTGTTGGGATTGGTGTTGGGCATTTCAAACACGGCGGTGATGCCGCCCAGCACCGCCGCGCGGCTGCCCGATTCGAGATCTTCCTTATGCTCCAGCCCCGGCTCGCGGAAATGGACCTGACTGTCGATGCAGCCGGGCAGGACGTCGAGGCCGGTGCAATCGATCACCTCGCCCGCATCCCCAAGGCTCGTGCCGATCGCGACGATCCTGCCGCCGCGCACGCCGACATCGGCCTGCTCCGCGCCGCCCGGCGTGTGGATGGTGCCGTTCTTCAGGATCAGGTCGAAAGTTTCGGACATGGTGGCTCACCGCTTGGATATGGAAGTCGCCTGTCCTACCTAAAGCCGATGACCGGCACCACCCTCACCGACCGCGCGATCCTGAGAATTTCCGGGGAGGAGGCACGCCCCTTCCTGCAAGGCCTGCTGACGCGCGATGTTTTGACGCTGGCACCGGGCGCGCCGCGCTGGACCGCGCTGCTGAGCGCGCAGGGCAAGGCGCTGTTCGACATGATGCTGTGGGCGGATGGGGACGACGTGCTGATCGACTGCGAGAGCGCGCAGGCCGACGCCTTGGCCAGGCGGCTGGCGCTCTATCGGTTGCGGCGCAAGGTGGTGATCGCGCGCGACACAGGGCTGGCGGTGCATTGGGCGCTGGAGGCGGCGGACAGGCCGCACGATCCGCGTTTGCCTGCGCTGGGCCATCGCTGGATCGCGGCACCGGGGGATGGCGACGCGGCGGCCGCTTTCCGGGTGCACCGGCTCCGCCAAGGCGTGTTCGAGGGGGCGGATGAGCTGGGGCAGGACCAGACGCTCTGGCTGGAAACCAATGCCGGGGAGCTGAACGGGGTCGATTATGACAAGGGCTGCTATGTGGGCCAGGAAAACACCGCGCGGATGCATTATCGCGCCAAGGTGAATCGGCGACTGGTCGCGGTGCCGCTTACCCAAGCGGAGGAGAAGCGCCAGCGGGCGGCGTTGCCGGATATGGGCCTGTCGATCGAGTTGCGGCGGGTGGAGGATCTGGACCCAGCGCTGTTGCCGGATTGGTTGGCGGCGGCGGTTGCGGCGCAGGCGACAGCGGAGTGAGGCAGTTTCTGCTTGCGCTGCTGGGCGCGCTTGCGTTCGCCACCCCCGCCCTGGCCGACACGCCATGGACGCTGGTGAAAACCTACCCGCATGACCCCGACGCCTTTACCGAGGGGCTCTTCTTCCATGACGGCGCGCTCTATGAAAGCACCGGGCTGGAGGGGCGGTCGGACATTCGCAAGGTGCGGCTGAAGGACGGCAAGGTGGTGCAGCGGCGCGTGCTGGAGCCGCGCTATTTTGGCGAGGGGATCGTCAATTGGGGCGACCGGCTGATCAGCCTGACCTGGCGCCATGGTCAGGGTTTCCTCTGGAAACTGAGCGATTTCACGCCAGCCGGCGACTTTCGCTATAAGGGCGAAGGCTGGGGGCTTACGCAGGACGGGCGGCATGTCATCCAGAGTGACGGCAGCGCGCAATTGCGCTTCCTTGATCCCGAAAGCCTGGCCGAACAGCGTCGTATTACGGTGACGTGGAACGGACGCGCGGTCGAGCGGCTGAACGAGCTGGAATATGTGCGCGGCGAGATCTGGGCCAATATCTGGTATGAAACGAAGATCGCGCGGATCGACCCGGCTACCGGCGCGGTAATCGACTGGATCGACGTTGCGCCGCTGATGAAGGCGGCAGGGGTGCGAGACAGCGAGGCGGTGGCCAACGGCATCGCCTATGACGCGGCCAAGGACCGGGTGTTCATCACCGGCAAATATTGGCCCAAATTGTTCGAGATACGGGTGGGGAAGTAGGCTTTTGTCGATCCTCCCCTGCAAGGGGAGGGGGACCGTCGGCGTAGCCGATGGTGGAGGGG
>NZ_CAVK010000225.1 GCF_000382885.1 Sphingobium indicum BiD32
ACCGAGGCCGGCCTCGGCGGTCTGGCCGGACGGAGCGGGCTCGTCGGCGCCGGGCAGCGGCGGCAGGCCGTCGTCGGCCTTGGGCGCTATCTCCGAGGCAAGGTCACGCCGGCGCGTCGGACGCGACCAGACCACGTTGTAGCTGCCGTCTTCCTGCCGGAACGCCGAGACGTAGAGCGGCGCCGCCAGGCTCGGGTCCTCGATCTTGCCGTTCAGGAACGCCTCGCCCGTGCCGTTCGAGAACAGCTCGAACAGCGCTCCTACCTGCACCCACGCCCGCGATGCCGACAGCGCCAGCACCTCGAACTTGGGCGCCTTCGGATTGGACGAGTGCACCTCGCGCAGCGCCAGCGTCATCGCAATCGTCAGCGTCGCGATCTTGCCAACGAAAATACCGGCTTCATTCTGCTTGATCGTACCGATGTTCATGGGAAAGTCTCCTGGATGATGGCCTCGAACCCTTCGTCCGAACCATCTTCCCCTCTCCCACTCCTCTCCTCGGCCGTTCGGCCGAGCAGGCGCGACGAGCGCCATTTCCGAGGCCCGCTACCGCGGCCTCGGGGCTGTCAGGGAGATGGCTTTGACGATGACATCATCCCGCATGCGCCGTCGGCGAGAGCATCAATGGATGCCGTCTAACCAGTTCTCAATCTTCAGCGCGCGGATACGAGTGAGCTCGCCGACATTGGCGGTCACAAGGACCGCGTCAAGCGCATAGGCATGTGCGGCGATGAACAGGTCGTTGGGGCCGATCGGCTTGCCGGCAGCTTCAAGCTCTGCCCGAATGCCGCCATATTCAGTATCGGCGGGCACATCGAAGGCGTAGATTTGGACGCTGGCGAGTATGGCCTCGATCTGGGTCAGCAGTCGGGGAGACCCTTTCTTTGCGCAGCCGTAGCGCAGCTCTGCCGCGGTGACGATGCTGACGCAAATGGCGTCCGGTCCGACCTCCGCGATCCGCTTCGCCACACCGCCGTGGGGATTGCGCGCAAGTTCTGACACGATGTTGGTGTCGAGCATATAAAGGGTGCTCACAGATCGATCGCCTTGGCCGGCAGCAGCGTATCGTCTATGTCCGGGAACTGATCTTCCGGGCCGAGCGGCTCAAGACCGGCGAGAACCTCAAGCAGGTTTTTCCGGCGGATGGGTTCGAGAATGAGCCGATCACCTTCGCGGTGAATCATTACACTTGTTCCGGGCAGCTCGAAGTCGGCCGGAATGCGCACCGCCTGGCTCTTGTTGTTACGGAAAAGCTTGGCCTCCCGCGCAGCTATCGGTTCGGGTCGTGCCAAAGCGGCCTCCTTGCATATACATAGCCATATACACGGCGAGCATCGATATCTCAATAGAATGAGATCGGGTTTCTCGGCCTCGCTGCTTACACCTCGAGATAGCAGTCGTGCGCGAGGAGAAAGGCCTCGGCGACCGATTCCTGCTCGCATAGGACGCGCGCTTCGCGTGAACCCGCCCAGATCGGGCGAGGCAGATCATCACCCATGGCAAAGCGCCAGCGCGTGAGCCCGCTCGCTGCCTCGAGCGTGAAGCCGGACCCGGTTACCTCGAACCGGGCGATCGTCGCCTTTTCGTCCGCAAAATCGGGAAGATCGAGAATCTGCGCATGGCCAGCATAGCGATGGTTCCAGGGCGGGAAGTCATCGATCTGATCGGGATGAACGCCAACGATGCGCTGGTCGATGTCGATGTGGAGCGAGCGGTAATCCGAAGCGGGTTCGATGTCCTCGCGGGTGAGCCAAGTCCAGCTTTCGGATCCTTTGAGCGGCAACACGATCCAGGAACCGCCGTTACATTGCCATCCCGAGAGGCCGACACCGCCTTGCCCGTAGCTGCCCAGATGCGTCGAATAGGCCGTCAGCATACGGTCGAGCGGCCACTCGGCCGGCAAGGGCCCGATGATCGACGTACCGCGCGGCGTGCTGAACGAGCCCCGCTCGAACGGGCTTTGCGGCTTCGGCACGCGCCGCGGCGTGGTTGCTCGCCGCGGTAGGTCGAGGACGCGCCGGGCCTTCTCGGCGGGATCCTCGCCCTGCCGAACGGCGACCTTGACGGTGAAAGTCAGCGCGGCGGCGGCGGGGCGTGCCGTACCGGGACAGTCGAGCTCGAGCACGATCCGGTGCCGGGTGAGCGATTGATCATGGCGGGGTGCGAGCGATGCGGCGCTCTGCCATGCGATGCGTCGACGCTCGTACCAGCTCTGCGAGAGCAGCCAGCTCCTGGCACGCTCGCCGCTGTCCGCATCGGCGCGCTCGAGTATCCAGTTCGGAACGGCGGCCGTGAACACGACGTGATGGGTCGACATGGAGATAGGCTCCTTCGTTGAATGCGCTGGGCAGCGTGTCGGGGAAGCCGGTCCGCGGCGAACGAGCAGCGGTGCGCGTCAGGCGTATTGCGGCCGAACCTCGGGGAACGCGGGCGGCGCGGCCCATTCGTAGACGATCGCGGTATAGCGGCCGCCCTCGTACAGTATCGAATCGACGGGGCGACGATGGCGTTGGAGCCGCTCGAGCAAGCGGTTGGCGCGCGCCGCCAGATAGCGCGCCCTGGTCTCGGTCGGTGCGAGCGCCAGGAGCCGGGCGAGTTCGCCGGTATCGAACCACCAGCCTCCCTCTTCCCGCCCGCCAAAAGCACGGTCGATTTCGTAGAGCGCGATGATGTAGCGCATGACCTGTCTCCCTCAGGTAAGCGGTGCGGGCATGGCAAGCCATTCGGGCTGGTCGCCGGCGACGGGAAGATCGCAGTTCGCGGCCTCGGCCTTAGAAAACACCGTTGCTGTCTCAAGCGCACCGAAGCCGGTAGCGCTGTTCCAGAAGAGGAGGCCCTCGTCGGCGTCGCGGATCGCCATCACGAGCCCATGCTCGGCCTCGGCGGCGCGGCGACTGAGTGCGCGTTCCAGCCCTTGGGCCGAACCGCCGAATTCGATGTCATCCTCGCGGATGACGACATAGCCGCCGCCGAATTCGCCGGGCCGCATGCGATCGCAGTCGAGCGCATATTCGAATCCGAACGGCAGGGCCGATTGGGCGGCCGCCTGGATGAGCGCCGCCGCCGCCTCGATGTCGATCTGGTCGCCGTGAATCCATACTCTGACGCCGTCACCTTCGCCGGGCGGATCGATCTGCAGCGTGAAACCCAGGCGCGGATAGTCCGGATCGGGAAAGATGCGCAGGAAGCCATCGAGCGGGTCGGCCTCGGATGGAGGAAAACTGGCGGCGAAGCCTTCGCCTAATGCGGCGAGGCAGGCCGCGCGCGCTTCGGATTCCAGAGGCGCATCGCCGAGGATCTCGAGGACCTCCTCGACCTGGCGCAGCACTTCGGCCTCGGCATGGGTGACGCAGAGCGTGAAGCTCGCTTTGACGAAATGATTGGCCAATGGTGGCTCCCGGGGTTTTGGCAGTGCACCATGCGCACCGCGCGTGAACGGCCTCGGGATTCACCCGAACCATTCCGTCCCCTCCCCCTTCCCTTTCCATGCGCAGCGGCGAGACCCAGCCTTCGCGGCTGGTAGGCCGACATTTGCCCTTGCCCGGCGTTGCGAGAAATCAGGCTTTGCGGCGGCGCGATCTCGGGCCGGTATAATCGGCCGAAACCTCGAGATCGATGGCAAGCTGGGTGAGCGTTCGATGCGCACCGACCCGCTGAAGCCCGTCCAAGCGCGGATCGAGCGTCAGCCTGGCAATCCGCGAGCGCACGAGCGATGCGGCGACGCGCAGCGTATGGGGGTCGAGCTCCTCCATGCCGCAAACATAACCGTTCCGGCCAGACAAGACGAGGAGCTTATTTGGATTCGAAGTCGCGCCAGCGACCGACGAGTTCGATCATCTCGGCCTTGCGGCCGAAAGCGTCGGGATAGATCGCCCCTTGGTGCTGGCCGAGAAACCCGATGATCGTCGTCATATGGGCCGCGATCATGGGATCGACGCCGAACAGATCGGCGATCGGAAAGTGGCCGCAATCATCCCCGTTCCACCAGGCCAGGAGGAAGTTGGCGGCGCGGCGTGCCTGGCCGGTGTCGGACCGGGCAAGATCGATCAGGCGATCGAGTGCCTTTTCCGCAGCGGCCTTGCCGAAGGGTGGAGACGTCATTGTCAGTCCAACAGCCGATTGAGGATATAGGATTTGACGGGCGGTCGGGCGCTAACAAGCGAATCCAGCGCCGCCTGACCGAGTTCTTCCACGAACAAAGGGATATGATTCTTCCCGATCGGAAACTCAAGATTATGAGCGAGACGGGCAGCCTCGGTCAACTCATGCGGTTCTGATGCGCGGCGATCTTCAGTCACGGGAGCTATCCTGTTCTTGTTACCTGGGTGACCTGACGACGGTCATACGCTTTGAGCCACTTCTCTCGAATGAGATCGTAGAGAGCGGAAGGTAGAAGCCCATAGTCGATGCGACGCTCGTTATCGCCAGGCACGGGCCTTAAGTCTGGACCGGGCCAAATGAAGCGGTTCGCCTCATTGAGTATGATCCAGGAACGCTCACCATCAAGCCGAAGGCGACTCTTCGTTTTGGCCGGAATTTCGACAGCGAGATCGAGGTTTTCGGGTGGTGTGTGAGTGACTGGAAGTACGGTGACAACATCCTGTCCATCACGGTTGGCGACAGTTAACAGAACGGCACAAGGCCTGTCCTTGCTACCTTCTTCGGCGCCCCGTGCTGCTTCATGACTCCAGAGGAAAGAATATCGTAGTACGAGGCCCGGCAGGGGCGTCGGCACGCAGCTCAGGCTCAGGACAATTCATCATTGAAGGCATCTGCTTCTCGCGGAGCGCGTGAAGCCGCGACAGCGGCCCGATCGTCGTCGGTAAAATCACCTAGGGTCAGAGCCTGACGATCGCGTCGCTTCAATCGCATAAACTCCTCGTGGGAAAGCAGCACAAGACTAGCGATCCCATGATTGGTGATTGTAAGGGGCTCCTGTAAAGCTTGCCGGCCAAAACGGCCGAAAGCCTTCGAGACCTCCACAGAAGTAGCCGTCTGAGTCATAAAATCTCCTCTCCGTAAAATACGGAGTTTCCGGACTTATGTCAATGGTATTGAGTTCTTGAATCCTTCAGGAGAGCCCCGGTGACCCTGCAGGATTGCCCCGCAGGATCCAGGGCATCGGCTGGATAAGCCGCGCCCAGTCGGCGAAGGACGGAATGCGACCAAGATCCTCCGCCACGTGTTGCTCCCCGATGAGGCGCACCGGAATGTCGCGCTCGTCGCTGTTCCGGATGGTCACCCCAAAAACCGTCTCGAGCATGAATATCCCCTCGGCATGATGCCGCAAGGCGCGGTGACGAGGGTCGGCGAGGATCTTCTTGGATTCATCGAACCACTGATGGAGCGCGATATAATCCTCGGCCTTGCCGCCCCAACGGCGCACCGAGCTCAGCGCATGATAATGGCAATGCGACACCGTCAGAGTTCCGTCTCGGTCGTGTCATAGTCGACGAAGCGGCTGTTATGCGTGAGCATCACGGCACCGCTCGCGACATCGATCGCGATAGTGCCCCAGGCACCCTCGCCATTCTCCCAGCCGCTATGATGGTCGCTTGCGGCATTCTCCGCAAAAGCGCTCAGCGCATCTTCGAGCTGGATGGCGCGGCTGGTGATGTCACCGCCCCATTCGACGGCGAAATGGTCGCAAAGGACGGGCGGCAGGTCTCTCGGTTCGTCACCGGCATAAGCGGTGACATCGCCGACGGATCCCTCGTCGCCGCCCCCGTCATAAACGATCTCGACGCGGGTGATGCCGTGCTCGACGAGGATGGGGAGGAAGGCCGTCTTGCAGCGCGTCTCGGCCTCGCGGACACGATCGAGCTGTTCATCGATCTCGGCAACGATACGCGCAGCAGTAGCGGCATGTTCGGGGGTCAGCTTTACCTCGGTCATGCGGAAATCTCCTGTAAAATGGTCTTCGCGGCTTCGGCGCTGCGCGGATAGGCGGCAGACAGATTGCGGTGGAGGATCTCGAAGTCGGGAATGACGAAGCGGCCATTGGGATTGGGGCGCGTCGCCAGGAGCACGCCGGTGACGATGTCGTCGATCGAGGCGCGATCGACCCTGGGCGCTGCGTCGTCGTAGCGGACGGGCGCGGCGAAGCCGGCTTCGATCCAGCTTCCGAGACCATCTTGCACGGCCTCGGCGAAAGCTGCGACAGCGGGATCGCGGCGGGTAGCGCCGGCGTCGACCTTGAGCCCCAGCGTGTAATAGACACCGAAATCGTGCCGGTTCGTAAGATTGACGAGCGCGCAGCCCGCGGGCGGGGCGCCGAACCGGGCGATAAGCGCGGCGCGGTAGGCGGCGACCTCGAGTCGGTTCAGCCGCTCGAAGCCGGGCGTGTGGCCGAGCTGGGCGCACTCCTCGTTGGCCGGCGCCCCGCCCAGGTCGATAGTCTCGGACATAGCCTTTCTCCATTGCGGTAAGCGCCTGGCCCCACCCCCTTCCCTCTCCGGCCCAGCGGCCGAAAGAATGCGAAAAGGCCCCCGCTGCGATACCGGAGCGAGAGCCTTTTCAGGGGATGGGCAGACGCGATTAGCTCGTGAAGGCGTGTTCGGCGGAGGACGCACCGAGGCCGGCCTCGG
>NZ_CAVK010000224.1 GCF_000382885.1 Sphingobium indicum BiD32
CCCGTTGGCCCCTTCGCCGATTTCGCCGCCAGCCCCACTCACCATTACGTTGTGCTCTTCAGCAGCGCCATCAGCTTGTCGGTTGGTTGGAATGTCCCACGACGCAGATGCGGCGGCACGACCGCTTCCATGGCTTCGAGCTTTTCGGTTGGATATCCGCGCGTATAGACTTCGGTGGTCGTCATCGTAGCATGGCCTAGCCACAGCGATACTTTCCGGATGTCTTGGGTCGCCTGCAGGATGATCATCGCGCAGGTGTGCCTGAGGACATGTGGCGAGACACGCTTTTTGGCGAGCCCTGGCTGTTGCCGTGCCGCGGCTGCGGTGTGCTGCTTGAGCAGATAGGCGAAGCCCCATCGGCTCAACGGTCCACCGCGCACACTGACGAACACTTCGGGCGTCGCAACCTTTCCACGAATTGCGAGCCATGCGCGGAGTGCGGTGGCTGCCGGCTTCCACAGCGGCAGCGCTCGTTCCCGCCGTCCCTTGCCGACGACGCGTATGCTCATCGACGCCATGTCGATATTGTCGATTGTCAGGCCCGTAAGTTCCGAGACGCGCAACCCTGCACACACGGCGACATGCAACATTGCGCGGTCGCGGATGCCGTCGCGCGTTGCCGGGTCTGGAGCGTCGAGAAGCGCCTGCAGTTCCTCGCGTAGTAGATAGGGAACGAGACGCGTGTCGGTCTTCTTGAACGGGATCGCAAGCACGCGACGGACCTGATCGAGGGCCGCCGGTTGTCGGTATTCGAGGAAGCGGAAGAACGACTTGATGGCCGCCAAGCGAACGTTTCGCGTCACGGCGGCGTTATGACGATGATCCTCAAGATGCTCGAGGAAGGCGCTGACCAAGCCGGCATCGATCTGCTCCAGCATCAACCTGGATGGTCTGTTCTTGAGCCTTTCAGCCGCAAACTCGAACAGGAGCTGGAAACTCTGAGCATAAGAATCGCAGGTGTGTCGGCTAGCGCCACGTTGATGGACGAGTGTTTCGCGCAGGAACGCTTCGATGAGGGGGGCGATGGGTGTCATGCTCGTTTCCCCTCAGACATGAACGCATCGCCGGCCATGGCGATGTCGCGCACGAGGTCGGCGGTTGCCTCCAGATACCAATAGGTGGCGTAGATGTTGACGTGCCCCATGTACGTTGCGAGCGCGACCATATGCGCACCGCACCGATTTCGGCCCGTCGGACTGTCTTGTAGTGCCCGCACCGCGAATGTGTGCCGCAGATCGTGCAGCCGCGGGCGGTGCGCCGACGATGGTCGGATGCCAGCTTTGCCGACCAGCCTGTCAAAGGTCTCTTTGACTGCGATGTAGCGAAGTGGCTGGCCATGTGTATCGGCGAACACAGGATCATCTCCCGAGCCGGGTCCGCGGCGCTGCAGGTAGCGTTGCAAGCCTGCCGCCGCCGTATCGTGCAGGGGCACAAGACGGGTCTTCCGGAACTTGGTCTCGCGGATCAGCAAACCGTCGCTCGATATGTCGGCGAACGTGAGCTTGAGAGCTTCGGAGATGCGCAGCCCCGTGGCCGCGAGTAGGGCTATCAAAGTCGCATATGTTAGCGGGCGCAGGCTTCCTTGAGGTCGAAGCTGGCCAGCGGTTTCGATCAGGCGAGCGATCTCCGTGCCCGAGTAAATGTGCGGTGATCGGCGCCTTTTGCGGGCACCGAAGTGATTGCCCGGGGGCAATTCGTGCCGCACGTCTTCGATGCGGATATGGCGCGCGAAGCGGCAGACAGCTTTCAGCCGAGCGTCGCGCTGTGCAATTGACGGTCCCAGTGCAGCCCAATCGATGGCTGTTTGCGTTTGAACATACGCCTGTCCGCGCTCAGCCGCGAAGCCGGCGAAGCTTTTGAGCAGATACTCGGCATTCGACATCGCAAAGCCCGTGGCACGCCGCAGTGCGAGATAGGTCTCGATGGTCTTCAACATCAGAGTACCTCCGGCCATGGCTGCGCCACCTGCTTCAGAAGCGCGACATCGGCTTTGGCGTAGTGGGCCGTCGTGTCGATGCCACTATGTCGGAGGACCAGACCGATCTTGTCGAGCGGTACCCCGTGGCGCAGCATCTCTGTTGCCGCGGTGTGGCGTAGGACGTGCGCACCCTTGAACGGTGTCATGAGGCCAGCCCGCTTCATGACGCGCCTGACCACCGAAGAAACGGCGTCACCGTTCAAGAACGGGCGACTGGGCGCGATCGTGCTCAGGAACACGCGATCACTTCGGCAGAAAGACGGTCGGCATTCGAGATAGGCCGCGACCGCATCCCCGACGTCCTGGGGCAGCGGCAAGCGAACTTCATGGCGCGACTTACCCGTGACCCGCAGCGATCCCGCCTGCCACTCGATATCGATGAGGCGGAGCTGTGCCACGTCGCCGGCCCGCAGTCCGAGGCGAGCCAACAGCAGAACAATGGCACGATCCCGCCTGCGCGCGCCGGCGTCTCCATCGCAGGCGGCAATCAAGCGACTGACCTGTTCGCTCGATAGATATCGCGGCATCTCGGCAAGCTGCCAATGGGCATAGGCCGGAACGGCATTGTCGAGGCCGGCGCGGCAATGCCCTTGCGTGGCGAGGTAGCGCAAGAACGCCCGCAGGCTTGTGGTCATCTTCTCGATGGTGCCGCGGCCGCATGTGCTCGCGCGCGTCATGAAATAGCAGCGAATATCGGCGGGACACCACTGTGTCGGCTCCGCTCCAAGTGCCGCCATAAAACTGATCGCATTGCGCGCATACAGCCCGATGGTCGCATCAGATGCCCCGCGATGCTTGCTGAGCCATGCTTTAAAGTCGGCGACGAACTGCGGTTCAGCAGGGTGCATCGCGGCGACTGCCGGCTTGCACACGCCTATTTTCTCGAGGTGCCGACGAAAGAGCCTCGCACCGTAGATGGTGTGATGATTGCGGCGCCCTCCCTTGGCTCGCAGGCATTGGCACGCCCTCAAATGTTGTTCGAACGCTGCTAAATCGATGTCGCTCACGCTGGCATCGCGCTCTGCCATGACATGGCCGACGTGAGCTGCCGCCCGCAAATAGCGCACCGCCGTATCGGGTCCATAGCCCTCCCGTTCGAGCGAACCGGCAAAGCCATCTAGAAATGGTCCGCACGGCCCGTTGCGCAGATGCTCCAGCGTCTTCGACGAAGAAAAGTAGATCTCCAACATGTTTATCCCCGCTCGTAACCGGCCATCAGTGGCCGAGCAGACGGGGCACCACTGGCGCCATGTTATGAAGAGTGAAAATCGACGGCTCACGGGATAATACTGGCGGCGCAGTCGCCAGCTCTCCATTACTGGA
>NZ_CAVK010000223.1 GCF_000382885.1 Sphingobium indicum BiD32
ATAATGTCATCCAACTCTAGCCGGTAGC
The DNA here is from genome assembly GCF_000382885.1 of Sphingobium indicum BiD32. Taxonomy (GTDB): domain Bacteria; phylum Pseudomonadota; class Alphaproteobacteria; order Sphingomonadales; family Sphingomonadaceae; genus Sphingobium; species Sphingobium japonicum_C. The sequence continues at coordinate 29 of NZ_CAVK010000223.1, forward strand.
CCACGCCCGGCTCGGTCAACAGCAGACAGGGATCGGAAGGATCTTCCTCGATTTTCTGACGCAGCAGACCGATATAGACCCGCAAATATTGGGTGTCGGTCGCTTCCGCACCCCAACCCGCCGATAGCAGCCGTTTGTGGGTCACGACCTGACCAGCGCTGCGCGCCAATGTCTGCAGGAGGTCATATTCCTTGGGCGATAGCTTCACCGGCTCATCTGCAAGCGTTACATGCCGGGTCGGGAAGTCGATCGTCAACGGACCCGCCGAATAGGTCGGCGCGTTGCTTTTTAGCCGCGAATGCCGGCGTACCGCCGCACGGATGCGGGCCATCAGTTCGCCGATCTCGAACGGCTTGTTGACGTAATCGTCCGCCCCTTCGTCCAATGCGGCTATTTTCTCCTGCTCCTGGTGTCGTGCGGAAATGACGATGATGGGTACGTCGCTGCGCAGCCGGATACGCTGGATCAGCGCTTTGCCGTCCATGTCGGGAAGGCCCAGATCCAGCAGGATGAGGTCCAGGTCCAGTGCTTCGGCGAGCGCCAGGGCGCTCCCGCCCTCCCGTGCAATGCTGATATGATAGCCCGCCGATCCCAGCACGGATTGAAGCACATCCATCAGCGCTGGCTCGTCATCGATGATGAGAATGTGCTGCGCGGTCATGGCGGGGGTGTTTCTTCGGCGAGGGGTAGGGAAATGGTGATGACGGTCCCACGGCCGCTCGGACCGGGCGACTGAGCGCCGATCCGGCCACCCAGCGCCTCGACGAAGCCCCTGGCGATGGCAAGGCCAAGGCCGCTGCCACGCGGAGAAGGTTCCGAACGGGGAACGCGATAAAATCTCGTGAAAACCCTTTCCAGATCCGCCTCCGGAATGCCCCAGCCTTCATCCGCGATGCTGATTGTGCACCAATTCTCGTTGCGACAGGCTTCGACGGTAATGCGCGTGCCGACCTCGCTGTAAAGAATGGCGTTGTCGAGGAGATTGATCAGCACGAGTTCGAACATCGCCGCATCGACGCTGACGAGTAGATGGCCGTCGCCGAGATGGCGCTCGATATGGCGGTTGCCCGCCCGCGGACGAACGCGCTGGATGATAGCGGTGAGTGTCTCCATGATCTCCAGTGTCTGCCGCCGGGCCAGCGACTGGCCAGCCTCCAGGCGGCTCATTTCAAGCAGATTGGCGGTGTATCGATTGAGGCGCTCGCACTCGTCGACGATCCGCCGGAGGAGACGGGCCGCCGCCGCGGCATCGAACTGCTCGCGAAAATCGATCAGGCTGGAAGCAGAAGCGCTGATCGCGGTGAGAGGCGTGCGAAAATCATGACTGACTGATGACAGAAGAGCCGTCTTGAGTTCCTCCGTGCGCGTCTGCGCCCTGACTTCGGCGTTGCTCTCCGACAAGGATGCGCGTTCCACGGCCAACGCAACGAGATTGGCAAGGGCCGACATGAAGGCGCGGCCGGGCGGCGGCGATGAACCATATTCGAACAGGATCGCGCCTTCGAAGCCTTCGCTGCTGTCCAGCCGGTATGCGGTATAGGGGCTTTCCTCGCTGGGGCTGACTGAACTCCCCCACATGCGCTTGATCAGCGTCATGGCCGGATGCCCGTCCTGCACTGCTGTTGCATTTGCGAAGGAACCATCCCTGACGAGGAGAAGCGTCATGGTCGCGGCGGTCAGAGGCGAAAGGCTGGCATTTAGAGCGGAGCGCATATCGGTGATGCGAACGGCTGATTGCAACGCCCGGCTGAGCACAGCAAGCTCGCCAATTGCGACTTGCTGTGCTCAGCCGCTTTGGCATGGTCCCTGAGGCTCCCTGCCAATATGCCCGCCACCAGTGCGCACAGGGTGAACAGCAGGAAGGGGACAATATCGCGGCCCGTGGCGATGCGAAAGCTCAACACGGGCTCGGCCAGATAGAAGTTGTAGAGCAGGAAAGCCGCCGTTGCCGCAACGAGCGCGGCGACAAGTCCTCCGATGGCACCCGCCGTTACGACGCCGAGCACGAAAAGCAATGCTGCGGCGACCTGCCCGAACGCAGGCTTCACCATGACTGCAGCGAACCAGGACAACAGTATGACGAAAGCCACGGCCGATATTCGCCAGGTCGAGACGAGGTTGATCCGCCCGAACCGCGAGCCTGGCACCTTTTTGCGATTGTTTGTTGTCATCCTCCTCGCCGTCTCAGCCATGGTTTACAGGTTTAAGGAGGGCCGACAGGCAGGTCCATGCATATAACGGCTTTGCACGTTCTGCCTTAGCGAAGGGCTTACTGACGAGGCAGGGCTGGTCGGCAGGGGTCATAGGGGAAATGAAAGACTATTCTTTAAAGTACGGCCGAGCGTGGCGGCGTCGTCACCCTGACGCCTGTCCAGTGCCGTTCGATCATGGCTGAGGGCGCGACTTTCCTCAGGCCTGAGTCTAGCGGACGACCGCGTTTCAGTCGGCCCATGATCGTCCTGGTGGTTGAGGATGAGGCGTTGGTCAACATGAATGTCTGCGACTTTCTGGTCGACCAGGAGTTCACTGTATTCTCGGCGCGCGACGCCCATGAGGCGCTTTCCCTGATGGAGGAATTGGGGGACGCCGTGGATCTTCTCTTCACCGATGTGAACATGCCTGGAGAACTGGACGGATTCGATCTGGTTCGGTTGGTGCACAATCGTTGGCCCGGTGTCAGAATGTTGATCACGACCGGCGGCCGTGAGCCGTCCGATCTGCCGCCCGACTTGCAGAAATTCGGCCCGATGTTACCAAAGCCATACCGGCTGGAAATTCTCGGAATGATGGCTGCCAAGATGATCGTTGCGGATTAGTCCGGCGCATTGCCGATCAATGCAGCGGTTTCGACCGAGCGGCCCCGCAGCGGATGCTGTCGACAGCGTGCGGAAATGGGTTTGACCGGCGTTGAGATGACCGTGGTATAATACTTCAAGAGCGCAGGATTGTGCCTTAACTGACGGAACAGGAATACAGCGCTAAACTTGGAGTGGCTTACTCATGAGCATGTCGATGCAACTGGCCATCGCGACGGTGATGGTCGCAGCAACCGTGCTCATTCATCTGATCGGCCTGGCCGGGCTGCTTGCCGTGCTTCGTCGGCACCGTCACGCATCCAGCGCGGTCCTCGCATCGGTCATCAACGGCATGGCGATATTGTTTGCAGCATTTGGGCTGTTCGTGCTGCATGCAATCGAAATATGGCTATGGGCCGCCCTGTACCTCGTGTCTGATGCCTTGGCCGATCTGGAGCAGGCGCTTTACTTTTCGACCTCCACCTATGTGACAATCGGCTATGGGGATGTGGTCCTGCCTGTGGGAAGCCGGATATTGGGCGTGATCGAGGGCGCGAACGGGATCATTCTGATCGGCTGGTCGACAGCGTTCTTCTTTTCCATCGTCGATCGGCTGAAACTGCTTGAGCGCGACCTGCAAAGAGGTTGAACGGAGAGTGTATGCCGGTTCGCGCTGAAAGCTCTTGCTGCCGCCGCTCAGATGGCAAGCCGTTCTTCCATCATGAGCTGTTTCACCTCGCGCCGAAGCCGCCGCTGTTCATCGACCCGCGCGGAGATTCGGTTGAACGTTTCGGCGTCGAGGTCATGTCGTCCCAATATGCGGATCATCTCGGCCTGCGCTCGCGACTTCAAAAGCGCTGCCTGGTCCTGGGGGAGCTTTTCAGCGCGAAACGACACCGACTGCCTGACCTTCTCGATCTCCAGAAGAGCCGAGGCGTAGGCGTGGATTTGTCGATCGGAAACTGTGCCTGCCGCGCCATCTCCTGAAATATGCCTGGGCGACTGGGCGAGCCCAGCAAATGCCGGCAGCGGCACCATCAGCAGCAGAAGAGAAGATGCGAAAAGATATCTGACCATCAGCTGTCCTCGAGAATCCGGCGTCTAGGAATGAGGCTGGTCTTAAGCTTTGCTCAAACCCTGAACGTTGCAAGCTATTGAAAAGCTCTGGAAATCCATCCTATCAGTCTCACTCGCCGCCAGTGCGCGACATCTGCGTTGGACCGTTTCTCACATGCGATCAGCGGTTGGACTGGCTCGCCAGCTATACGTCACCGCCCAGAGCAGATTGCCAAAAGGGGTTCTTTTCTGTCGATCAATGCTTCACGCCGCCGGTTTGCGGCTTCATTGCTGTTACCCTTGCTGATGGGATGTGTGCCGGCGGCAGGTGGACGGATTGAGCCCCCCGCGCGGGCAGTGCCCCTGGCAAAGCCGCACCAGACGGCGGCTCCATTGTCGATCTTGCGGCAGCGCACGCATATGCAGCCTCCTGCCAACCTGCTGAATGCCGTCCAGGGCTTGAGCGATGCGTTCAAGGGGCGCGTAGGCATCTCCGTACGTGACATGGACGAGGGTTGGGCGCTGTCCGCCAACGGGGATTCTCCGCTCCCGCAACAGAGCGTCAGCAAATTATGGGTCGCCATCGCGGTCATGGACGCAGTCGACAGAGGCAAATTGTCGCTTTCCGATCCTGTGACGGTTCGGCGATCAGATATCACCGTCTTTCATCAACCGATCCGTCCGCTTGTGACCAGAAATGGCTACCGGACCACGATAGGCAAGCTGCTGGAAATGGCCCTCACGCGCAGCGCCAATAGTTGTAATGACGTGCTGTTGTGGAAAGTGGGCGGCCCCCAGGCGATCCGCGACATGCTGGAGCGTAAGGGCATTGATGATGTCGGCTTCGGGCCTGGCGAGCGTGAATTGCAGGCGAAGACGGCCGGGCTGAAGTGGCGACCCGAATGGGCCGGCGGCTGGGGATTCCTGAAGGCGCGCGCGGCCATGCCCTTCGCGGCGCGTAATCGCGCCTTGAAACGTTATCTTGCGGCTCCCTACGACGGCGCGTCGGCTAACGGCATCACGTTCGGGCTGGCGCTGTTGGAAAAGGGAAAGCTGCTCAGTGCGGCATCGACGCAGCACCTCCTCAGATCCTATGAGGAAGTGA
>NZ_CAVK010000222.1 GCF_000382885.1 Sphingobium indicum BiD32
GGCCATCCACCTCCCCTTGCAGGGGAGGATTGGAAGCAGTGCAAAACAGGTCGCATGTGATTCGAGTGGGATAGCAGAGAGTGACAGCGACGAAACTCTATCGGCGGGACGGGGCGGATGCGGTGACCGCCTGCGCGCTCGACGATATTGTTTTGCTCTTTCATCCCCGGTCGGGCCAGACCCATATGGTGATCAGCCCGGTTCCCGAAATTCTCGATCAACTGGCCGACGGCGCGCCCGCCAGCGTGCGCCAGGTTCGTGACCGGCTGGCACTCACCTTCGATCTTGGTCCGCCGGATGACGCCTTGGCAGAAATCGCCGCCCATCTCGATGCGCTGGTCGCGCTTGGACTGGTGCGCCCGGCATGAGGCATCAACTGACCCTGCGCATCGGCCCGGCGACCTTCCGCATCGGCTCCGCCTGGCCCGCGCCGATCGCGCAGCTCGCCCGGCTCTACGCGGCCTATCCGCAACCGACCGACGCCATCGCCGATTTCACCGTCCGGCTCCAGCCGACCAGCCTTGTCCGCCGCTTCATCCGCCCCTCCATCTTCATCACCGGTGACCATGGCCTGGCCGACGCCGCGCCGATGAGCCTGTCCCACGGCCTGCTCGCGGCGGAAATGGGGATGAACCTGCAAATGGCGCTGGGCTGGCGGCGGCATTTGCTGCTCCATGCCTCCAGCGTGGAGAAGGATGGTCGCGTGCTGGTGATGACCGGCGAGTCCGGTTCCGGCAAATCGACCCTTGCCGCCTTGCTCGGTGAGCGCGGCTGGCGCTTCATGGGCGATGAATTTGCCCTGCTGGACCTCGACAGCGGTGCGATCCTGCCCTTTCCCCGCCTCGTCAGCCTCAAGAATCGCGCGATCGACGTGGTGGCGGGCGAAGTCGGCGAAGCCCGCATGGGACCGCTGCTCGCCGCCACGGCCAAGGGCGATATTCGCCATATGGTCCCCCGCGCCGATGCGGTCGCGCGCATGGGGCAGGGGACGATGCCCGCGCTATTGCTCTTCCCCCGCTTCGGCCACGCCGCTGATGTGCGTTCGGTGGGGCAGGCGGAAATCTTCATGCGCCTCACGCAAGCCTCGACCAATTATGTCGCGCTGGGCGAACCCGCCTTTGCCGCGCTGACCCGCTTCGTGCGCGATGTTCCCGCCCGTGCCATCGACTTCCCCACTGGTGAGGAGGCCATCGCCATGGTCGAGCAATTGTGGGAGGAGATGGCATGAGCGCCGCGCTGCTGGTGCGGACGCTGCGCGACCCTGCGTCGGTCGTGGCGCTGGATGCGGCGGGCTGGAACGGCCTGATCGCCGCTGCCCGCGCCGAACGGCTGATCGGCACGCTCGCCTTTCGCCTCGCCGACGTCGCGGTGCCGCCAGCCGTGACGCCGATCCTGTCCGACGCGCAGGCCGACGCCGCCCGCGAAGCGCAACAGGCCTTGTGGGAAGCCGACCGCGCGGCGCAGGCGCTTGGGGCTTTGGATTTGCGGGTCGTGCTGCTCAAGGGCACCGCCTATGCCGCCGCCGGACTGAAGGCCGGGGAGGGGCGCTTCATCGGCGATCTCGACATCCTCGTCCCCCGCGAAGCCATGGCGGCGGTCGAACAGGCGCTGATCGTAGCAGGCTGGGAATGGGTGAAGGAGGATCCCTATGACGACGCCTATTATCGGCAGTGGATGCACGAACTGCCGCCGATGATCCACGCCACGCGCGACCGGATGATCGACGTGCATCATACGATATTGCCGCTGACCGCGCGCCAGACGCCGGATGCCACCGCGATGATCGCCGATGCCGTCCCCATGGGTGATGGCCTCTATGTCCTTTCGCCCGAAGATCGTGTCGTCCACGCCGTCGCCCATATGCTGGCGGATGGCGATTTGCAGGGTGGTCTGCGCAACCTGTGGGACATCCACCATCTGCTGGCCGACACTAAGCCGGACATATTGGCGACCCGCGCCGCCCATCATGGCCTCGCCCCCCATGTCCGGCAAGCCCAACGCCTTGCCGCTACGCTTTACGGCCCCGGCACGCGCCTGACGCTATGGGACCGGCTGATCCGCGCCCGCCTGCTGGCCCGCGACGGCTGGGGCCGCGAAACCCGCAAGGGGCTGGTGTTCGCCTTCTTCCTGCGCTCCCACTGGCTGCGGATGCCGCCTTTGATGCTGGCCCGGCACCTGTGGACCAAATGGCGCAAGGGGCATCGGCCGGGGTAGATAACCCCCAATCGCCGTTCGCCCTGAGCCTGTCGAAGGGCTGTTCTTCTTGCTCATGGCCAACTTAAGCTGTTTCTCCCACACCCTCCAATTGCTTCAATTGCGCCAATATCTGACTCGATAATTTGTAAATATCAGTCAGGTCTGAAATCAGATGCTTGGTCTCAGCCTTGCCATCAAATGTGCTGACATATTTTGCGGTAATCCCGTTAAAATGGAGTCGAGCCACCGGCTTGCGATTATTGTCGTCGAGCAGGACGGCGCAATATGACTTGGCATCCCGCATTACGATTCGGCGTGGATCAGTAATTTGGGCTGCTATCGCCTGTACAATTCTGAAACCTGACACTTCTTCCTCTGTTGTAATGACTTCCCCGGCATCGAGCGGAGACGCTTCCGGCTCAGAGCCCGATCCGAAAGTTG
>NZ_CAVK010000221.1 GCF_000382885.1 Sphingobium indicum BiD32
GCGATGACGGAGGGGTGTCGCCCTATCGTGAGGGCGACGTCTATGCGCCCAGCCACGGCGTCGTCTATCCCACGCTCACCCTGCTGGCCGATATGGGCCTGATCGCCGAACAGCCGGGGCAAGGCAGCCGCAAGTTGTTCGCTGGTGATGGAGCGGATCGCGTCGCTGGCGCAAAAGGCCGAGCGTAGCGATGGCGCGCCGGTGCGCCGGGCGATGCACAATCTGATGATCGCGGTGCGCGGCGGCTTGAAAAGGAAGGGGCCGATGCCCAGACCATGTTCGACGTCGCGTCCTTGATCGACGAGGCCGCCACCAGGATCGAAAGGCTATAAGTGATGACGCTGACCGCCCATGTGCCCACTACCAACGCCAGCCGCTATCTCCAGCAGCTATGCAAACATTGGAGCCACAAGTTCGAGACGGAGTTCGACCCGCAGGCGGGTGTCGTTATCCTCCCGATGGGAGCTATCCGCATGGCCGCGCAGGACGAGGCGCTGGTGGTGGCGATCGACCCCAAGCCGGAGGCCGATGTGGCGCTGTTCAAGAAGGTGGTTGCGGACCATCTCGACCGCTTCGCGTTTCGCGAGGCACCGCTGGCCTTTGATTGGAAGTGAGCTGCGTGTTTACTTCTAAAATTCCCGTTCGTGCTGAGTAGGGACTGAGCGAAGTCGAAATGGCTACTCAGGACGAACGGGGTTTGGGTCGCACCACATCAGGCACGGCATCAAACCTCCCCGATCATCTCCGCCAGCACCGCCAGGCAATCCTTGCCAAGTTGCGCGGAACGGGCGGGGGACCAGCCGAAATCGGCGTCGGGCAGGTCGTCATTATCCTTGAACGGCATTTCCAGCGTCATCGCCACCGCGCCAAAGCGTTCGGCGACCTGGTTGGTGGACATGGACAGGTTCGCCCGCCCCTCCCCAGCCACCGGATAGCCAAGCCGCGTCTGGAAATCGGGGGTGCGCGCCGCCAGCGTGTCGCGATAGCGGTGGTAGAGGGTCAGTTGGCGTTCGGTGATCGAGGGGATGCCTTCAAAGCCGGCAATGAACACGGCAGGAATCGCTTCGTCGCCATGCACGTCGATGGCGAGATCGACGCCGGTTGCGTCCATCGCGGCGCGGACCAGAAATACCTCCGGGCTGCGCTCCATCGACGGTTCATGCCACTCGCGGTTCAGGTTCACCCCGACCGCATTGGTGCGCAAATGGCCCCGGCGGCTGCCGTCCGGGTTCATGTTCGGCACCAGATGGATTGTCGCCTGTTGCCGCAACAGCCGCGCGACCGAATCCTCTTCATCGCACAGACGCTCCAGCGCGCCTTCCATCCACCATTGCGCCATGGTTTCGCCGGGATGCTGGCGGGCATAGAGCCAGACCTGCTTTGGCCCCTCTCCTACGCTCAGCAGGTCGATCGGCTGGCCGTCCAGCGTCAGCCCCAGTTCGCGATGGGTGACGCCCGGCTGGCAGGCGGCAAAGGCGATCAGGTCGTGGTGGCGCTCCATTGAATAGGGCGCGAAATAGGCGACCCACACAGAATTGCTGTCCGGTTCCAGCCGGATCGTCAGCGTGCCATCGGCATAGCTGGTGTCGGCCTGGCTCCAGGTCTCGCGATCCTCGCTGACCCGCGCCTTATAATTGGCCCAGCCGTCGGGATAGGCCGACCCGCCGCAATTGACGATCGCCAGTTCCACCGCGCGTGCAGCAGCATTGGCCACGCGGAAATGGAACCATTGATAGAAATCGCTCTGATGATCGGTCACGATTTCCAGTTCGGCGCGGACGGCCTCTGGCGTGTCGGTGATGGAAAGGACGCGGATATTACCGCTGTCGAACGCGCTGGTGATGGAGATGGTCATTTGACGGTTATAGTGCGCCCGGATTCGCCCGGATAGCCCCCGATCAGCGCGGCGCTGAGCTTTTGTGCGGCCAGCCCCGGTTGCGCGGCGGGCGTGCCTTCGCGCGCTTCGCTCAAGGCGCGGCCTTCCCAGATCATGGTCGAATCGGCACGGCGGCGCAGTTGGACATGCAACTCTGTGGTGACGATATCCTTGGGCTTGCCCGACAGGTTGATGCCGATGCCGACCCCCATGCCGGAAAAGCCGCCACTGCCGATGCCGCCGCCCACGCCGACGCTGACGGGCTTGTCGCTGCTGCGGTCGATGCCCGACGGGCGAAAGCTGCGGCGGAAGGCGACGCTGGCGACATAGTCGCTGGTCGCGCCCGCGGCGACCGGGGTGAAGCCGACCCGCTGCCATTCCTGCGCCACGGCGGCGGCATAGGTGCGGAATTCCAGGCTGATGTCAGGATTGCCGCGCATTTCCTCCACCGCGATCGTACCGCTGCGCGCGGGATCGCCGATATGGAAGCGGGTGACCTCCACCGGGGGAATTGCCGTCGCGCACGCGCTCAAGGACAAGGCGAGGCTGGCGGCAAGAATCAGGCGCTTGGACATGGCATCTACTCCGACGGGACATTCACCGCTAAACGACACGGACGGTATAATTCCTTCAACGCTCCAAGCCAGCATCTTGCTGCATGAGGGATGAACAGGGGCAAAAGTGACGCCGCCGGACTTGACTTAAGGCCGTCCCGCCCATAGGGGCAGCGCTTCGATTTTCCGCTAAAGCCAGATTCTAAGAAGGCAGACTTCCATGAAGATCCGCAACTCGCTCAAGTCGCTCAAGGACCGTCATCGCGATAACCGCGTGATCCGCCGTCGCGGCCGCACCTATGTTATCAACAAGACCAACCGCCGCTTCAAGGCCCGCCAGGGCTAAGCAGCGGGGTAAGGTCTGGCATCGTCTGCGGACGGTGGCTGGCCCTTCTACCTTTGGGACCATTGAGTCCTGTCCGAGCGCCTGGTCGATGCCGATCAGGCGCTCGACGCATTTGTGCGCCGTCAGGTGATTCGGGCCGGGATTTAGGACGCAATGTCTTTGGCCTGCATCCCCCAACCTCCGTTCGTTTCGCGCGAAGTCGAGAAACCGCGC
>NZ_CAVK010000220.1 GCF_000382885.1 Sphingobium indicum BiD32
CGGATTTGCGCCGGTCACCTGAGCGATTAGAGCTCGCAACAGGAGACCGACGAGATGATCAAGCACACAGAAGAGTTCAAGCAGGAGGCGGTGCGGATTGCACTGACCAGCGGGTTACCCCGCGACAGGGTTGCATCGGATTTGGGGATAGGGAAGTCGACGCTGGGCAAATGGGTGTCACAGTATCGGCCATCTGACCTGGTGGCAGCGCCGCAGGCAGATCTGGCGCGTGAGAATGAACGCCTTCGTCTTGAGAACCGTGTGCTGCGGGAGGAGAGGGAAGTGCTAAAAAAGGCCACGCAGTTCTTCGCGAGCCAAAGGCCGTGAAGTTCGCTTTTGTGCATAGCTGGCGGCATCGTTGGCCCGTTGAACTGCTCTGCCGTGTCATGGATGTCAGTGAACGCGGCTATCGTTCCTGGCGCTCGCGCCCGATTAGCAGGCGGGAGCGGACAGATATGAAAGTGCTGGCCCATATCCGAGAACAGTACAGGCTGAGCCTTGGCAGCTACGGCCGTCCTCGCATGACGATGGAGTTGAAGGAGGTGGGGCTCGATGTTGGCGAGCGCCGGGTCGGGCGGCTGATGAAGATCAACGGGATCAAGCCAGTCCGCACGCGCAAGCACAAGGTTACGACGGATAGCCACCATCGACTGGGGGTCGCAGCGAACTGGCTGGACGGCGATTTTGCCGCCGATGCGCCCAACCGTAAATGGGCCGGCGACATCACCTATATCTGGACGTCAGAAGGCTGGCTCTACCTTGCCGTCATTCTCGACCTGCATAGCCGTCGCGTCGTGGGCTGGGCAGTCAGCGACAGAATGAAGAAGGACTTGGCGATCAGAGCGCTGGATATGGCGGTGCGCCTGCGCCAGCCTCCGGAAGGCTGCTTTTTTCATTCGGATCGTGGCAGCCAATATTGTTCTTACGACTATCAGAAAAAGCTGCAGGCCTATGGCCTGCGTCCATCGATGAGCGGCAAGGGAAATTGCTACGACAATGCGTCCGTCGAGACCTTCTTCAAATCCCTGAAGGCCGAACTCATCTGGCGGCAGAGCTGGCCGACGCGGCGTCAGGCAGAAGCCGCCATCTTCCAGTACATCAATGGCTTCTACAACACCCGTCGTCGCCATTCATATCTGGGCGGCATCAGCCCGCTCGCGTTCGAAGCCAAGGTGGCATAATGAGATAGGTGACCGGCGCAAATCCG
>NZ_CAVK010000219.1 GCF_000382885.1 Sphingobium indicum BiD32
GGGGCGGGCCGGCGCAGCCAGTCTGGCATGTCCGCCGCCGTGCGTTCCTCTACCGTTTCCGGCTCCGTCTTCCTGGACGGTAAATCCTCGGTCCCGCGCCAGCGCCGGGTCGCGCCCCAGATCGGATCGGCTTCCCATTCCGCGCCCAGCGATACCATCGCCCCATCGACCGCCGCGAACCAGCTTTCGGGCTTCACCTCGCCCCTAGCCCTTGGTCCCAGCGATCCGGCGACGATCAACTTCTCCTCCGCGCGGGTGAGTGCGACATAGAGCAGTCGCCAATGCTCCTCCCGCTCGATCGCGGCGACCTCTTCCGCGACCTTGCCAATCGGTCCCTGCCGCTCCGGCTTGCGCGGGGCCAGGATCGGCAGGCCGTTCCACAACAGCGAATCCGCGCGATTGCCCGCATCGGGATCAAGGCAGGCGTCGGCCAATATAACGATCGGGGCCTGCAACCCCTTGGCCCCATGCACCGTCAGCAGCCGCAGCATGTCGCCCTGCGCCGCGGCATCGCGGACTATGTCGACTTCGCCCCGGTCGAACCAGTCGATGAAGCGCTGGAGCGAGGGATGGTCGTCACTCTCGAACGCCAGCGCGGCGTTGAGCAATTCCTCGATCGGATCGACCGCTTCCGCCCCCAGTCGCTCGATCAGGCGGCGACGGCCATCCATCGGGCCGGACAGGATCGCCTCCAGATAGCGATAGGGCGTCGTGAAATCCGCCACCGCCAGCAGATCATGAAGGGGTTTGAGTGTCGCATCGTCCAATGTCTGTTTCAGATGCTGCCAAAGCCCGGTCTTGCGCCCGATCAGCCGGTGCATCAGCTCGTCCTGGGTCCATCCAATCAGCGGGGAAACCAGCAGCGATGCCATGTTCAACTCATCGTCGGGTTGCACCGCAAAGCGCAGCGCGGCGAGCAAATCGCGCACCGCCAGCGGCGCGTTGAGCCGCAGCCGGTCGATCCCGGCGACCGCCACCTTCTCCTCATAGAGCCGCGCCACGATCAGCCGCGCCAGTTCGCTGCGGCGACGGACCAGGATCATGATGTCGCCTGCCCGCACCGGCCGCCCCCGGCTTTCGAGCATCACACCGTCGTCGATCCATTGTTTGATCTGTTGCGCGATTTTCTGCGCCAGCACCCGCTCCTGATTGGCGATCCAATCCTCCTCGCCCTCGGCATCCTCGGACAGGTTGGCTACGACCGGTTTCCACAATTGCACTTCGCCGGGATGCCGGTTGGCGCTGATATGATGGACGTCGCCCGCCTCCAGCCCCAACCGCTCGGCGCGCAGGGTCGAAATGGTGCGGTCCACCACGTCCAGCACCGCCGGGGTAGACCGGAAACTGCGGTCGAGCGATAGATCATGAAAATCATGCCCGCTATTGTCCGCGTCCCGCTGGAACAGGATTTGCGCGGCGGCGAAATTGGCCGGACTCGTCCCCTGAAATCCAAAGATCGCCTGTTTGAAATCGCCCACCGTGAAGATGGTTCGCACCTTGTCGCCCGGCTGCCACTCGGCGGCAAAAAATTCCTCCGCCAGCGTTCGCACGATCCGCCATTGCGCCGCATTGGTATCCTGCGCCTCATCCACCAATATATGGTCGATGCGCTGGTCCAGCTTGTAGCGGATCCATTCGGCGATTCCGTCCTGCTCCAGCAGGGCTGCGGCGCGGGCGATCAGATCATCGAAATCCACCGCACCCGCCAGCCGCTTGGCCTGCGCATAGGCACGCGCATAAGCCCGTCCGGCGTGGAGCGCCTGCCCCAGCAGTGCGGCATAATCGGCGCGCAGTTTCATAGCGATCAGCGCGTTGGTGCAATCATAGAGCCGCGTCGCCATCTCGGCATAGCCGTCCATCGACGGGACATAGCCCTTGGTCAGCAGGATATCACCGTCCGCCTTCGCCCATGCACGATGCAGGTCGGTGAGGGTAGCGGCGCGTCCAACCGGATCGAGCGCACGCCATGCGGCAATCCGGTCGCACCGTTCCAGCCCGCGCCCCTTGCCCCATTGGACATTGGCCTGCACGATCCGATCGAGCATCCGCATGTCGAACACAGCATCGTCACACTGATCGGCCAGCCATTGGTCAATGTCGCCCTCAGGCAACCCCAACTCCGCCATGATCCACGGCATAATCGCATCCGGCAAGGCGTCGAGCGCTTCAGCCTTTGCAGCACAGCGCAGCAGATAGCTCTCCGCCCCGCCCTCGCCCAACCGCAGGCTGAGCGCCTGCAACGCCGCGAACAGCGCTTCGTCGCCCGTCTCATGCGCCCGCACCACCATGTCCGCCAGCGTCTGCCGGGCAAGGTTGGTCTGCTCGCGCTGATCGAGCGGACTGAAACCGGGGGTTAGCTCCGCCTCCAGCGGAAAGGCGGTCAGCAATTGCTGGCAAAAGCCGTGGATCGTCTGGATCCGCAGCCCGCCGCCGGTCGATTCCAGCACTTCGGCAAACAGCCGCCGGGCAAAATCGCGCGCATCCGGCCCGGACTCTTCGCCCAGCGCCTCCAGATCAGCGAACAGCCCCTTGTCATCCATCTGCACCCAGGCGGCGAGCCGGTCATGGATACGGTCGGCCATTTCCGCCGCGCCCGCCTTGGTAAAGGTCAGGCACAAGATATTCTCCGGCCGCACCCCTTGGAGCAGCAGGCGAAACACCCGCGCGGTCAGCACATGGGTCTTGCCGGTCCCCGCCGACGCCGAAAGCCAGACATGGGCGTCGGGCGCAGCGGCGCGGGCCTGATTACCCAGCAAGGGTTGCAGCCCCTTAGCCATCGTCGCGGCCATACCATTCCTCCAGCCGCATCAGCTGGTCATAATCACCATAATTGGCGACTTCGGGGTTGATCTCCGCTCGGAAGGGCGTGGTGCCGAGCAGGAACGCCTGCGCCAGCTCCTCAAACTGCGCATAGACGTCCATCGTGAAGTCGGCGGTGACGATCTTGTCGCGCTTGCCCAGCGGATCGACCGGGCTTTCGCGATAGCCGAACTGGTCGCCCTTCTTGGCCAGCGACCAATATTCAAAGCCGCCCGCGACTTTCTTGCCCTCGACCCCTTCAAACCCGCCATGTTCCGCAATCACCCCCAGCAGGCCCAATTGCAGCGCAAAGCCGGCCTTGACCTGCCGCGCGCTCGGTGGCTTGCCCGTCTTGTAATCGATGATGCCCAGCGTGCCGTCTGGCAGCCGGTCGATCCGGTCAGCCTTGCCCATCAGCGTGACGTCGGCAATCTCCGCCCGCCCTTCCTTCTCGACAGCAAGGATAGTGCGCCCCTCCACCTTGTCCCGCACCACTTCGGCGGCAATCCAGCGGATCGCCTCGATCAGGCGCGGTTGCCACAGGGCGCGCAGCAGGGGATGGACTTCGGGCCGGTCGAACATGGCGCGGGCGCGCGCTTCCAGATCATCGGGGTCGAGTGTCCCGGCCACCGCCCAATGCTGGAGAATGTCATGCACCGCCGTCCCGCGCCACGCTGGCCCGGCATCGGCATCGACCGGATCAAGCCGCGCCAGCCGCAACACGCGCCGGGCGTAGAAGGCGTAAGGGTCCGCCTTCAACCGGTCGACATCGGTAACAGGAATGACGGTCGGACGCGCCGAAACCGGTGGCGCGGGCGCGGGGCGACTGGCGGGGGTGTGCATGGCAGGCGTGTCCAGCGCCCGTGCGAGGGCAGCATAGCGATCCGCCACCTTCCATTGCGGCCCGGCCATCGCCTTCAATCGCAACCAGAGACGCGACGCGACCGCCGGGCCGCCGCTCCCGCGTTTGGCGCGGGTGATCAGCACATGCGGCGCGCCCAGCGCACTGGCAAAGTCATGCGCGGCAAGCCCGATCCGCGTCTCCACCCTCGGCAACCCCAATTCCCGCCGGATGCGCGGCGCCAGCCATGGGTCGGGCGCTGGCAGGCCTGGCCATGTGCCTTCGTTGAGGCCGCCCAATATCATCAGGTCCGCCTGCACCAGCCGCGCCTCGATCAGCCCCAATATTGCGATGCGTGGATGGCCGCCCTGTGGCGGACGCACCGACACGCCGCCCAACATATGGTCGAGCAGCACCGGCAGCGCGCGAATGTCCGCCTGACTCGGGCCTTCGTCCGCTGCGGCCTCCATCTCGGCAAACAGGTCAGCGGCGGCATGGCCCTGATGCCCGGCCCACACGGCATCGCCGGTCAGCGCCCCCGCCTGCTCCCGGATCGCGGCCAGTTGCCCGGCCAGATCAGTCGCGACCGCAAAGGCCCGTTCCAATGGTTCCAGCAGCGCGCGGGCGGCTGGCCACCAGTCGCGCACCTGATCGCGCAGGACGCGCTGCCGGTCATCCTCAAACGGGATCAGCAGCATGTCGATGCCCACCAGCCCCGCCTGCGGACGCGGCCGACGCAACAGAAGGTCGAGCGCCCGCACGCCATCCAGCCACGCCAACCGACCCGCCCCGCGCATCACCAGCGGATGCTTGAGCAGGGTCAGCAACGGCACCGGTGCAAACCGTTCCGCCACCGCCTGCGCCATCGCGATCAGCAAAGTACCGGGCGGCAGGCGCGACAGCGGCAGGCCCGCCGAATCGTCCGCCTCGATACCCCAGCGTTTCAGATGTGCCGACACCCGCGTCGCCAGTTGCCGGTCCGGTGTCACCAGCGCGGCGGTCCGTTTCTCCGTCTCCAGCGCCTCGCGCAGCGCAATGGCTATGGCCTGCGCCTCCTCGCCCGGCGTCGCTACCTCCAGCGCGGCAACGCCCGCCAGCGAACGGTCCGCCGTCTTGAGGTCGCGCCATCGGCTGGTAAGCTTCGGCGGCAATATCGCGTTGGAAATATTGCGCCCACGCACCGCCCGCGCATCATGCTCGCTGCCCCAGCGCCATTGCGCCACATCGTCGCGCGTCGCACTCATGGCGTGGAGCAGGCGTTTCAGCGCATATTGCGGATGGCTCTCATGACCGGAGGGGGCATGGCCGGTGACCGGATCAGGATCGAACGGCCCGATCGCGTCCCACGCCTCATCGTCCATATGCTGGTCCAGCCCGGCGAACACCACCATGCCGCCGGGCATTTCGCCGATCCGCCGCAGCAGGCCCGCGACGGCTGGCGCGGTGGTGGAAATGCCCGCCGCCACGACGAACCCGCCAGGCGGATGGTCCCGCCAGCGCGCCGCCAGCCGGTCGAACAGCCGGTTGCGCCGCTCGGTCAGGTCCATGCAGCCCAGCCGCGCCAGTTCGTCCGGCCAGCGGGCGATAACGATCTCGAACAGATGCAGCGACGTCTGCCAGTGCCGCGACAGTTCGTCGGACAAGGTCAGATCACGCAAGGCCGACACCGGCACCCGCTCCACCTGCATCTGGTCCAGCACCGCGCCCAGCGCCTGCCCCAGTTGCAGCGCCTGCCCCGCGTCAATGTCGCCCTTCACCTGCTGCACCATGCGCGCAAGGATCATCTGGCGACGCATCGGCGCAATCGCAGGGGGCAGCGCTTCCCCCTCCCCCAGCGGATCGAGCGCGCTACCGACCTGCTCGCCAATGTCGGGGTCGCCGATCGCAACCAGCCGGGGCAACAGCAATCCGCCGCCCGACGCCCGCACAAACGCATCGCTGACCGCCCGCACCGCACGGTTGCTGGGCAGCAGGATCATGCCCTGCGCCAGCGCCATCGGATCGCCGCCATGGCGCGCCAGCAGGCCCGCAACCAGCGCGTCGGAAAAGGCGCGATGCGCCGGAATGGAAAACAGCGCGGGGCGTTTGCGATCACCCATGGGTGATCATGGATTCCACGACAGGGATGGCTTTGGGCGTGCCGACATCGAACCACAGCCCCTGATGCGAGACGCCGTAAAGGCGGCCCGCCTCGATCGCGCGGTTCCAGAAGATATTGGTCGAAAACACGTCACCGGGCGGATCGCACAATAGCGAAGGCGCCATGATCTGCACACCGGTGAACACAAAGGGCGCGACATAAGCGGTCTTGCGCCGGGTCAGGCCACCAGCCGCGTCCATATGGAAATCGCCCGGTCCGGTATGGCAATGGGCGCGGGCCAGCGGCACGAGCAGCAGCAGTGCATCCATCCTGTCCGGATTCCAGATGCGCTGCATCATGCCCAGCGTTTCCTGCGGCCCGTCGATCCACAGATTGTCGCTATTGGCGCAGAAAAAAGGCTTGTCGCCCAGCAAAGGCGCGGCGTGGATCAGGCCGCCGCCCGTCTCCAGCAACTTCGCCCGCTCGTCGGACACGACAAAGTCCATACCGCCCTTGCGCGTGCGCAGATGCGCCTCGACCGTGTCGGCGAGATAGTGGACGTTGACCACTACCTTGCGTATGCCACCCGCCTCCAGCCGATCCAGCGCATGGTCCATCAGCGGCTTGCCTGCCACCTTGACCAGTGGCTTGGGTCGTGTGGCGGTCAGCGGACGCATCCGTTTGCCAAGGCCAGCGGCCATCAGCATCGCGGTATCGATCATGCCGGGTTAAACTCCGCAAGCGCATCATGACGCTGATCGGCGGGAATGTTCGCGGCAAACCACAGCGCCACCGGGGCCAGCGCCGGATGGGCCAGGTCCCGCTCCAACAGCCCCCACATGCGCGGCAGGAAGCTCAGATAGCGCGGCTTGCCGTCGCGCTGCCACAGGCGGGTGAAGATGCCGATGATCTTGGCGTTACGCTGCGCCCCCAGCACCGCATAGGCGGCGTCGAAATCGGCGGGCGGACTGGCAATCGCCTTATAGCGCGCCAGCATCGCAGCCTCGACCTGAGGCGGCACGTCGCGGCGGGCATCCTGCAACAGCGATACCAGATCATAGGCGGGATGCCCGGCCAGCGCGTCCTGAAAATCGAGCAGGCCAAGCCCGTGGGATGTCGCCCGGTCGATCAGCATGATATTCTCAGCATGATAGTCGCGCAGCACAGTGACGGTCGGGCTGGCGGATTGCTCCACGATCGGCAGCACCGCGTCCCACGCCGCGACATAGGCGTCCTCATCCACAGGCAGGCCGATCGCCCGGCAATACCATTGCGTCAACAACCCGACTTCGCGCTGATAGACTGCGCGATCATAGGGCGGCACCGGCGCGGCGGGCAGGCGGTGCAGGTCGGCCAGCAGGTCGATGGCGCGGCCATAGACCGCCAGTTCCGCATCCGGCTGATCGTCAACATGTTCCTTGACCCGCAGGTCGCCGAAATCCTCGATCAGGACCAGCCCCTGCTCCAGATCGCGCGCCAAAATCTGCGGCGCGGCAAAACCGTCCGCCAGCAAATGTTCGGCAATGGCAATGAACGGTCGGGGATCTTCATGCGGCGGCGGCGCGTCCATCAGTACCGCGCGGCGTCCGCCGTCGATGACGCGAAAATAGCGGCGGAAGGATGCGTCTCCGGCCAGCGGCACGATGGCGGCATCGCCCCATCCGGCTTGGCCAAGGAAAGCGGGCGCGGCGGCGGGGGGGATCATATCTGTGACCATCGATCCGTCCAAGCGTCGGGCACGTCCGCTGTCAAGCGCCGAGCGCCATCCGCCTCCATCGCGATGCTCAAACGCAACGCATGGGACCAGAGCCGCGATCCCAGCCGGTCGGGCCATTCGACGATCAGCAAACTGTCCATCAGATAGTCCCCCAGCGCCAGTTCCTCGGTATCCTGCGGCGTATCGAGCCGGTAGAGATCGACATGGGCCACTGGCAGCCGCACTTCGGGCACGTCATAGGGCTGGACGATGGCAAAGCTCGGACTGGGCGCCTCGCCCGCCAGCCCCAGCGCTTCCAATATGCCGCGCGCCAGCGTCGTCTTGCCCGCACCAAGCCCGCCTTCCAGCGCGATCACATCGCCGATTCGCACATGGCCGGCGATCGACTTGCCAAGGTCCAGCATCGCCGCTTCATCGGCCAGATGCACCGTTGCCTCAGCCACGGGGCAGCTCAATCACCACCATCGTCCCCTGCCCGGTCTGCGATACCAGTTCCAGCGTGCCGCCATGCGCCTGCGCCAGTTGGCGGGCCAGAGGCAGGCCGATCCCGGCCTTGCCCCCGGTACGCGCCTGTCCGGCGCGTGCGGCGGGATCGAACAGCAGTTTCTGCTGGGCGGCGGGGATGCCCGGCCCATTGTCGGAAATGACGATCCGCGCCCGATCCGCCCCGCCGTCGCCATGCAGCAGGACGCGCGCGCTCTTGCCGCAATAGCGGACCGCATTTTCCAGCAAATGGTCGATCGCCTGGCCGATCCGGCGGGCGTCGCCCTGCACCTGACCCAGACTGGCCTCTATCGTCACCGCCAGATCGATCCCCTTCGCGTTCGCATCGGCGCGGACGCGATCGGCGCTCGCGCGGGCGACGGCCGCCAGGTCGACAGGCGCACGGTCGATGGGCAAGGTTCCGGCCTCGCCCTGCGTCAGGTCCAGCACATTGTCGATCAGCATCGACAGGCGACCGGTGCTTTGCAGGATGCCGTCGACATACTCCTTGGCCGAAGCGCTCAATTCCCCGGCATAGCCTGCGCTCATCATCTCGGCGAAGCCGGCGATCGTGGTCAGCGGAGTGCGCAATTCATAGCTCATATTGGTCACGAAGGCGGTCTTGACCTCATCGGCTTGCTCCAGCGCCACATTGCGGTCCCGCAGCACCTGTTCCACCCGGCGACTGTCGGTGACGTCGAGCATGGTGAACAGCGCATTGCCATCGGGCAGCGGAATAGCGGCAAATTCAAAGATGCGCCCGTCGGCAAAACCGACATGACCGATCCGCTGCTTGCGCTCCACCGTCGCAGCGCGCACCAGTTCGCGCACCAGATTGGATTGTTGCGGCTTGGCCAGCCGCTCCTGCACCGCGCGCATCAGATCGTCGATACGCGGATGGGTCGCCAGCATTTCCTCATCCGCGCCCCAGACGGTTCGGAACCGGCTGTTCCACATTTGAAGTCGGCCGTCGGAGGAAAAGACACCGATTGACTCGAACAAATTGTCGAACGTCGCCGTCCGCACCCGCAGCAGCGTGTCACGCGCGCTCGATAGCTGTACCTGCTCGGTACGATCCTCGAAAATCAGCAGCAACCCGCCATCGGGCAGCGGTTGGGCATAGACGCGCAAATGAGTGCCGTCCTGCAACAGCCAGTTTTCCTCGACCGGATCGGGTGACAGGAACCAGTCGCGCCGTTCCCCGCGCCAGGCGGGAAAGTCGCGATGTTCGGGCAGGCGGCGGGCGTCGCGCATTTCATCCAGCACCCGCTCGAACAATGGGGCGTCGGCCAGTTGCTCCTGATGCAGGGCAAACAGGCTGATGAAAGGCTGGTTCCAGAAACGCAGCGCCCGGTCGGGACCAAATCGGGCGACACCAGCGGACAGGCGATCGAGCAGGTCGCGCTGGGCGGCCTCCAGGCGGCGATGCTCGACCCGCGCCTGTTCCAGTTCATGCTGGTCGACAGCGTAGCCCGCCACCCCGGCCTCCCCCAGCGGCACATCGACCACGCGCATGGTGCGGCGTTCGCCGTCGATCGTGGCAGGCACCATACGCTCGACCGGTTCGCCGCGCGCCAACGCATCGGCAGCGGCAGCTTGCGGCGTCAGGCCACTGACCGGCTCGACCAGTTCGACCCCGCTGCCGATCACTTCGCGCGCATCCGTGCCATCCACCGCGCGGACATAGGCGCTATTGACCAGGCTCAGGCGCAGGTCGGGGGTGCGGTGCCACATCGGGAAGGGCGCGGCCTCGACCAGCCCCGCCAAAGCCTCCAGCGCGTCGCGCAACTGGTCGACCTGGCCTTTGAGCGCCTGTATTTCAGACTGGCTGTCGGTCGCGTCGAAAATCCACAGCACGACGCCGCCGTTGGATGCCAGACCGGGCGCGGCGGGCGCGCCGCGTACCAGCAACAGGCGCGACGATCCGACACCGCGCACCGGCAGGGCAAAGCTCTTGCCCGCCTTTTGCGCCGACGCGATCTCGCGCGCCAGCGTGGCGGCATCTTCCGGTTCCAGTCCCCCATCGGCGGCGGTCAGTTCAGACGAAAAGGTAGGGACGCGAGGCTTACCCAGCCATTTGGCAAGGCGGTCGGCGGCCTCCAGTCTGCCATCAGGATGGATCACCACCGGCGCGGCAGGCGCCGAGGCGAGCAACATGGCAAGGCGATCAAGCTTGCCCTGCGCTTGCATCCCTTCGCGGCGCATCCGTTGACCGGTGACAAGCGCCCACACGGCTCCACCGAGCCACAGGGCCAGCAAGATACCCAATATGATCGCGGCGATGGGGGTCAGCGTCATTGCGCCCTCTGCTCCCATTTCAGCCGAACCTGCCTGTCGCTGTCCATAATCGCACCCGGACTAACGCAAGTCGGGCGCAGCGGGAAGCGGGCGATGCAAAGAATTGCCCTTGCCGATGAAGAGGATCAACGGAAAAGGGGGAAGGCAGCGCCCTCCCCCTCTTGCCAGATCAGTAGCGGTAATGGTCGGGTTTGAACGGACCTTCGACCGGAACGCCGATATAATCGGCTTGGCGCTGGCTCAGCTTGGTGAGCTTCACGCCCAGCTTTTCCAGATGCAGTTCGGCGACCTTCTCGTCCAGATGCTTGGGCAGGACATAGACGTCGTTACCATATTGCTCGCTCTTGGTCCAAAGTTCGATCTGTGCCAGCGTCTGGTTGGTGAAGCTGGCCGACATGACGAAGCTGGGGTGGCCAGTGGCGTTCCCCAGATTGACCAGACGGCCCTTCGACAGGACGATGATCTTCTTGCCGTCGGGGAACTCAACCTCGTCCACCTGCGGCTTGATCTCGGTCCACTTCATGTTGGCCAGGCCAGCAATTTCGATCTCGCTGTCGAAATGGCCGATGTTCGACACGATCGCCATATTCTTCATCGCGCGCATATGATCGACGGTCAGCACGCCTTCATTGCCGGTCGCGGTGACGAAAATGTCGGCGCGCGGCGCGGCCTCTTCCATCGTTACGACTTCATAGCCTTCCATCGCCGCCTGCAACGCGCAGATCGGATCGACTTCGGTCACCAGCACGCGCGCGCCGCCATTGCGGAGCGAAGCGGCAGACCCCTTGCCGACGTCACCAAAACCGGCGACGCAGGCGACCTTGCCGGCCAGCATCACGTCGGTGCCGCGACGGATCGCGTCCACCAGCGATTCCTTGCAGCCATAAAGATTGTCGAACTTCGACTTGGTGACGCTGTCGTTCACGTTGATCGCGGGGAAAGGCAGCTTGCCCTTCTTGGCCAGCTCATACAGGCGATGAACGCCGGTGGTGGTTTCTTCCGACACGCCCTTGATTGCTGCGACCGTCTTGGTCAGGAAACCGGGACGTTCGGCCAGTACGCGCCTGAGCACCGAACAGAAGATTTCCTCTTCCTCGTTCGAGGGCGTGAACAATTCTTCACCGGCCTCGACCCGCGCGCCCCACAGCGCGAACATGGTGGCGTCGCCACCATCGTCCAGGATCATGTTGCAGACGCCTGACGGATCATTGTGCCAGTCGAAGATGCGCTCGACATAGTCCCAATATTCCTGGAGCGTCTCGCCCTTGATGGCAAATACCGGTACACCGGATGCGGCGATGGCGGCGGCGGCATGGTCCTGCGTGGAATAGATGTTGCAGGTCGCCCAGCGGACCTGTGCGCCCAGTGCAGTCAGCGTTTCGATCAGCACGGCGGTCTGGATCGTCATGTGGAGCGATCCGGTGATGCGCGCGCCTTTCAACGGCTGCGACGGGCCGAATTCCGCGCGCAGGGCCATCAGGCCCGGCATTTCGGTTTCGGCGATATCCATTTCCTTGCGGCCGAAATCGGCCAGGGCGATATCGGCGATCACATAATCCTGCGCCAGGGTGGCGGAAGCGGTGGCCACGGTCGTGTCTCCGTAAACTTGAAATTATGCCTGTACCGCTGGAAAAGTCCGGGCGGCGGCGATGGCAAGCGCTTTACCAACCGTCGCCGCCCGTGGCAACTCAATATAAAGATTTCTTTATGTACTAGCCCTGATGGCCGATCGAAACCTGCGTCAGGCCGATCCTGCCCCAGGTACCAGATGGGACGAATCTACGCCGGCTGCCGCATAGGACGCTGCCCATTTGCGGTTGGTCGGCACATCGAACAGCAGATCGGCATTGCCCGGTGCCAGGAACCAACTGTCGCCCGTCATCTCCCGCTCCAGCTGCCCTGCGCCCCATCCGGCATAGCCCAGCGCTACGAGGTAGCGGCTTGGCCCGCGCCCCTTCGCAATCGCCTTCAAAATGTCGAGCGAGCCGGACAAACCCCATTGCCCGCCCACCTGCACCATATCCTGACCCGACCAGTCGAGCGAATGGAGTACGAACCCACGCCTCGGCTCGACCGGACCACCGCGCAGCACGGGCCGGTCGGGAATCGCGCTGCCGTCAATGTCGAAGCTGTCGAGCAGGCCATGCAGGCTCACCCCCTCCATCTCCTCCCCTACCGCAATGCCCATCGCCCCTTCGGCATCGTGGACGCATAGCGCGACTACGCTATGATCGAAGCGCAGGTCAGCCATGCCGGGAAGCGCGAGCAGGAAATGCCCGCCAAAGAATGTCGTCTGGTCCATCATCGGAATATAGACAAACACTGGATGATGCCAAGGATCACGCGGCATATTCCGTCCCGGCTCTTGACAGTGCGTCCGGCAGCAACGACCTGCGCCATCGTCAGTTTCAGGAGAATGATGATGACCATTGCCAAGGGCGACCGCCTTCCCAGCACGACGTTCACGAAAATGACCGAGGACGGCCCGCAGGCCGTGGCGTCGGAGGAATATTTCGCTGGTCGGACGATTGCGGTTTTTTCCGTTCCCGGCGCATTCACGCCGACCTGCTCGGCCAAGCATCTGCCCGGCTTCATCGACAAGGCCGATGCGCTCAAGGACAAGGGCGTCGATGAAATCGCCTGCACCGCCGTCAACGACGCATTCGTCATGGGCGCATGGGGCAAATCGGCGGGTGCCGATGGCAAGGTGACGATGCTGGCCGATGGCAATGGCGATTTCGCGCAGGCCGTGGGCCTGACCATGGACGGCAGTAAATTTGGCCTTGGCCAGCGCGGCCAGCGTTTCTCGATGATCGTTAAGGACGGCGTCGTTACCGAACTGAATGTCGAAGCCCCCGGCGACTTCAAGCTGTCGTCGGCCGACCATATGCTGGGCCAGCTCTGATTGAAAAGTACGGCGCGCGCTTTTGATCGCGCGCCGACTTTCCTCCGTCATGCAACTGCGTTAACAGGGGGCGATGACACAAAGCATCGGCAGCGCAACGGTCGCGCAACTGGACCGCCTCTATCAGACATCCATCGACACATTACGCGACGCCATGCGCGCCTATGGCCGCGATGGCAGCATACCGCCGCCGCAAGCGCGGCAGGACCAGCGCTTCTGCTATCCCGAATTACGCATCATCTATCATGGGGACAGCGCCGCGCCGCCGCCCGGTCGTTCCTTCGCCCGCCTGTCCAAGCCCGGCCGCTACGTCACCACCGTCACCCGACCCGCGATGTTCGGCGACTATCTCGCAGAACAGATCGACCTGCTCGTCCGCGATTATGGGGTGGAGGTCGAAACCGGGCTGAGCCATCAGCAAATCCCATTCCCCTATGTGCTGGACGGTCTGGACATGGGGGCGCTCGACGGCACACCGCCGACCGAACTGGCGCGATACTTCCCCGCCACAGAACTGGCCGAGATTGGCGACGAGATTGCCGATGGCCTCTTCATGCCCGATGCGGATGGTGAGCGGCCGCTGGCGCTGTTCGACGGGCTGCGCACGGACTTTTCGCTCGCGCGCCTCAAACATTATACCGGTACGCCAGCCGAGCATGTGCAAAGCTACATCCTGTTCACCAACTATCACCGCTATGTGGATGAATTTGTCGCCTGGGCCTGCGCGGAATTGCAGCGGGAGGGCAGCCGCTTCACTGCCCTGTCGGGTGCTGGCGGCGTCTATGTGACCCCCGAAACCGCCGATCCTGCGCGCATGATAGCGGACAGCGCCTGGCGCAGGCATCAGATGCCGGCCTATCATCTGATTGCGCCCGACGGCAGCGGCATCACGCTAGTCAATATCGGTGTCGGCCCATCCAATGCCAAGACGATCTGCGATCATCTGGCGGTCCTGCGCCCCGAAGCCTGGCTGATGATCGGCCATTGCGGCGGCCTGCGGCCCAGCCAGCGGATCGGCGACTATGTGCTGGCCCACGCCTATCTGCGCGATGACAAGGTGCTGGACGCCATGCTCCCGCCCGAAATCCCGGTCCCGGCAATCGCCGAAGTGCAGGTGGCGATGGCGCAGGCGGCCGAAGCCGTGCTGGGCGGCCGTGACCCGGAGGATTTCAAGCGTCGCCTGCGCACCGGCACCGTGGTCACCACCGACGATCGCAACTGGGAATTGCGCTATTCCAGTTCCGCCCTGCGCTTCAGCCTGTCGCGCGCGGTCGGGATCGACATGGAATCAGCGACCATCGCGGCGCAGGGCTATCGGTTCCGCGTTCCCTACGGCACATTGCTGTGCGTGTCCGACAAGCCTATTCATGGCGAACTGAAACTGCCGGGCCAGGCCAACCGCTTCTATGAGGAAGCGATTGCCAGCCATTTGCGCGTCGGGCTGATGACCTGCGAATTGCTGCGTGAAGGGGGCGCGAAACTGCATAGTCGCAAGCTGCGCGCGTTCAACGAACCCCCATTCAGATAATCAGGCAGCGTTGCGCCAGATAGCGACCCGGTCCTTGCCGTCGCGCTTGGCGTCGTAAAGGGCAGCGTCAGCGCGGGCGACCAGATCATCAAGTTGTTCGTCGCCCGCCTGCAATTCCGCCACACCAAAGCTGGCGCGCAGGTGCGCGCGCGGGGCGCTGGGCAGGATCAGGCAGCCAATCTCCGCGCGCACCCGCTCCATCACGTCAGCGGCGGCAGCCGCGTTCGTCTCGACCAGCAACAGGCCGAACTCGTCGCCGCCCATGCGCGCCACAATGTCGCCGCGGCGCACCGCGCTGGTCAGCAACTGGGCAAAGCCGCGCAATGCGGCGTCCCCGGTGATATGGCCATGGCCGTCATTCAGCGCCTTGAACCCGTCAAGATCGCACACCACCAGCGCCAGCGGCCGATCGTAGCGGCGGGCATTGGCGATGGCGCGCACTGCCGCCTCATCCAGCCCGCGTCGGTTGAGAACATTGGTCAGCGGATCATGCCGCATCTGCCGTCGCAACTGGTGCGCCAGATCACCCGCCACCACCATGACGGCCGCTACGCCCGTGCCGACATAGATGGACGGCAGGCCCAGGCCCAATATGGCGCGATAGGCCACCAGTCCCGCCCCCGGTGCCCGCCCCAGATCGGCAGCGGCGCTGATCGCCAGCGACGACTGGAACAGCGCGAACATCAGGAACATGATGAAAAATGCCATTTCCGGCGCGTTGAACCGCCGTTCGCGCGGCCAGAGCGAAGCAGCCGAACAGAGCATCAATATGCCGACATAGCCGGGCACGATCATGCCCTGAAGGGACCGGTCTTGGATCATGGCCGCATAGATGCCGCCGACGGCCACAACCGATCCTGCGGCGATCATCAATCGCCATGGCACGCTTTGCCCCGACCGCTGACGCACGCCTACGACCACCAATGTACCGCTGACGACGATGCAACTCGCGGCGAGCGCCATCAACGGGCCGCTTTTCAAGACAATACCACCGGCATTGGCGATCCATTGCATCATCGCAGCACTATAGGAGAGCGCCCAGCTCAACACATGACGCTGGCGTCCAAAGTGTAACCACGCCACCCCCATCGCCAGCGCCATGATGACGCTGGTGAAGAAGAGCAAAGCAATAATGATGATCGCCGGGTCCATGCGCCGGGCCTTTAGTAAATTTACTTGACGATTACCAGCCGCATGACTTGCCCTTATTCTGCTGGACCAGCCATTTCTGCAACGGCGCGAAATAGGCGGTCATCGCCTTGCCCGAAATCTCGCGCGTGCCAGTGAAGGCCTGCAATGCATCGGGCCAGGGTTTGGATGCGCCCATTTCCAGCATAGCGTTAAGTTTCGCCCCTACCGCTTTGTTTCCATAGAAAGAACAGCGATGCAGCGGCCCCTTCCAGCCCGATTGCTTGCAGGCCGCTTCATAGAATTGCTGTTGCAAAATGCCCGCCAGGAAATAGCGGGTATAGGGCGTATTGCCCGGAATATGGAACTTGGCGCCTGCGTCGAACTTCGTTTCATCACGGGACACGGGCGGGACGATGCCCTGATACTGGCGGCGCAGGTCGGTCCAGCCCTTTTCATACTGACTCTGGGGAATAGTGCCGTTGAACACCCCCCAGCGCCACTTGTCGACCAGTAGGCCGAACGGCAGGAAAGCCACCTTGTCCATCGCCTGCCGCAGCAGCAGGCCGATATCCTTGTCCGGTCCCGGCACCTTGGCGGCGTCGAGCAGGCCGATCTTCACCAAATAGTCGGGCGTGATCGACAGCGCGACGAAATCGCCGATCGCTTCGTGGAACCCGTCATTTGCCCCGTCCAGATACAGCGGCTTCTGTTTCTGGTAGGCGCGCTGATAATAATTATGGCCCAGCTCATGATGGATAGTCACGAAGTCGTCGCTATTGACCTTCGTGCACATCTTGACCCGTATGTCGTCCTTATTGTCCAGATCCCAGGCCGACGCATGGCAGACGACTTCGCGGTCGAGCGGCTTGATGAACTGGGTGCGATCCCAGAAGGTCGCCGGCAGCGGCGCAAAGCCAAGCGAGGAATAAAAGCCCTCACCAATCTTGAACATCTGCTTTTCCCAATAGCCGCGTCGCTGCTGTTCGGGGGTATCGGGCGTATCGACCTGACCGGGGCGGGTTTCGACATAGCCCTTGGCCTTCAATAATTCGCCAACATCATAACCCAGATCGCCCGCGCCCTTGGGGGCCACGACATCATAGATATTGCCCCAGGATTGCGCCCACATATTGCCCAGCAGATCGGCGCGGATCGGGCCGGATGCAGGCTGCACCGCGTCGCCATATTTTTCATTCAGCTTGGCGCGGGTATAGCAATGAAGCTGGTCGTAGAGCGGCTTGACCTCTGCCCAGATCTTGTCGGTCAGCTTGGCGAAATCATCGGCGGGCATGTCATATTTGGACCGCCACATAGCGCCTGTATCGGCAAAACCCAGCTCCTTGGCCCCGGCATTGGCAATGTCGACCAGCTTGGCATAATCGCCGCGCATCGGCGCGCCCACATTGTCGTGCCAGCTGACCCACATTTCCTTCAGCTCTTCGGGGTTGCGGTTATTGCCCATCTGCTCTTCAATGTCGCTGCCATTGATCGGCTGACCTTTCAGCGTCCCCTTGCCCTTGCCATAGGCCGACTGGAGCCGGGTCGCGAGATCATTCAGTTCCTGCGCCGCGCCCGGCGCAGTCGGCGCGGGCAAGGTCAGCGCCGTGCGCAGCAGATCCAGTCGACGCTTCGTTTCAACGGACAGGCCCGTCGCGGTGGCATATTTGGCCGCTTCCAGCGCATAATCGACATTCATCGACGTGCGGATTGCGCCGAAATAGGCGGCGACCGCATCGCTATCATCGCTCAGATAGGTCGAGTTGACCCAGTCGGCGCGGCTGGAGATCAACGAATGATCAAACATCGCCTTTTCCGCCTTGGCAAGGAAGGCTTCGGCCTCCGTTACGGTTGGCGCTGGCGTCTGCTGGGCAAGGACGGGCGATGCAATGAGCGCGGCCGCAAGCGCAGCGAGCGAGATGGCGATTTTCATGGGAACTCCCCTCATAGGCTTATGAAGGGAAGGTGACTTGGCCGGGCGATACAGTCAAGCCGTCAGGAAATCGACCATCGCCTGCCCCAATTCCTTGCGCGTGACGGCATTCATATGATTGCCCGGTATCTCGACATAGCGGCCATTGGGCAGCAGGTCGGCCAATTCCTGCGCCACGCCATTATCCCGGTCATCCGCGCCGCAGATGATCTCGGTCGGCTGCTGGATCGCGGCGATCGTGTCGCGCGGCGTATCGACGAAGGTGTTGAGGATGTGCAGCATGGCCACCGGATCGCCCTTGGTGGTCTTGAGGAAGGCCTCCGTCATCCATTCCGACGTGCCGCGCTCGAACGTGCCGAGGTTGGTCAGCACATTGCGGTAATAGCCGCCATTGTCGAGCGTCTGTACCAGTCCGCGCAAGCCCATGCCCGCCAGGATCACCCGCCTTGGGCTGGCTCCGCGCGCGAGCATCCGCATCGTCGTCCGCGCGCCAAGCGAATAGCCACCCAGATCATAGTCGTTCAGCCCCATTTGCTTGATCAGCGCCAGCCCGTCATCGGTCAGCGCATCGGGCGGATAGGCGGCGATATCGTGTGGCTTCCCGCTTTCCCCATGGCCGCGCAGGTCGGGCATGATCAGGCGGAAACCAGCCTCCACCAGCCGCGCGGCATGGCCATAGCGTATCCAGTTGGTGAAGGCGTTGGAGAAATAGCCATGGATCAGCACCAGATCCCGACCTTCCCCCACCACATGCACCGCGATCGGCAGGCCATCGAAACCTTTGATCTCATGGCGTTCGATCGGCAGGTCGGTCATGGGCGCAAATCCTTTCACAGCGGAGGCCGCTAGCCGATATGGCGTCAGCGGCGATGGCGCAAGAGTGCGATCATGGCGATCAGGCTGCCCAGCTGCGCGGCGGCCATATCCTTTTGCGCGTCCCAGACGTCGCCCTGCTGACCATTATAATAGTCCGCCGTCTCGCCCGCCGCCAGAAGCGTCAGCAGCCACTCGAATATTTCGTAGAGCGCGCTGCCAAGCCCGACGGCAGCCAAGGCGAAGGCAAGGCTCCAGCCATGGCGCAATCCCCCGAAGCGATGCGCGCTCTGCGCCAGCGGCATCGTCAGCAAAGCGCCGAAAGCGAAATGGACCAGCCGGTCATAGCCATTGCGCGATGTGCCGAGAAGCCAGGACAGGTCATGTCCGACCAGCGCCCGCGCCCAATCATCATAAGGCACATAGGAATATATCCATCGTGCGCCCAGCGTATGGAGCAAAAGGAAAAGCCAGATGCAGCCTGTCGCGCCGTTGGAAAGTGGCCAGCGCCGCAACAGCCATGGCGCAGCGATCAGCAACGCGATGGTCGGCCCATGTTGCAGCGGGGCCAGGTCGGGATAGGGCTGCGCGATATTGGCAAGGCCGATCGCAACGGCCAGAGACAGGATCATCCGGCGCTGCAGCACTGGAAGAGCGTTCCAGACAGCGGCAGCGCCGGAAATCATCGGGCCATCAGCCCTTCTTGAGGTGGCGACGGCCCAGCAGTTCGGCGATCTGCACCGCGTTCAGCGCTGCGCCCTTGCGCAGATTGTCGCTGACGCACCAGAGTGAGATGCCGCTGTCGACGGTCGGGTCCTCACGCACGCGGCTGATGAAGGTCGCGAAGTCGCCGACGCATTCGATGGGGGTGATGTAACCGCCATCCTCGCGCTTATCGACCAGCATGATGCCGGGGGCTTCACGCAGGATGTCCTGCGCTTCCTTGGCGCTGATTTCCTTCTCGAACTCGATGTTGATCGCTTCGCTATGGCCCACGAACACCGGCACGCGCACGCAGGTCGCGGTCAGCTTGATCTTGGGATCGAGGATCTTCTTGGTTTCCGCGACCATCTTCCATTCTTCCTTGGTCGAACCATCGTCCAGGAAAACGTCGATGTGCGGGATCACGTTGAAGGCGATCTGCTTGGTGAACTTCTTCGCTTCGGCCGGATCGCCCACGAAGATGTTGCGCGACTGCTCGAAAAGCTCGTCCATCCCCGCCTTGCCCGCGCCGGACACCGACTGATAGGTGGCGACGACGACGCGCTTGATGATCGCGGCGTCATGCAGCGGCTTCAACGCGACGACCATCTGCGCGGTCGAGCAGTTGGGGTTGGCGATGATGTTCTTCTTTGTGTAGCCGTCGATCGCGTCCGGGTTCACTTCGGGCACGATCAACGGCACGTCCGGGTCCATGCGATAGAGCGAGCTGTTGTCGATCACGACGCAGCCGGCCGCCGCCGCCTTGGGCGCATATTCAGCCGTCGGGCCGCTGCCCGCAGCGAACAGGGCGATGTCCCAGCCGGTAAAGTCGAAATGTTCGATGCTCTGGCATTTGATCGTCTTGCCGGTTTCACCGAAATCAACGGTCAGCCCCTGCGAGCGCGACGATGCGACCGCGGCGATCTCGTCAATCGGGAACTCGCGCTCGGCGAGAATGGTCAGCATTTCGCGGCCCACATTCCCGGTGGCACCTACGACGACGACCCTGTAACCCATGACTGAACACTCCACTCCGATGCAGATATTGCGGAGTGCGCGCCATAGCGGCGTTGCGCCATTTGTCCAGTGGCAAGCCCTTTGTTGCGCAAAAGTCCAGCTTTTGACGCTGGACGTTGCCAGAATGCGGCAACGCCCTTGTCGCTTATGGCGTGGCTGCGTCGGGCGACACCCCGCGCCGCGCCAGGAAGTCCTCGATCGTGCGCCACAGATGGACACTGATCCCCGGACCGCCGACGCGGTGGGTCTGACCCGGATAGGCCATCATCTCGAACGGCACCGCCCCGCCTTGCATCTTCGCCATCAGCGCGGTGGCATTGTCGAACACGACATTATCGTCGGACATGCCATGAACCAGCAGCAACGGATCGCTGATCTTCACCGCCTCCTCGATCGCACCCGATGCCGGATAGGCGCTGGGCTTGTCCTGTGGCTGTCCCAGATAGCGTTCGGTATAATGGGTGTCGTACAATTCCCACTTGGTCACCGGCGCACCCGCAACCGCCGCCGCGAATATGCCCGGTGCCTTCTCCAGCAGCTTCAATGACATATAGCCACCATAGGACCAGCCATAGGTCGCGATCCGCTGGGGATCGACGAAAGGCTGGGCTTTCAGCCAATCGACGCCCGCCAACTGGTCCTCCACCTCGACAGTCCCCATGGCACGATAGAGATGATCCTCGAACGCCTTGCCACGATCGGGCGTTCCGCGATTGTCCACCGCAAAGACGATCCAGCCCCGGTCGACCAGATATTGGTTGAGCGCGCCGGACCATGTGTTGGTGACCTGCCGCCCGCCACCCGGCCCACCATAATGGATCATGAACACTGGATAGCGTTTGCCCGGCTCGATCGGCGGGGTCATGATCCTGCTATAAAGCGTCGTGCCGTCCTTCGCCTGGATCGTGCCGAAGCGGGTTTTGACATGGCTCGCCAGATAGGGCGCATAGGGATGATCGCCCTTCAGCGCGTTTTCCGACAGCCATTGCAACTGCTTGCCCGCACTGTCGGCCAGATAGACCTGCTTGGGCTGATCGCTATTCTGGCGGGTGATGACGATACGGCTGGCCGCGCCATCCATCACCGCATCATTCCACCAGCCGCTGGTCGTGATCTGGCGCGGCGCGGCAGGGCGGGTGATCGGCGCGCTGTAGAGTTGCTGCTCCAGCGGCGTTTCGCGATTGCCGGTGAAATAGGCCAGCCCCGCTTTTTCATCGACTGCCACCAGCGTCTTGACCTCCCAGTCGCCGCTGGTCAGCGCCGTCCACTTGTCGCCATGCACCCGGTAGAGATGGCCATGACCGCTCTTTTCCGACCACCAGAGGAAATCGCCGCCCGACAAGGGGTGGAAATTGTCGCTGAGGTTGATCCAGCTTTTGGCTGTTTCGCTCAGGACCAGTTTCGCCTTGCCGGTCGCGGGATCGACCGCCAGCAGATCGAGCCGCTTCTGGTCGCGCATCTCGCGCTGGACATAGAGCGTGCGGCCATCCTTCGCCCAGTCGACCCGCGCCAGATAGATGTCGCTGTCCGGTCCCAGATCGACCTTCACCTGTCCCGACCCGTCCGGTTTCATGACGTAAAGGTCAACGATGGCGTTGGGCGTCCCGGCGGCGGGATAGCGCTGCTGATAGACCTTCGTTCCCTCCCCGCCGATCGCGGTGCGAGTGACGATACCGACCGGGCTTTCATCCACCCGCGCGACCGCGATCAGGGCGTCATCGGGCGACCACCAATAGCCGGTGCGCCGGTCCATTTCTTCCTGCGCGACAAATTCCGCCACGCCCCAGCTTATTGTATCGCTGGCCCCCTGCGTTACTTGCCGTTCCGCGCCACCGATCGGCTGCACGAACAAATTACCGCCGCGCACGAAGGACACGAAGCCGCCCTTGGGACTGACCACGCCGTTGAGTTCACCATCGGGCGTGTCGGTCAGCCGCCGCACCTTGCCGTCCAGCGCGGCGAGATAGAGGTCGCCATCGACCGGCACCAGGATGGACTTGCCATCGGGCGACCAGTCATAGCTGGTAATGCCGCTGCTGCCCGCGACGGACCGGTCGCGCTCGCGCTGCATCTTTTCCGCTTCGGACAGGGCCGCACCACTGCCTGTCTTGCGCGAATCGACCAGCATCCGCTGCTGGCCGGTGCGCGTGTCGATCGCCCACAGGTCGAGCCGTTCCTTCTCGTCCGCGCGCGGCTTGAGCAGGGTGACGAGCGATCCGTCCGGCGACAATTTGAGCGCGCGCGGCTGCGGTCCGGCAAGGTCGGGACTGGCGAAAACCCGTTCGAGCGTCAGCTTCTCCTGCGCCATGACAGGCAGAGCAGACAGCGCAAGCAGCGCGCCAAGGGCTGCGCCGGATTTCAGATAGGGAGGCATCGATATCCTTTCAGGCCAGCGACCGCACGCGACGCCGGATCAAGGCCAAATCTTAGCGCGATGAGACTGAAAAGATCAATGGAGGGAAATAATCTGTCCTGACCATGGCGCCAAGCCATGGTGGGCGCGGCAGGGATTGAACCTGCGACCCCACCCGTGTGAAGGGTGTGCTCTACCACTGAGCTACGCGCCCCCTTAAGGAGGAGGCGGCCATTGGCATCGCTGGCGCGCGCTGTCAAGCGTGGGGGAACGCCGTCCCGGAAATTGCCCCTTTGCACCTGCGTGCCGGCGGGCTTAAAAGCGGTCGCCGCATATATGGAGTGAGGGATTAATGCGAAAAGCGCTGTTTCTGATGATATTGGCTACGCTGGCCGCCTGCAACACGGTGCAGGGCGTGGGCCGCGATATCGAATCTGTCGGCCGCGCCGGGAAAGACGCGATGCGCTGACCAACTATTGGTGAATTATTGCAACACGCGCCCGATGGCTGTTGCATTTT
Source organism: Sphingobium indicum BiD32 (assembly GCF_000382885.1). GTDB lineage: Bacteria > Pseudomonadota > Alphaproteobacteria > Sphingomonadales > Sphingomonadaceae > Sphingobium > Sphingobium japonicum_C. The sequence goes on from NZ_CAVK010000219.1 coordinate 23,117, forward strand.
TCCGCAGTCGAACGCCGTCACATTCCGGTTCGCCACAGTTGCAGGCTTCGATCGTATAGCGCACGCCGCACATCACCAGCACGTCATCATGATCGAAACTATAGTTGGATATGCCCGCGCGCTCGACCTTTTCCTGTGCCCTGGCCTTGAGAGTCATGCGAGTCCTCCCCGTAAATTCGGACGCTCATGATTGGTGGTGCAATGCACAATGTCAATTGATCGACATTTGTTCATGAACAGATTGTCAGAATATTGTCGCCAAAATGCAACGCTTCATCGTTTGCCGAGCCGACTTGCGCCAAGCGGCACAGCGTCCCATATGCCGCCCCATGAACGACCATAACAGCAGCGCCATGCCGGTCTGGCATGGCACCACCATCATGTCTGTGCGCAAGAATGGAAAGGTCGTCGTTGCCGGCGACGGTCAGGTTTCCATGGGCCAGACGGTGATGAAGCCCAACGCCCGCAAGGTCCGCCGCCTGCATGACGGCAGCGTCATCGGCGGCTTTGCCGGAGCCACCGCCGACGCCTTCACCCTGTTCGAGCGGCTGGAGGCCAAGCTTGAACGTCATAATGGCCAGCTGATGCGCTCGGCGGTCGAACTGGCCAAGGATTGGCGCACCGACAAATATCTGCGCAATCTGGAAGCGATGATGATTGTCGCGGACAAGGATGTCACATTGATCCTGACCGGCAATGGCGATGTGCTGGAGCCGGTGAACGGCGTGGCCGCGATCGGTTCCGGTGGTAACTTCGCCCTCGCCGCCGCCCGCGCGCTGATGGATTATGAGAGCGACGCGGAGACTTTGGCGCGCAAGGCCATGGCCGTGGCGGCGGACATCTGCGTTTACACCAACGATCAGCTGACCATCGAAACGCTGGACAGCGCTGCTTAAAATTCCCCTCCCGCTTGCGGGAGGGGTTAGGGGAGGGCCTGTGAGGGCGATCCCGTAACAGCCCCTCCCCCGACCCCTCCCTGAAGGGAGGGGAGAAGGACCAACATGAATGACAATCTGACCCCCAAAGCCATCGTCGCCGCGCTCGACGCCCACATCATCGGCCAGCATGACGCCAAGCGCGCCGTTGCCGTGGCCCTGCGCAACCGCTGGCGGCGGCAGCATCTGCCCGACGACCTGCGGGATGAGGTGACGCCCAAGAATATCCTGATGATCGGGCCGACCGGCTGCGGCAAGACAGAGATCAGCCGTCGTCTGGCGAAACTCGCCGACGCGCCCTTCGTCAAGGTCGAAGCCACCAAATTCACCGAAGTCGGCTATGTCGGCCGCGACGTCGAACAGATCGTCCGCGATCTGGTCGAGGAAGCCGTACGGCTGGAAAAGGACCGCCGCCGCGAAGCCGTGCGCGAAGCGGCATCCGAAGCCGCTATGGCCCGCCTGCTCGACGCGCTCACCGGCAAGGAGGCGAGCGAGGCCACCCGGCTGTCCTTCCGCCAGAAGATCGAGCAGCATCAGATGAACGAGGTCGAGGTCGAGGTGGAAGTCGCCGACAGCCCCTCCATGCCGATGGAAATCCCCGGCATGGGCGGTCAGGTCGGCATGATCAACCTGTCTGACATGATGTCCAAGGCGTTCGGCCAGCAACAGAAGAAGCGCCGCAAGATGCGCGTCGCCGATGCATGGGACAAGCTGGTCGAGGAAGAGCAGGACAAGCGCCTGGATCAGGACGATGTCGCCCGCGTCGCCATCACCAGCGCCGAGCAGAATGGCATCGTATTCCTGGACGAGATCGACAAGATTGCTGTCAGTGACGTGCGCGGCGGATCGGTCAGCCGCGAAGGCGTGCAGCGCGACCTGCTGCCATTGATTGAGGGCACCACGGTGTCCACCAAATATGGCCCGCTCAAGACCGACCATATCCTCTTCATCGCGTCCGGTGCCTTCCACGTCGCCAAGCCCAGCGACCTGCTGCCCGAACTTCAGGGCCGCCTGCCGATCCGTGTCGAACTGAAGGCGCTGACCGAGGAGGATTTCGTCGCGATCCTCTCCGACACCAAGGCCAGCCTTGTGGCGCAATATCGCGCCCTGCTGGCGACCGAGGAAGTGACGATCGACCTGACCACCGACGGCATCCGCGCGGTTGCGCGCATCGCCGCCGAAGTGAATAGCGAAGTCGAAAATATCGGTGCTCGCCGTCTCCAGACGGTCATGGAAAAGCTACTGGAGGATGTGAGCTTCGAGGCAGAGGACCGCCGCGGCGAAACGCTGGTGATCGACCGCACCTATGTCGAGAAGCAGCTCAGCGCGATCGCCCACGACACGGATCTGAGCAAATATGTGTTGTAACTTAACTTCCTCCCCTCCCTTCACGGAGGGGTCGGGGGAGGGCATGTAAGGGTGGAGATCGCTTTACATCCCCTCCCCTAACCCCGCCCCCAAGCGGGAGGGTGATTTAATAACTCCGCCCCACCAGCACCCGCTCTACCGCCTTCTCTCCCGTAAACACACACGTTCCGTCAGCGGCCTCCGCATCGTTGGGCACATTGCGCAGCGTCAGCTTCTCGCCCTTGAGCCACTGCACCACCTTCTCCAGCGCCTCGCCGGTCGGCTTGGCCCATTGCACCAGCGCCCAGCCGGGCTTGGCGCTGGCGTTGAAATAGGTTTTCAGCGCATCTATGTCGGTGATCGACTTGTCGATGCGGCCGTCTAGCCGCGCCTTGGCGTCCGCGAATAGCGACGCCTGCACATCCTCCAGCATCGCCGTCGCCCCGGCGACGAAATCGCCCTTGGCCACCACCTGACTGTCAAGCTTGCCGTCGGCCCGATAGAGCCGGTCGCGACGGATGACCGACACATTGCCGCCCGCGACATCGCGCCCGCCGACTTCAATCACGATCGGCGCACCCTTCTTGACCCAACCCCAACGCTTGGTCGCCGCCTTGGCCGGGCGACGATCGAGCAACGCCCGCACCGGTTCACGAAACACGTCGAGCGCGTTGAGCTGGCTCACCAGATCGGCGCAGTAATCGACGATCGCCGCATCCTCTTCGGTATCGCGCAGCATTGGCACCACGACCACCTGATAGGGCGCAACGCGCGGCGGCACGCGCAGACCGTCATCATCGCCATGGACCATGATCAGGCCACCGATCATCCGGGTGGACATGCCCCAGCTTGTCGTCTGCGCCAGCTCCTGTTGCCCTTCGGCATTCTGATATTTGATATTCTGCGCCTGGCTGAAAGTCGTACCCAAAAAATGCGACGTGCCCGCCTGCAACGCCTTGCCGTCCTGCATGATCGCTTCGATCGAGTAAGTGGCGACCGCGCCGGGGAAGCGTTCATTCTCCGGCTTCTCGCCAGCCACCACCGGCATGGCAACGCAATCTTCGGCAAAGCTGCGATAGACTTCCAGCATCTTCATCGTCTCTTCCATCGCCTCATCGACGGTGGCGTGGGCGGTATGGCCTTCCTGCCAGAGAAATTCGGTGGTGCGCAGGAACATGCGGGTGCGCATTTCCCAGCGCACGACATTGGCCCACTGGTTGATCAGCACGGGCAGGTCGCGCCACGACTGGACCCAGCGGCTGAACGCCGCGCCGATCACCGTTTCCGACGTCGGGCGCACGACCAGCGGTTCCTCCAGCTTCGCTTCGGGATCGGGGACCAGCTTGCCGTCCTTCTGGATCAGCCGGTGATGGGTGACGACCGCCATTTCCTTGGCAAAGCCGTCGACATGCTCGGCTTCCTTCTCGAAATAGCTCAGCGGAATGAACAGCGGGAAATAGCAATTTTCATGTCCCGTCGCCTTGATCCGCGCGTCGAGCAGGGTCTGGATACGTTCCCAGATGCCATAGCCCCACGGCCGGATGACCATGCAGCCGCGCACGCCGCTTTCTTCGGCCAGGTCAGCCTCCGAAATGACGGCCTGATACCAAGCGGAGAAATCCTGCTCGCGGGTGACGGAAAGGGCGTGTTTCACGGGAATGGCTTGCCTGCTGTAGGGAATGGATGGCGCGCAATAGGCCAAGCGCGCCGTCCCCGTCCACCCCCGACGCACATTGGCGTTCAGCCGACGGCAACGCCCAGTTTTTCAAGCCAGGCGCGGGCCTGCTTCGGTTCGCCCGGCGCGTCGGACGCCACCGGGCCGCGCGCCGCAAGGAAGGACTGGTGCAGCGCAAATGGCTCCAGCCCCAATTGATCGCGCAAAGCATCGATATCGGCTGCCAGTTCAGCCAGCGCCGCAACGACTGGTGCCGCCTTGGCGCGGGCCTGCCGGTCGGGCTTGTGGTCGAACAGCCCCCACACCCCGCCAGCAGTGGTGTGCAACGCCGCGATCAGCGCCGCGTCATATTCGGCTTCCAGCTCGGCCCGCCTTACGTCCAGTCGTTCGAGTCGGTCGGCCTTCGCCATTGGGTCAGCCCAGCTTGTCTATCTTGGCGTTGAGCGCGGCAAGTTGCGCCTTCAACACGGCAATCTCGTCATCCTTCTCCGCCTCAGCCGGAGTCGCCATGCCCGGAACGTTCGGCATCAGGCCACCTGCGCCCTTGAACGCGCTGGTCGCTGCCTCGAACATCTGCATGTTGCGCTTTGCGATCTCGGCCAGCGGGCCGCCACCGAACGCACCCTGCATCGCTTCCTGAAACTGCAACTGGTTCTTGCGGAAAGCGTCCATCGACGCTTCTAGATATTGCGGCACCATCGACTGCATCGAATCGCCATACATGGAGATCAGCTGGCGCAAGAAATTGACCGGCAGCATATTTTCGCCGCGCTGTTCTTCTTCCATGATGATCTGGGTCAGGACATTATGGGTGATGTCCTCACCGCTCTTGGCATCGACGACCGTGAATTCGCGGCCCTCGCGCGTCATCTGCGACAACAGATCAAGAGTGATGTAACTGGAGGTTTCGGTGTTATAAAGCCGCCGGTTAGCGTATTTCTTGATAACCACCGGCTCCGATTCATTAGCCGTTTTAGATTTGGCCATGGACACCTCTCCCGCATCTGCACAATCCTCATTAGCACAGGGCGTTGCCGCACCGCAACATGGGCCACGGCCTTTACCCCTTTTTCTCAACATTTTATGGCGCGAAACGGAGGGGGATGCTGACCTACGCAAACGCGCCTTCATCGGCCTGCGTCGTTATCAACAGGCGCAGCGCCCCGCCCCGCCACCGGCCCCCGCCAGCATGGCACAGGCAGGCAGCGCCCGGCTGCTGCGCTATGGCGTTGATAATGGCCGCGCACCGGTCGTTTTCGTGCCCTCGCTCATCAATCCGCCCCAAGTGCTGGACCTGTCCGAACGCCGGTCTTTGCTGCGCCATATGGCCGCAGCAGGGCATGACGCCTGCCTGGTGGACTGGGGCAGTCCGTCCACGCTGGATGCCAAGATGGGATTGGATGGTCATATAGCGGACCGCCTCTTGCCGTTGATCGCTGCGCTGCCACGCCCCCCCATTTTGGTGGGCTATTGCCTGGGCGGGACGCTGGCGCTGGGTGCGGCGATGCTGCACCCGATGCAGGCGGTGGCGACCATCGCGTCGCCCTGGCGCTTCGATGGCTTCGCGGACGCAGATCGACAGGAAATCAGCGCCTTGTGGCGCGGCGCAAAGCCGGTGTGCGAACGATTGGGCTATGTGCCGATGGAGGTGCTGCAATCTGGTTTCTGGGCGATGGACCCGGCCCGGACGATTCGCAAATTCGCCGCCTTTGCCGATGTCGCGGCGGGATCGGACGGCGAACGCGCCTTCATGGCGGTGGAGGATTGGGCCAATGGCGGGCCTCCGCTAACCTTTGCAGCGGGACGCGACCTGTTCGATCATCTCTATGGCGACAATATAAGCGGACAAGGGCGCTGGACCGTCGGCGGGCGGACGGTCGATCCGCACGCAATCGCCTGCCCTACCCTTTCGATCCGCTCCAACACTGACCGGATCGTCCCTGCCGCCGCATCACCCGAATTGGCTACAGACTGGCGATTGCAACTGGGCCATGTCGGCATGGTCGTGGGCGGACGGGCGCGCGAAACTCTGTGGTTTCCGTTGTCCCGGTGGCTTTCCAGCCATGGTGGATGATGCTATGTGCGCCTGCGAAAAGAAACCGCAATAATAGAGGATAGAGCCTTTGTCAGATATCGTCATCACCGCCGCCAAGCGCACTGCCGTCGGCAGCTTCATGGGTGCGTTCGGTTCGACTCCGGCGCATGAACTGGGGCGCCAGGCGATCATCGCTGCGCTGGCGCAGGCGGGCGTTGCGCCCGATGAAGTGGATGAGGTGATATTGGGCCAGGTGCTGAGCGCCGGTCAGGGTCAAAATCCGGCCCGTCAGGCCGCCGTCAATGCCGGTATTCCGGTGGAGCGCACGGCGATCGGCCTCAACCAGCTCTGCGGCTCCGGCCTTCGCGCGGTCGCATTGGCGGCCCAGGCGATCCGCGCGGGCGACGCGAACATCATGGTGGCTGGCGGGCAGGAAAGCATGTCGCTTGCCCCCCATGCGCAATATCTGCGCGCGGGCACGAAGATGGGACCGCTGACGCTGCTCGACACGATGACGCATGACGGCCTGACCGATGCCTTCAACAATTATCACATGGGCGTGACCGCCGAAAATCTGGCCGAAAAGTACCAGATCAGCCGCGAAGCGCAGGACGCCTTTGCCGTCGCCAGCCAGAACAAGGCCGAAGCCGCGCGCGCTTCGGGCCGCTTCGCCGATGAGATCGTGCCGATCACGATCAAGGGCCGCAAGGGCGACACCATTGTCGATGCCGACGAATATATCCGCGCTGGCGCGACGATCGAGGCGATGCAGGCGCTGCGTCCTGCGTTCAAGAAGGATGGCAGCGTCACCGCCGGTAACGCCAGCGGCCTGAATGATGGTGCCGCCGCACTGGTGCTGATGACCGCCGACGCCGCCGCCAAGCGCGGCGCGAGCATCCTGGGCCGGATCGCGGGTTTTGCGACCTGCGGCGTCGATCCCTCGATCATGGGCATCGGCCCGGCCCCGGCCAGCCGCAAGGCGCTGGAGAAGGCGGGCTGGTCGCTGGCCGATCTCGATCTGATCGAAGCCAATGAAGCGTTCGCGGCGCAGGCGCTGTCTGTGGGGCAGGAACTGGGCTGGGATGCGTCCAAGGTCAACGTCAATGGCGGCGCGATCGCCATCGGCCACCCGATCGGCGCATCGGGCGCGCGGGTGCTGACCACCCTGCTCTACGAAATGGCCAAGCGCGACGCGAAAAAGGGTCTGGCAACCCTGTGCATCGGCGGCGGCATGGGCGTGGCGATGTGCATCGAACGCTGACCGTCTGAGAGATTGTGAAGGTCGTCGCTCCCAACGGAGCGGCGGCCTTTTTTGTGTCAGCCGTTGTGCGGGGCAGTCCGGCAGCGATCGGAACAATAGACGACATTGTCCCAGTCGCGTTCCCACTTCTTGCGCCAGGCAAAGGGGCGATTGCAGACCGGGCAGGTCTTGGTCGGCAGATCCCGCTTGGCGACACCGCGTGGCATGGGCAATTCCCGGCTATATCAGGCGTCGAGCGGGCGATCCTTCGTTTCGGGCAGCGCGACGAGGCAAGTGATAAGCGCCAACGCCACCACGGCCAATGTGTACCAAAGCCCGGCATAGGGATCACCCGTCCGTGCGACGATATATTGGCTGACCAGCGGCAGAAATCCGCCGAAATAGCCGGTGCCGATATGATAGGGGATCGACAGCGACGAATAGCGGATACGCGCGGGAAAATATTCCGACAGCAAAGCCGCCACCGGCCCATAGGTCGCGCCCGAAAGGGTCCAGAGCAGCAGCAAGGCACCAAACAGCATCATCGCACGGGGCCAGTCCGGCGTCACCGTGCCGGTAGGATAGCCGCCTGCTTTCAATGCCGCGTCAAGGCCATCGACGCTCAGGTCCGTGACCACCATGCCACCTACCTGCACCGCAGGCGTGGGTGCTGCCTGCTTGTCATAGGGGATGCCGCGCTTGGAAAAATGGTCGAGCAATTTGCCGCAGGTGGTCGGCTGGACCTTGGCGAAGGGATCGAACTGGCAGTCCGGACCACGCACGACAACGGGGGCGCGTTCCCCCGCCTCGACCAGCGCCGGGTTCGCGGTCGCACCCATAAACTGGTAGAGCGGCATCAGCAGCAGCAGCACCAGCGCATAGCTGATAACGATCGGCTTCTTGCGCCCCACCCGGTCGGACAGGTGGCCGAAAAAGATGAATGCCCCCATGCCCGCAAAGGCGCTGCCGCCGACCAGCAATTGGGCGATGCCGGGCGACACATGCAGCCCGTTCTGGAGGAAATAGAGCGCCTGGAACATCACCGTATAGGCAATGACGGTAAAGCCCGCCGCGATACCGATCATCGCGACCAGCATCCGCTTTTTGTTGCCGGGATAGGTGAAGGCTTCCTTGATCGGATTTTTCGACTGGGTGCCCGCCTTCTTCATCGCGGTGAACACCGGGCTTTCGCGCAGCATCAGCCGCATCCACAGCGAAATGCCAAGCAAGGCGAGCGAGAAGAGGAAGGGCAGCCGCCAGCCCCAGGCGGCCCAAATCTCCGGCCCGACGATTGCCTGCGTGCCGACCACGACGATCAGCGACAGGATGAAACCGCCGATCACGCCCGCCTGGATGAAGCTGGTATAGAAGCCACGCCTTCCGGGCGGCGCATGTTCGGCGACGTAGATGGCCGCGCCGCCATATTCGCCCCCCAGCGCCAGCCCCTGCGCGATCCGCAGCGTAATCAGTATGATCGGCGCGGCGATGCCGATACTGGCGGCAGACGGGGTAAGGCCAACCCCAGCCGTCGCGACGCCCATCAGGATGATGGTGGCGAGAAACGTATATTTGCGCCCCAGTCTGTCGCCCAGATAGCCGAACAGCGCCGCGCCGATCGGACGGAACGCAAAGCCGATCGCGAAGCCTGCCAGCGTATAGAGCAGTTCGACGGTAGGATTGTCAGTCGGGAAGAAGGTGCGCCCGATGATGGGAGCCAGGACGCCATAGATATAGAAATCATACCATTCAAACACGGTGCCGAGCGCTGAGGCGGTAATCACCAACCGGTCGCGCTTGACGTCCATCACATAGTCGCTGCCGACCGCTCCGTTCATCCCCTGCCCCCTTAACTTCGCACTTTTCCCGGCAATTGTGAAATTCCGTTACCGCGTCTGGTAATTAAATTTCCAACACTGCCTTGCGCAACCGCCATCGTCGGTGCCCGAAACAAGGGGCGATATCGCATGAAGCGGAGGCAGTAGGACAGACTAAAAAGAGTCTCTCAATGTCGCAGTTGCAATGTCAGCAGCAGGACATGATCGACATCATCGGCCCGACCGCGATTTTTCACATATTGGTTGAGATAGCCAAGCTCGATCGTCGACTTGCCCGCCACAGGCACTTCCAGCCCGGCAAAGCTGCGCAGCCGGTCGAACCCTTTGCGTGCGCCCCAGTCGGTATCGTTCAGGGCAACGAACCCCTCCGCATAAGCGAGCGCCGAGACGCCGCCGGTATTGCCGCTCAACGGCACCGCCAGCCGCAGCATCTGGCGCAGCCGCCAGGCCATATCGTCGCCATTAGACAGCCAGCGCTGCTCCATCCGCGTGCGCGACGAGAGCGGCCCGCCCGCCAGCTTGCCCAGCGACCAGTTGATCTGCTGAAAACCGCGATGCTCGCGCGTCTCGCCACCGCCCGGCTGGGGCGTGCGGACATAGGCATAGCCCTGATAGATGGTCAGCCGGTCGGACAGTTTCACGCCGATGGCTGGGCGCAGCAGCATCTGGTCCAGCCCGTCCATATGCGTGCCAAAGCGCGACTGGACTTCGGCAAAATAGACGATGTCGCCCGAAATCGGTCCCTGCGCGATGGTCTGGAGCCAGAATTGCTGATCTTCGGCGGCGTGGGCCGGTAGCGCGATCAGGCTCAAGGCGATGGCGGAAAGGCGAAGGATCGTCGGTCGGAGGCTGTTCATGCGGAGGCTGCTAAGGGAAAGGCCGGGGCCGGGGCAAGCCGCGACAGGCGGGCGAAACATAAAATAACAAAGGCCGCTCTTCCCCCCCTCTGCGGGGAGGGGGAACGAGGCGAAGCCGAGCGTCCACGCCTGCGTCGGTACACCCCCACCCAACCTCCCCCCTCAAGGGGGAGGGCTTCTACGGATCAGGTCATCGCGCCGTGCGCCTATTCCATTTCCAGGATCACCGCATCCACCGCCAGGCTGTCACCCTGCGCGGCCGATACGCTCTTGACCACGCCCGCCTTTTGCGCGCGCAGAATATTTTCCATCTTCATCGCCTCGATCACGGCGAGCGGCTGCCCGGCTTCGACCTTGTCGCCCTCGCCCACATGCAGCGCGACCAGCAGGCCCGGCATCGGGCAGATCAGGTAGCGCGACAGGTCTGGCGGGATTTTTTCGATCATGTGCGCAGCATAGGGTGCAGCATGGGCGGGCAGGATACGCAGCTTGTGGCTGGCCCCATGGCAGGTCAGCACAAAGCCCGACCGCACCGGTGCGATGCGGACGGCCAGTTCCTCGTCGCCAAACTCCGCCTCGATCAGGCGATCGCCCGGCGTATATTCCAGCGCCATGTCGAGTGTTTCGCCATCGACCATCACTTCGTCCCCGTCGATTTCGACGTCATGGACCGCGTCACCGATCTTGACCTGCCAGCCGGTCGGCGGGGCCAGGCGCTTGCCGAGCTGCCCGTCGATCCGGCGGGCGCGGTCGGCCTGCGCCATCGCCGCGAACGCGCCGATCGCCGACAGACGCACGAGCAGTTCGGGCGAAGCGGGCGCGCCATGGAACCCGTCGGGATATTCCTCCGCGATGAAGCCGGTGGTGATATTGCCCGACCGGAACCGCTCATGCTGCATCAGCGCCGACACGAAATCGATATTATGGCCCGGCCCTTCTATCTCGAACTTGTCGAGCGCCTCGATCTGCTTGTCGATGGCTTCCAGGCGCGTGGGCGCCCAGGTGATCAGCTTGGCGATCATCGGATCGTAGAACATGGAGACTTCGCCGCCCTCCTCCACGCCGTCATCGACACGGATCAGTGCGCCACTCTCATCCGCGCCGGTTTCGGGTGGGTTGTAGCGGATCAGGCGACCGGTCGAGGGCAGGAAGCCGCGATAGGGATCTTCGGCATAGACGCGGTTTTCGATCGCCCAGCCGTTGATCTTCACATCGTCCTGCGTGAAGCTGAGCGCCTCGCCATTCGCGACGCGGATCATCTGTTCGACCAGATCGACGCCGGTGATTTCCTCGGTGACGGGATGTTCGACCTGGAGCCGGGTGTTCATTTCCAGGAAGTAGAAACCGTCGCCGGTCTTGTCCTCGCCCGACACGATCAATTCGACCGTGCCTGCGCTGAAATAGCCGACCGCGCGGGCCAGGGCAACGCATTGCTCGCCCATCTTCTTGCGCATTTCGGGCGATACGAAGGGCGACGGCGCTTCCTCGACCACCTTCTGGTGGCGACGCTGGATCGAACATTCGCGTTCGTTGAGATAGATAATATTGCCGTGCTGATCGCCGATCAGCTGGATTTCAATATGGCGCGGGCTTTCAATGAACTTCTCGATGAACACGCGGTCATCGCCGAAGCTGGCAAGGCCTTCGCGCTTGGTCGCCTCAAAGCCTTCGCGGACATCCTGCTCGCTATAAGCCAGCCGCATCCCCTTGCCGCCGCCGCCCGCCGACGCCTTCATCATCACCGGATAGCCGATCTCGTTGGAGATGCGGACCGCATGTTCGGTATCGTCGATCACGCCGACGAAGCCGGGCACCACATTGACGCCCGCTTCCAGCGCCAGCTTCTTGGACTCGATCTTGTCGCCCATCGCGGCGATGGCGTTAGCGGGCGGGCCAACGAAGATGATGCCCTCTGCATCCAGCGCCTTGCGGAAGCTTTCGCGTTCCGAGAGGAAGCCGTAGCCCGGATGCACCGCGTCCGCGCCGGTCGCCTTGCACGCCGCGATGATCTTGTCGGCGATCAGATAGGATTGGGCCGCAGGCGACGGGCCGATATGCACGGCCTCATCCGCCATCAACACATGCGGCGCACGCGCATCGGCATCGGAATAGACCGCGACGGTCTTGATACCCATCTTCTTGGCCGTGCGCATGACACGACACGCAATTTCGCCACGGTTCGCGATCAGGATCTTGGTGATTGCCATATTATTCCCTGTCCCAGTCCTATATCCAATTCGTCACCCCGGACTTGATCCGGGGTCCAGGGTGGCAGGCGTTGTGCTTGCCCCTCTGGATGCCGGATCAAGTCCGGCATGACGGTTATTTCCTCTCAACCCGTTCGGGCTGAGCCTGTCGAAGCCCCGTTCTTCCTCGCGAAGCGAAGTGCAGCCCTTCGACAAGCTCAGGGCGAACGGTCAAACTAAAATGGTCATCGTGGTGGAATGATCGCTCGTCGCAAATTCCAGATGGAGTTTACGCCAAGGACCACGAAAGCAATAAGCGCTACGACTAAACCACGAACCATGGCCAATCGTACGAAATCAAAGCTTGGCCAGCGCCAGCCGCAATCGAACAAATATCCAATCGCCATCGCAGTTAAACATGCACCAAACGCAGCGATTGCTCCACAAGCACCGATACGACCTGCATCAAACCAAATGTGGCGATTGATCGACTTCACTCCGCCGCCTCCATCGCAACCTTCACCTCGGCCTGCATCGGCACCACGCCCAGCTTCGCGAACAGCGCCGCATCGGCATTGTCGCCTGCGTTGGCGGTGGTCAGCAACTTGTCGCCGGTGAAGATGCTGTTCGCGCCCGCCATGAAGCACAAAGCCTGGCAGGCGTCCGACATGCTTTCACGCCCGGCGCTCAGCCGCACCATGCTTTCCGGCATCACGATCCGCGCGACCGCGACGGTGCGCACAAACTCGATCTCGTCGATCTTGGCGAGCGGGGTGTCGGCCAGCATATTGCCCAGCACCGTGCCCTTGACCGGCACCAGCGCGTTGATCGGCACGCTCTGCGGATGGGTCGGCAGCACGGCCAGCGCGTGCAGGAAGCCGACGCGGTCCTCGCGCGTCTCGCCCATGCCCACGATCCCGCCGGAACAGACGTTGATCCCGGAATTACGCACATTTTCCAGCGTTTCCAGCCGATCATCGAAGGTCCGGGTGGTGATGACCTTCTCATAATGCTCAGGCGAGGTGTCGATATTATGGTTGTAATAATCGAGGCCCGCGTCAGCCAGCACCTTGGCCTGCCCTTCGCTCAGCATCCCCAGCGTCATGCAGGTTTCCATGCCCATCTGGCGCACGCCCTTCACCATCTCGACGATGGCGGGCATGTCCCGCTCCTTGGGATTGCGCCAGGCCGCGCCCATGCAGAAGCGCGAGCTGCCCGCATCCTTCGCCTGCGCCGCCGCCTGCATCACCGCCTGCACGCTCATCAGTTTCTCGGCCTTCAGGCCGCTTTCCGCCGATGCCGACTGGTTGCAATAACCGCAATCTTCCGGGCAGCCGCCGGTCTTGATCGACAGCAAAGTGGACAACTGCACTTCATTGCGCGGAAAATTCGCGCGATGGATCGACTGCGCCTCGAACATCAGGTCGTTAAACGGCAGGTCGAACAGCGCGGCGATCTCTTCGCGGGTCCAGTCGGTGCGGGCGGTACTATTCATTACGCGGCGTCCTCCAGCCCCGCAGGGGGCATGTTGTGGCCGAGGAGGCGCAGCACGTCGGCGGCGCATTCCACGACATTGGAGCCCGGTCCATAAATGCCCTGGACGCCCGCGTCACGGAGGAAGTCATAATCCTGTGGCGGGATGACCCCGCCTGCGATCACCTTGATGTCGGTGCGGCCCGCTTCGCGCAGCTTGGCGATCAGGTCGGGGATCAGCGTCTTGTGCCCCGCCGCCAGCGATGATGCGCCGACCACATCGACATCGCTTTCCAGCGCCAGCACCACCGTCTCATCGGGCGTCTGGAACAGCGGTCCTGACACGACGTCGAACCCCATGTCGCCGAACGCGGATGCGATCACGTTGGCGCCCCGGTCGTGGCCGTCCTGCCCCATCTTGGCGACGAGGAGTTTCGGCTTTCGACCGAGGCGCCGCTCAACGGCCTGCACGCCGTCAAGTACCTGTTGCCAGCGATTGTCGCCCTCATAAGGCGCGCTGTAGACGCCCTTTACCGGCGTCGGCTGGGTGCCGTAGCGGTTGAAGCTTTCCTCCATGGCGGAGGAGATTTCGCCCAGCGTCGCGCGGGCGCGGGCCGCGTCCACGGCGAGGGCGAGGAGGTTGTTGTCGAGGCTGGACGGCCTGGCCGCGCCGTCGCGCAGTGCCTGCAATGCCGCTTCGCATCTCGCGCTGTCGCGCTCCGCCTTCACCCGGTTGATCCGGGCGATCTGGCCTTCGCGAACCTTGGCATTGTCGATGTCGAGGGTTTCGAGCAGATCCTCGCTCGCGAGGCGATATTTGTTGACGCCCACGATGACGTCATCGCCGCGATCGACCCGCGCCTGCCGCGCGGCCGCCGCCGTTTCGATCATCGCCTTGGGCCATCCTGCCGCCACGGCCTTGGCCATGCCGCCATCGGCCTGCACCTTCTCGATGATCGCCCAGGCTTCATCGACCAGCTGCTGGGTCAGTGCCTCGACATAATAGGAGCCGCCCAGCGGATCGACCACCTTGGTCATGCCGGTTTCTTCCTGGATCACGATCTGCGTGTTGCGCGCGATCCGGGCGGAGAAGTCGGTGGGCAGCGCGATCGCCTCGTCCAGCGCGTTGGTGTGCAGCGACTGGGTGCCACCAAGCATCGCGGCCATCGCCTCGATCGTGGTGCGCATGACGTTGTTGTACGGGTCCTGCTCGGTCAGCGAGACGCCCGATGTCTGGCAATGGGTGCGCAACATCTTGCTGCGCTCGTCCTTCGCGCCCAGTTCCGTCATCGCCCGATGCCACAGGACACGGGCGGCGCGCAGCTTGGCGATCTCCATGAAGAAGTTCATGCCGATGGCGAAGAAGAAGCTCAGGCGGCCTGCGAATTTGTCGATGTCCAGCCCCGACGCCACGCCATATTTCACATATTCCATGCCGTCGGCGATGGTGAAGGCCAGCTCCTGCACCTGCGTCGCGCCAGCTTCCTGCATATGATAGCCGGAAATGGAGATGCTGTTGAACTTGGGCATCTCGCGCGAAGTGTAACCGAAAATGTCGCTGATGATCCGCATCGAGGGTTCGGGCGGGTAGATATAGGTGTTGCGGACCATGAACTCCTTCAGAATGTCGTTCTGAATGGTCCCGTCGAGCAATTTGCGGTCGACGCCCTGTTCCTCGCCCGCGACGATGAAGAAGGCCAGGATCGGGATGACCGCGCCGTTCATCGTCATGCTGACCGACATCTGGTCGAGCGGGATGCCGTCGAACAGGATCTTCATATCCTCGATCGTGTCGATCGCCACCCCAGCTTTGCCAACGTCGCCGGTGACGCGCGGATGGTCGCTGTCATAACCGCGATGGGTGGCGAGGTCGAAGGCCACCGACAGCCCCTTCTGCCCGGCGGCCAGGTTCCGGCGGTAGAAAGCGTTGGAGTCCTCGGCGGTCGAAAAGCCCGCATATTGACGGATGGTCCAGGGCCGCCCCGCATACATGGACGCGCGCACCCCGCGCGTGAAGGGCGCAAAGCCCGGCAAGCCCGGATCGACGGTCACATCGTCGGCCGTGTAGAGCGGCTTGACCGCGATCCCTTCCGGGGTCGCCCAGGTCAGATCCTTGCCCTTCACTTCCTTTGCGGCTGCGGCTGCCCATTGATCCAGTGTCGGCTTGTCGGTCATCGTTCAATCTACCCTGCTCCCTCCCCCTTGAGGGGGAGGATACGAAGGCTTGGCAGCTTGTCTGCCTAGCCGAAGTTGGAGAGGGTGGCCGACCCATCGGGCGTCCCGCCGCCTCTCCGCTGCGACCAAGGGTCTGCTGCGCATCCCCCAAGTCTCGCTGCCTCCCCCCGTGGGGGGAGGGCTAAAACCTCAATGCGCTTCCTTGGGCGTCTCCATAATCTCGGTCAGCACCCCGTTCATATCCTTGGGATGCACGAAGAAGATCAGCGTGCCATGCGCCCCGATCCGCGGCTCGCCCAGCACCCGCGCGCCCTTCGCCTCGAACCACGCCTTGGCTTCGTGGATGTCGGGCACTTCATAACACATATGATGTTGCCCCCCGGCCGGGTTCTTGGCGATGAAGGCAGTGATTGGCGACGTCTCGTCAAACGGCTCGATCAGTTCGATCTGCGTCCCCGCCGTGCCATTCTCGCCCGGCGTATCGACGAAACAGACCTTCACCCCCTGCGCAGGCAGGTCGAACGGTTCATGAATCTTCGTCGCGCCCATCACATCGCGATAATAAGCGATGCTCCTTTCGAGGCTGGGCGTGGCGACACCGATATGGTTGAGACGGCCGAGTTTCATATCACTTTCCTGTTCCGTCACCCCAGCGAAGGCTGGGGTCTCAGGCCTCGAAAGGCCGGTCAAGCCGCATGAGATGCCAGCCTTCGCTGGCATGACGTCATATTAAAGCGGAATATTGTCATGCTTCTTCCACGGATTTTCCAGCGCCTTGTTGCGCAGTTTCCGCAGGCCCAGCGCGATCCGCCGCCGCGTCGAATGCGGCTGGATCACCTCGTCGATGAAGCCCTTTGAGGCCGCCACGAACGGGTTGGCGAAGCGCGCTTCATATTCCGCCGTCCGCTCGGCAATTTCGTCCGCCGTCTTGCCGCGGAAGATGATTTCCACCGCGCCCTTGGCCCCCATCACCGCGATTTCGGCGGTCGGCCAGGCATAGTTCAAATCACCGCGCAGATGCTTGGACGCCATCACGTCATAGGCACCGCCATAGGCCTTGCGGGTGATGATGGTGATCTTGGGCACGGTCGCTTCGGCATAGGCGAACAGCAATTTCGCGCCATGCTTGATGATGCCATTATGCTCCTGCGCGGTCCCCGGCAGGAAGCCCGGCACGTCCACCAAAGTCACGATCGGTATCTCGAACGCATCGCAGAAGCGCACGAAGCGGCCCGCCTTCTTCGATGAATTGATATCCAGCACGCCCGCCAGCACGAAGGGCTGGTTGGCGACGATGCCGACAGTCCGCCCCTCGACCCGGCCAAAACCGCAGATGATGTTGCCTGCGTGGGCGGGCTGCACCTCAAAGAAATCGCCCTCATCCACGATCTTCCTGATCAGCTCGTGCATGTCATAGGGCTGGTTCGCATTGGCGGGGATCAGCGTGTCGAGGCTCGGCTCGATCCGGTCCCACGGGTCGGCGCTCGGCCGTTCCGGCACCGGTTCCTTGTTCGACGCGGGCAGGAAGTCCACGAAATCGCGCACCGCCAGCAGCGCCTCTATGTCGTTCTCGAACGCAACGTCCGCCACGCCGGACTTGGTCGTGTGCGTCACCGCGCCGCCCAGTTCTTCCTGCGTCACGACCTCGTTCGTCACCGTCTTGACCACATCGGGGCCGGTCACGAACATGAAGCTTGAATCCTTCACCATGAAGATGAAATCGGTCATCGCGGGTGAATAGACCGCGCCGCCCGCGCATGGCCCCATGATGACGCTGATCTGCGGCACCACGCCCGACGCCAGCACGTTGCGCTGGAAAATCTCGGCATAACCGGCGAGCGACGCGACGCCTTCCTGAATCCGCGCGCCACCGCTGTCATTCAGGCCGATGACGGGCGCGCCGACTTTCAGCGCCATGTCCATGATCTTGCAGATCTTCATCGCGTGCCGTTCCGACACCGCGCCGCCGTAAACCGTGAAATCCTGGCTGAACAGGAACACCAGTCGCCCGTTGATCGTGCCGGAACCGGTGACCACGCCGTCGCCGGGAATATGCTGCTCGTCCATGCCGAAATCGGTGCAATTATGCTCCACATACATGTCCAGCTCTTCAAAGCTGCCCTCGTCCAGCAACACCTCGATCCGCTCACGCGCGGTCAGCTTGCCCTTGCCATGCTGCGCGTCGATGCGGCGCTGCCCGCCACCCATGCGCGCACCTTCGCGCTTGGCTTCCAGCTGTTCGATAATGGCGAGTTTCGACATAGGCATATCTCTCCGGTCAGGGTGCGGACCTGTTATGACGCCCTTTTCCCGTCTTTGTGATTTTTCGCAAATGCAAATTTGCTAATTTGCAAATCACGACTTCGCAAATTAGTGTCGAATACACCACCACCGTTCGTTTCGAGCGAAGT
>NZ_CAVK010000218.1 GCF_000382885.1 Sphingobium indicum BiD32
GTGTCACCCTATCGATAGGGTGACACCCCTCCACCACCAGCTTCGCTGGCGGTCCCCCTCCCCTTGCAGGGGAGGATTTTGGTGCAGCTATATCATCACGAAAAAGGCCGCGCAGATTGTCCTGCGCGGCTTTTCGATTCACTCGGACAATCCGGCCTTACGCCTTCTTGCTCGCCTGATAGCGGGCGATCGCTTCCAGCGTGATCTGCTTGGCGTCCTCGGCACCGCCCCAGGTACCGATCCGCACCCATTTGGTCTTTTCCAAGTCCTTGTAATGGGTGAAGAAATGCTCGATCTGCTCCATCACGATGCCGGGCAGGTCGTCCTTCTCGCTGATGTCGGCATAATAGGGGAAGGTCTTGTTGTCCGGCACGCAGACCAGCTTCTCGTCGCCGCCCGCTTCATCTTCCAGGTTCAGCACCGCGATCGGGCGTGCGCGCACGACCGAGCCGGGGACGAAGGGCGAGCGCGCGATGACCAGCGCGTCGAGCGGATCGCCGTCGGGCGACAGGGTGTGCGGCACGAAGCCATAATTGGCCGGATAGCGCATGGGCGTGTGCAAGATGCGGTCCACGAACAGCGCGCCCGACGCCTTGTCGAACTCATATTTCACCGGCTCGCCGCCGACCGGCACTTCGATGATGACGTTCAGGCTGTTGGGCGGATCGTCGCCTACGGGGATCAGTTCGATATTCATGGGAACGCCTTTTGTTGCACAATAGAATAGCGGGTGTTTATGTTTTTGGTTGGAGCAGCCTGTCGAGACTGCCCTCACCCTCTCCTGTCTTTTCGAGGCGCGGATAGCGCAGCCCGCCTGAATAATCGAGTGACAAAGTGCGGTAATATTTATCCTGTTTCAGGATGATCTGGATCGGTGCCTTGGCCTTGATCGCGGCTTTCCAGACATCGCCCGAATATTCGTCGCCATTGACTGCCAGGATTTTGGCACCGATCACCAGACCCGCCCTGAAGGCCGGGCTGTCCCAGATGACGCTGCTGATTTCGCCGTCATTCTTGACGATCAGGCCGATGCCGAAACTCTGGTCGACCATCTTGCCCGTGCCTTCGGCCGCCTTGGTAATGGCATTGGGCGTATCGCCATAGACCAGCCTGTAACCGCCCATGGTGAAGCCGCCCTTGGGCGTTTCTTTCGTCGGGCTATCCACATAGGTCTGGAAGAAAGTGGCCCAGTCATAGGGGGCGACGCCGTTCAGCGTGTTGATGACGTCCTGACGATTATAGACCAGCTGGCCCCAGTCGCCCGGCTTCACGCCGAAAAAGGCCTTGGCGAAATCGTCCAGCCCCTTGGCACCCTTGGTCTGACGGCGGATGATCGCGTCGGCCTCCAGCCAGATCATCAGCCCTTCATTATAATAGTCTTCCGACCGCTGCCAGCTGGCCCAGCCCTTGGGCCGGCGGGCGGAGATGACGGGATCATGCGTCGTATCCTCCATCGGTCGCCATTGCCGGCCGACCGCCGTGTCCAGCCTGGCCGCGATCTGGGCATAGGCGTCGAGCGTTTCCTGCTTGGTGAACAGGCCCGACCGGGCGCCCAGCACATAGCCCCAGAATTGCGTCTGCCCTTCATAGACCCACAGCAGATTATCCTGCATCGGCGTGCGGAAATCGGGGGTCCAGAGCAGGTCGGGGCGGCGGAACTTGCCGTCCCAGCTATGGGTGAACTCATGGGCCAGCAGGTTGCGGTCCAGCAACGCCTCGCCATCGCTCCACTTCTTGAAATAGCCCGGCTCGACCTGATTTTCCGAACTGCGATGATGTTCGAGGCCGATGCCGCCCATTTCGTCGGTGATCGCCAGCAGGAAATCATAATGGTCGAAATGATAGCTGCCAAACAGCGCGCCCGCTTCGGCGACCAGCTTCTTGTGCTTCGCCATCTGGTCGGGGGTATAGACCAGCTCGTCGGCATCATCGGCGACGATGTTGAGGGTGACATTTTGCCCCAGATCCACCGCCTTGAAATGCTGGCCCGCAAAGACCGGCGAATCCTGCAACGCTTCATAGTCGATGACGTCATAGGCGACGGTATTGCCGGTCCGCTTGCCTCTCAGCGCGGTCGCGGCCTGCCAGCCGGCCGGATAGGTGACGGTCGCCTGCACCGGAATCTGGCGGGTATAATAGCCCGCGGGATAGAGGGATACGCTTTCCCACTGGATATTCTGCATCTTGGGCGTCACCACGACGCGACCCTGATTGCCGACCGTTGCGGACAGGAACTGGAACTGGGCAATGACCTGCTTCGTCCCCTGCGGCACGTCGATGACGAAACCGAAGGCGTTGAGCGGATCGCGCTTCCAGCTCAGCGGCTTGCCATCGGCGGTGAAGGTCAGGCCGGTCAGCTTCTCCAGCTGGCCGCGCGGGGCGTGATTGCCGGGCAACCATTCGGGCATCAGCAGCGTCATCGGCCCGCTGGTCGCGACGGGAATCACCTCCTTCACGCGGAAGATGCGCTGGGTCGTGTCGCTGGCGTCGACCTCCAGCCTGATCGTGCCGCCGGGATAGGGCGCGTCCTTGGGCACGGGGCTGGCATCGTTGATCGGCAGGGCAGTGGGTTTGGACCGGATCGCCTCCTGCGCGGCAAGCGGGTTGGCGATTGCAAGGGACAGGCCCGTTGTCAGGCAAAGGGCGGCAGCAAGGCTGCGGTTCATGAACATCTCCGAAAATGCAGGCTGGGCCGGACGGCCCTCATGTCGCCACAATGGCGTCGCGGCGCGGGCGCGTCCACCCCCTGATGCACAGCCGTAAAATCCGCGTTTCCTTGGGGCGCAATTGCGGTTAAAGGCCCGGCATATGGCGAAAATCGAAACCCCGCGTCCGGTTCGTGGCACGCAAGACATGTTGGGCGGCACCCCGGAAGCGTTTGCGGAACGTTTCGCGCATGTGGTCGCGACCTTTGACCGGGTGCGCAGGCTCTATGGCTTCCAGCGGGTCGAGGTGCCGGTGTTTGAATCGACCGCCGTATTCGCCCGGTCGCTGGGCGAATCCACCGACGTCGTGTCGAAGGAAATGTACACATTCGAGGATCGCGGTGGCGATTCGATTACGCTGCGCCCGGAATTCACCGCCGGGATCAGCCGCGCCTATATTACCGAAGGCTGGCAGCAATATGCGCCGCTCAAAGTCGCGACCCACGGGCCATTGTTCCGCTACGAACGCCCGCAAAAGGGCCGCTTCCGCCAGTTCCACCAGCTTGATGCCGAAATCATCGGCGCGGCCGAGCCGGGCGCGGATGTGGAATTGCTGGTGTTTGCCGACCAGTTGCTGAAAGAATTGGGCATCAATGATGGCGTGACGCTGACGCTCAACACGCTGGGCGACGCGGAAAGTCGCGAGGCATGGCGCACCGCGCTGATCGCCCATTTCGAGGCGCATCGCGGGGACTTGTCAGAGGACAGCGTCGAGCGGCTGGCCAAGAACCCGCTGCGCATCCTCGACAGCAAAGACCCGCGCGACCGCCCGATCGCCGACAGCGCGCCCGACATCGACGCCTATCTGACCAACGAGGCGCGCGCTTTTTTCGAGAAGGTGACGAGCGGGCTGGACGCCGCGGGCGTCGCTTGGGAACGCAATGCGCGGCTGGTGCGTGGTCTCGACTATTACCGCCACACCGCGTTCGAGTTCGTCACCGACCGGCTGGGTGCGCAGGGCACCGTGCTGGGCGGCGGGCGCTATGACGGGCTGATCGAGAATCTGGGCGGCCCTGCCACGCCTGCGGTCGGCTGGGCAGCGGGGATAGAACGGCTGGCGATGTTGGTGGATGCGCCGGAGCGGGAGCAGCCAACAGTGGCCATCATCCCGATGGGCGAAGCCGCCGAAGCGAGGGCCACTGGTATCATCGCTGATCTGCGTCGCGCCGGTATCGCCTGCGACATGGGTTTTCGCGGTAACATGAAAAAGCGGATGCAGCGTGCCAATGCTTCCGGGGCGTTATTTGCTGCCATTCTGGGCGATGATGAAATCGCCAAAGGGGTAATGGCGTTTAAGAATCTTCGGTCGGGTGAGCAGCAGGAAGTACCACTCGTTTCTCCGTATGAACTGTTAAAGATGCTGGTGATTGGTGAAAGCATAGCACGAAATCCAGCGCTGCTTGAAGGCGCGGAGGCAACGGCGGACTAATGCCCACCTCAGCCGATCGCGCCACCCCACCCCCGTTCGCCCTGAGCCTG
>NZ_CAVK010000217.1 GCF_000382885.1 Sphingobium indicum BiD32
GAACTTCTGAATCGGGCTCTAAGCGATTCAAATACTTATGGGTAATCGCAAGCCTCACCGGAGCGATACTTTTCCGCGACAAATTTATCTCGAAGACATGCATGAGCTTGAAGCAGGCTGCATCGAGTTCATCGCCGGGTTCCACATGCGGCCCTATCTGCGTGCACGGGGTGGTCCCATGCGCGGCAATCTGGACTGAAATGCACCATGTCGCCCGAAGCGCTTACGACCGAACGCGTCTATCGCGAGATTAAGGGTCAGCTCATGACGGGAACATTCCGTCCAGGGTTCCAGATCATCGTGCACCAGCTTGCCGACAAGTTTGGCACCAGTATTTCTCCGGTTCGCGATGCCCTTCAGCGGCTCGTTGGCGAAAAACTGGTCCAGATATATGGCAAGGGGGGATTTGTCGTCCCCGACATCCATATCGAGCAAATCTATCATCTCTATGCATGGCAAGGCGACCTGCTGCGTCTGGCCCTTGCGCAATGGGGTCTAACGACGGCTCAGGTCGGCGATGTTCCGGATTTGGAGGAGCCAACGGGACAGGTAGCAGGGCAATTCCTTGCAGATCGCGCGGCTGAACTGTTCGCCAGGATCGGGGCCTGTTCTCCCAATCCAGAACATCTCCATGCCATCATCGCGACAGGCGAGCGACTCGCTATCGTCCGAAGCCATGAAATCAGGCTGGATCGCGCTGAGGATGAACTTCATACTCTATGGTTTGTCGCAAGTTCCGGTGACAAAAATGCCCTGAAGACGGCCCTCAATCGTTATCATCGGCGCCGTTTGTCCAATGTTCGCAAGCTTTGCGAAGCGGCCAACGCGATCCGAAATAGACAAGCGTTGTGAATATTCAATGGCATGTCACACGACAATGATTATTTTTGTCCGTCTTCTATGTTCTCTGTGTATATAAGCTCCCAAAATGGGAGCATATAAGGTCGAATATAAGTACGAGCCATTTTACCCTTCTTCCGTCGCCAAATCTCTGGCGGCGTTTTGATGGAGGTGAACATGGAACGGCATATCGACAATGACGGTCTCATCGATCTGGGCGATGCCACGATCGAAACCAAGGGACCGCCTGCTGGTGCCGGCGACGTGATCGGCCAGCAGCGTCTCGCCGGCATCACCGACGAGTGATGCATTGTGTCGGCGCGTCAGACGACGCGCCGACATTTTACCAGCGGAGCGCGCTATGCCCTATGCATTGAGGCCAGGTTTGAGCTTTTGCGTGGCGGGCGGCCGCCATTTCTTTCTGGATCGCGTAGCGAACCGATATTTTGCGCTGGCCGATCAGGATCAGCGGATGTTCGCTTGCCTGACGACAGCAAATGGTGACGACGTGTCAAAGCCGGACTGCTCAATGGCGGTGATCCAATTGCTGGTTCCATGTCCCCAAGGCAGCATCGCGCCATGCCAGCCACGCTTTCGACCAACAGGAGAACTGGGCGCGCATGAAGCTGGCCGCTTTTCGCTGTTACAGGTGACGCGCGCGACTTTTGCATATGCGGTCGCGAAAGTCCTCCTCAGGCGCAACTCTCTTGCATGGCTGCTTGACGACCTCGCCAGGCGCAAGGCGGCGATCGACAGGTCTGTCGAACCGGAAGATGGCCTTGTCCATCTTGCTCTGGCCTTCGAGGCGCTACGCTCGTTCATAGGCCAGGATCAATGCCTGCCGCTTTCGATCGCCTATGCGCGATGTGCTTATGCGCGCGGCTACCGGGTCGAAATCGTCTTTGGTGTCACGCCGCGCCCGTTTGGGGCGCATTGCTGGGTCCAGCAAGGCGGCGATGTCCTCAATGATCGACTGGCTCGGGTGGAGCATTTTACACCGATCTATGCGCAATGATCGTCGGTGACTATCTGGCGGTGATTGACCCGGCATCAGAGGGAAAGTTCGAACCCTGGCGCGCGCTTTGTGACCAACGCCTGCCTGACCGCAAGACGATATTCTCTAGTCAGGCCTGCATTATATGGACCGATGCAAGGCTGCCTGTCGCCCGTCTGGCAGAGGGCAGGGGTGTACTGCTGGGCGAAGTCCATGGCCCGGACCGCCAGGCCTTTTCTGCAAAAGATGGTGCCGCCGCCTTTCCTGATTGGCAAGCGATCCTGCGCGACAACTGGGGTGATTTTCTTGTTATCGACCAGGGGTCTACGCCGGTATCGATCATTGTAGCGCGCAGCCCCATGGGCCAGCTGCCCTGCTATTATGTGCGTCATGAAGGCATGATATTCCTGTCCTCGTCTGTCCGGTTGCTGGAGCAAACTGGCGTGCCGATGTGTATCGATGAGCGTGCCGTGGTTCGGCATCTCCTCAACATCAATGCCCGTTCCGCAGCCACCTGCCTGCGCGGGGTTTGTGAACTGGGGGGCGGCTATCGCCTCACCATTGGCGCAGATCAGCTTTGCGCTGTCAGCTTCTGGAATCCCTGGAGCTTTGCGGCGCGGTCGCGTCAGCAGGTAGCAACGGCCGATCTGGCCGGACTGTTGCGCGAACGGATCATCGATGCGACCGCCAGGACGCTACAGGCACGCAAACATGTCCTGCTAGGACTATCGGGTGGTCTGGATTCGTCCATTGTTGCGGCAAGCATGGCCGCCGCCGGGATCGACTTTTCCTGCTTCACCTTGGTGACACCGGATGGATCGGGTGACGAGCGCAGCTATGCCCGAATGATGGCGCAGCATCTGGACCGGAACCTTGTGGAAGTGGAGGAGCGCTGCGAGGACGTCGATATCTTGCGTTCTTTCGCTGCTCACTTGCCAAGGCCATTGGCTCGCTGTTTTGCCCAGTCTGGCGATATTGTCCAGCAACGTCTGGCTGCACAGTTTGGCGCGGACGCCTATGTCAGTGGCGGTGGCGGCGACAATGTCTTTTGCTATGTCCATTCCGCGCGGCCCTTGAGTGATCGGCTGCTGTGTGAAGGGCCAGGGCGGGGTAGTTGGCGGACCGCAAAAGGCATAGCGCTTTTGACCGACAGCAGCCTCTGGACCGTGCTGGCGAAGGGCGCGAAACGGGCTCTGTTCCAAGCCCATGATTTTACATGGCCGACAGAGCGTGGATTTCTCCATGAAGCGTGGGGTCTGGAAGCTACAAACCTCAGCCATGAATGGATGAAGACGCCGCCAGGTGAATTGCCGGGCAAGGCGCAGCACATCGCATGGATATTGGGCGTCCTCAATCATATCGAAGGCTTTGAGCGGGAATTGTCATTGCCAACGCTCTGGCCGCTTCTGACCCAGCCTGTCGTCGAACTTTGTCTATCCATCCCGACCTGGGCCTGGATATCGGATGGTCAGAACAGAATGATTGCTCGTCAGGCTTTTGCCGACCTGCTGCCGCCCGCCATTATCAACCGGCGGTCCAAAGGCAGTCCAGATAGTTTTGTTATCGCGCTTTTCGAAGCACGCAAGACTGACATATGGCACTATTTATGCGGAGGCTGGCTCGCCGATCATGGCATCATCGATGCCGATGCTGTCCACGCACGCTGCACTCAGGCGGCGGTGCACCGGGACATGTCCTGCTGGGAAATTTTCAGACTGGTGGACGCAGAAAGCTGGGCGCGTGCTGGAGCTGAACTACATATTTACCGCCACAGGGAAGATATTGGTACTGCCGCCAGCCTGTCGCCAAAATGCACTACCTCGCTACTATCATAAAGAATCACGCCATAGGCAAAGCGATCGCCGCATGCTTGCGCCAGCGTATGCAAGCCGCCAAAGTCGCCCGATCGCACAGTTGCCGAAGCCTTGATCTCGATCCCGGCTATCATACCGTCATCCCGCTCCAGCACGATATCGACCTCGCGCATCTGCTGGTCGCGAAAATGATAAGGAGTCAATCTCTGGTCCGAGGCAGCCATAAGCTTGAGAATTTCGGAAAACACAAAGCTTTCGAGCAGCGAGCCAAAAAGCGTCCGGTCTGCTTTTATCCGGTCAAAGCTCAGGCCTCGCGCCGTGGCGAGCAGTCCGGAATCAAGGAAATGCAGCTTGGGCGTTTTGACGATACGTTTGAGGCTGTTGGTGAACCAGGGCTGCAGGGTGGCAACCAGGAAAACCTGTTCCAGCAATCCGACATAGCGCTGGCCGGTCTTGTGGCTGACATTGATAGCGGCGCCGAATTGCGAATAGTTGATCAGCTGACCCGAATGCTCCGCCAGTAGGCGCACGAATTTTGGCAACTCCGTCAGCTTTTCGATGTCTGCAATGTCCCTGAGATCACGGGTCAGCACCGACGTCAGATAGGATTGCGCCCAGTCCTGGCGACGGCGCTCGCTTGCACGGCTGATCGCTTCGGGAAATCCGCCGAGCAAGGCAAGCCGGACGAGATCGTCCCCGACCGTTGCTTCGGGATCAGGCTTGAGTGTCCCTGCAAATAGCCGATCAAGAAAGGTCGACGTCCTGTCTTCGATTTCGGCCCGCGCGAGGGGAAGCATCCGGATCGTTTCCATCCGTCCTGCGAGGCTGTCGGCGACGCGCGGCAGGGTCAGTATGTTGGCTGATCCTGTCAACAGGAAGCGTCCTGGGCGATAATCTTCGTCGATGCTCTTCTTGATCGCCAATAGCAGATCTGGGGCTCGCTGGATCTCGTCGATAATCGCCCGGTCCAAGCCCCGAATGAAACCCGTGGGGTCAGACTGTGCTGCGTCGAGTGTGGTCTGATCGTCCAGAGTGATATAGGCTTGGGTTCCACTGCCCATTTTTCGAACAAGCGTCGTCTTGCCCGCTCGCCGTGGCCCTACAACCAGGACCACCGGCGTATCTGTAAGAGCCTGGCCTACCTGACTCTCTGCAAACCGCTTGTACATGCTGTTTCCGATCCCGTCGGATTGGATATATATACCATGATAATTGGAAGTCAATGCTAAGGCAATTGGAACTGAAAGAGTGATTTTCCGGGAATGCTCGTGCAACAGATCGTGCCAGAAATGCCAGCGGATTCATAAATCCAGAGCGCTAGCTGGACGGCCTATTGTTGACGATGGCTTTCATCGCTGACCATCGCTCCACATCCCTGGCGTCTGGCGGACAGGAGACCGACGCTATGGGTTGATCGAGCCAGAAGCCAAACCATCGCAGGTTACGACAGTAGATGTTCAGCCGGTGTTCGGGCTGTACCTTGAGGTGAAATTCCTGCGGGAAAATCCGCGCCTCGACCGGGCGTTTGTTTCGCTGATAGGCCGCCAATGTTTCCATCGCGACGAGAAACTCGTTGTCGGCAAGCTGCATCAGTAAGGGTGCCATGAGTTCAGGGGAATTGACGGGCAGTGACAGAGGCTTCCAGGCCTCAGATCCTGGTCCAGATGCGGGTGGATAGCCCCATGCGGTTCGCTCATGCGCAAGCCCGCTGCCGCCATAGATCATCATAGCCGTGGGATCGACACAGCAGGACCCCACCGATGCGGCTTTGAACAGGCCAGGGCTGTTGATCAGGCCAAACTGCATAGTCGTCGAGCCATCGCTGACACCGCTGATCCCGATCCTGTCGGGATCGATGTCGCTGCGCGCGAGGACCGACCTGATACCGACCATCAGCGAAGAGTGGATATCGCGTCGGTCGTCCCAATTACTGTTCAGTCGGGGGAGAATGGCGGCCAGCGTGCCATCATTACCCTCTGCTGCGAAAAGCGGCGCAGGCTTCTGGAAGCTGAGCACGGCAAATCCGTTGCGGGCAAAAAGCTGGATCGGATATTCATCGCCCGTCCCACCGCGTAAAAACCCTCGGGTGACATATTGCACGATGACGAGTGGCAATTTCTGCCCCGGCTTTATGCGCGGGGGAAGAACAAGATCGCCATAGCTCTCCTGCCCGCGATCATTGCGCCAGTGCAGTCTTTGAGCAGAGCCAAGGGCGATGCGCTGAAAGTCAGGATTGGGGTCGAATAATGTCCTGCTTCGACCATGGTCGCGCAGGTCGAGGGTCATCAGGTGACGCGGTTGGCGTGCGCTTTCGCGCGCGCAGACAAGGCGCTGTCCCAGCCCTTCGCAGCCAACAAGAAGATCTTCGGTTGTGAGCAGGCGATGTGGCGGATGGCCTGGCTGCCAAAGAAAAAGGCCAAGCATGCTGCCACCCCAGCCCTCCCGTTTGAGAAAGGCAAATTCACCGGGGCGGTCGGTTTCCCAAGCACCTTCAATGTCGAAGAAGAGATTGCCCAGGCAGTCCGGATGATCGCAGGCCAGGGCTTTCCCGCTTGGACTGGTCGCAACGAGGCGGGTTGGACTGTTATAGGAACCGGGCTGGCATTGTGTTTTTACAAGTGACCAGCCGGATGAGAGGTGGCCTGGCAAAATTGGACAGTAAGATAAGTGGATTTTCTGCCTGACGGCGGCCAGGATGGCCGCGTGACAGGAGTAGAAATGAGCAAACGACCCCGCCGGAACACAGCCCGGCATTCAAGGC
>NZ_CAVK010000216.1 GCF_000382885.1 Sphingobium indicum BiD32
TGAATCAGAAATCACACCAGATTCCCAAGGAGAGATTTCCCTGATTCATGAGGAGCCAGCTTTGACGGAGGCTGGCGATGGACGAGGATTGGCAGGCGGATTTAGAGCGGTGGCTTGCCCCGTATCTGGAGGTGCTGGGTAACAAGACACGGCGCCGGATGTGCCCGGCCTATATCGCCGGCCTGATCGGGTCGGGCGATCGCAAGAGCATCCAGCCCATGGCGGCGCGGTCGGGCGCGATTGCTTATGACCGACTGCATCATTTCATCGGGGCCGGCCTGTGGGACAGCGCCCCGCTGGAAGCAACCTTGTGGAGGCAGGCAGACGAACTCGTTGGTGGTGACGGAGCTTGGCTGATCATTGACGAAACCGCGCTGCCGAAGAAGGGCAAGGCGTCGGTTGGTGTCGCGCCGCAGTACGCAACGGTCCTGGGCAAGAATGCGAACTGCCAGACGCCGGTATCGGTGACGTTGGCCTCGGGCGAAGTTCCGGTCATGCTGAGCCTGCGGCTATTCCTGCCGGAAAGCTGGACGAGCGATGTTGCGCGGATGAGCAAGGCCGGCGTGCCTGCGCTCTTGCAGAAATACCGCACAAAGCCCGTGCTTGCGATTGAGGAGATCGATCGTGTTATCGCCGCCGGAGTACGCTTCGGCTGCGTACTGGCCGATGCCGATTATCGGCTGTCCGCTCCGTTCCGGCAGGCGCTGAGCGCGCGCGGCCTTTGCTGGGCCGTCGGAATTCCCCGGCACCAAAAGGTCTACCCGGCCGACGTGCAACTGATCTTCCCGGTGGCAGGTCGCGGGCGGCCGCGGGTGCGGCACGTGCCGGACGTCAAATCCCGGGCCGCACACGCCGTGCTCGAAGACGCGAAGTGGCGTCAGGTCAGTTGGCGCAAGGGAACGAAGGGGCGCCTGGCCGCGCGCTTTGCCGCAGTGCGTGTGCGCATCGCCGACGGAGCACCCCAGCGGATCGGTTTCGCCGGAGCCCAGCACATGCCGGGAGAGGATGCCTGGCTGGTGGGCGAGCATCGCTCGAATGGCGAACGCAACTATTATCTCTCCAACCTGCCTGCCAACACCCCGATCAAGGCTCTGGCCGGCGCGATCAAGGCGCGCTGGATATGCGAGCAAGCCCATCAGCAACTCAAGGAAGAACTCGGCCTGGACCACTTCGAGGGCCGGTCCTGGGCAGGGCTCCACCGCCACGCCTTGATGACGATGATGGCCTATGCCTTCCTGCGAAGCCGCCGGATCGCTCAGGCGGAACGGAAAAAAAAGAGTCCTCGGCCCGCCGCCGCAACCCAGCCTGCCAGCAGTGCGCCAAGCCATTCTCGACCACCTGTCACGCTCTCCACTGGAGCATTGTCCTCACTGCGGGTGTAGCCTCACCAAACCTCCGCCCGCACTTCTGCCAAAGTAGTGCTAGGCGGCATGGACAAATTGGGCGACCGATACCTGCAGAGCTAACCTGAGGCTGCGTCAACGACGACGAGCATCACCAATCCGAAGTAGGCGGCCAGTGCAACGCCATACAGGGCACCGGTCATCCAGAACCAGAAGGGGCCTGTCGCTCTGATCACGGGCTGCCCTCGTGATGGCATTTTGCCAGTTCGTACACCGACGAAAAGCATGGTTCCGAGCAGAACCGCTCAATCAACGGAATACTCTGGCGGCTCCGGTGTGGAGCCGCCGTGGCGGGACGTCCCGCCCAAATATGGCAGTTGGAACACGATCTATCGCCGGTTCCGACGATGGAGCGAGGCTGGGGTTTGGGAAACCGTTGCCGTGACACTCGCCGAAGTCATGGCGGACAGCGGCCACTACAGCATCGATATCACCACCGTTCGCGCCCATGTGTCGGCAGTGGACGGGAATGGGGGACTCATCGACGCGCTCTTGGCCGCTCGCGGGGCGGGTTCACCGGTAAGTTTCACTGCCTGGCTGATGCCTTCAGACGACCGCTCGCCTTCATCCTGACGGGCGGTGAAGCGGCAGATTGCAAAGCGTATGACGCTCTGATCAGCCTGCCCGAACGTGCGCGCGATGCGCTGTTCGCCGACAAGGGCTACGATGCCGATGCAATCTGTGCCGACCTTGCCGAACGGGAGGTCGAAGCGGTCATTCCCGGTCGGTCAAACCGCCGCGTGAAAATCGAACAACCGGGCGCAATACAAGCAGCGCAATCGCATTGAACTGATGTCCGGACACCTCAAGATCAACCGCGCCATCGCCACCCGCTACGGCCAACTTGCTAACAGCTTCCTTGGAACGGTCCATCTCGCCACCGCCAGATACTGGCTCAAATTTGTCCACGCCGCCTTGGCCAAATTGCCTCAATGCGGCTGTGGCTCTGGGTCTTTGAGTCTACGATCTCATCGAAAGATTGAGTAGCCCCTAGTT
>NZ_CAVK010000215.1 GCF_000382885.1 Sphingobium indicum BiD32
TCGGCGAAGGGGCCAACGGGTCACTGCCAGCTCTCCATTACTGGATCTGCCCATAAGACAGCTAATGTGAAACGCCCATTAGCTGTCGTAACCGGCACTGCCCCAAGTGCCAGGGCGCGGCCGCGCGCAGCTGGCTGGCGGACCGTGAGGCCGACCTACTGCCGGTCGGATACTTCCATGTCGTCTTCACGCTGCCGGCAGAGATCGCCGATATCGCCTTTCACAACAAGGCGCTGCTTTACGATCTGCTGTTCCGCACTGCCTCGGAGACGATGTTGACGATTGCGGCCGATGCCAAGCATCTCGGTGCACGCATCGGCATCACTGCCGTGCTCCATACATGGGGCTCGGCGATGACGCACCATCCGCACGTGCATATGATCGTGCCGGGCGGCGGTATTGCAGCAAGTGGACGGCGGTGGATATCGTCGCGTCCTGCGTTCCTGCTGCCGGTGCGGGTCCTAGGAGCGCTGTTCCGCCGTCTGTTCCTCACCCGATTGATCCAGTTGCACCAAGCCGACAAACTCGCCTTCTTCGGGTCGCTGGCCCCGCTTACCGAACGGCGGGCCTTCCTGCGGCACATCGCTCCTGTCCGTAAGAAGCGTTGGGTGGTCTATGCCAAGCCGCCCTTCGCCGGACCGGAAGCGGTGCTGGCCTATCTGTCGCGCTACACACACCGGGTTGCCATATCGAATCGGCGCATCCTCGCCTTTGACAAGACCGGCGTCACCCTGCGGTACAAGGATTATCGCAAGGATGGGGCTGATCGCCAGCGCGTCATGACAATCTCTGCCGACGAATTTATCCGCCGGTTCCTGCTCCACGTCCTGCCGCGCGGCTTCCACCGCATTCGGCATTACGGCTTGCTCGCCAGTTCCGCCCGCAAGGCCAGCCTCGCTCTCGCTCGTGAGTTGCTCCACTTCCCCCCTAACCCCGAAGACCCTGCCACCGAAGATCCGGTGGACCCGCGCCCGCCATGTCCATGCTGCGGCGGGCAGATGATCGTCATTGAGACCTTCGAGCGCTGGCGGCAACCTCGCGCCCCGCCGATGGCAGTGCTGTCTATCCGGGAACTCGTGTCATGACCCAGCGTGGCCCCTCCGTCATCT
>NZ_CAVK010000214.1 GCF_000382885.1 Sphingobium indicum BiD32
CGGGGCCCTCTTCATATCGTCAGGCTCGCATCACAGTGGCCTGCTTTTACTCCGCCCCGATGGCCTGGAATCTGATCGCCGTTGACATGAACGGCGAACTGATCAACGTCGATGGCGGTCAGCATCTGCCGGGTTATGTGAGCGTTCCTCACAATCTCTCGGAAATGGAGGCGCAAACATGAAACTGATGCCATGCAGCGACTGGAGCCAGCTGGTCTCTACGGATCAGACCGGCAGCATCCTCAAAATTCTGGACGGTACGATCCGCGCCATTTCGAGTCTCGGTGCCCGGCGGCTGTCGATGAGCGATATCAGCGATGCCAGCGGCGTTTCCCGCGGAACCCTGTATCGCTATTTCGGCTCCAAGGAAGAGGTGCTCGCGGCCGTCAGCGAATATGTGTGCAGCAGTTTTGAACGCGGCATTGCAGAAGCTGGCGTCGACCTGGCCGATCCGATCGAGCGATTTCACGCCATCATGCGCTTCTACGCGCATTTTACGATCGAGCGTGCGCCCGACGGCATTTTCGAGGTCGAGCCGGCTTTCCACCTCAACTTCCTGCGGTCCCATTTCGGTCGTCATAAAGCGGCCGTCCTGGGCGCGTTGGCGCCGGTGCTCGACTATTTCGACATGCTGACGGGGACGAAAATCCATCGCGATATTTTCGTCGATACACTGGTCAGGCTCCAACTTAGCACCCTCATCATACCGGGTACGCAGGATTGGATCGACATCTGGAACAGCGCCCCCGATCGACTCTGCGAATGGGCCTTGCAGATTGCAGGCCACCCGACCGAACCGAAGGAAAGGATAAATTGATGGCTACCGTAGCGAGCTGGATCCCGGAACGAAGGTCGGCTGGGCCGACAAGGCGGTTGCCGACCGCTTCGTTGAGAAGGCCCGTAGCCTGCGCGCATTTCTGCAAAGCGAAGCGCCAGCCGGCGAAAATCGGCGCAGCCCCACGCCAGCCGTCGACCAGATGTTGAAGGAGGAAGGTTTTTGCGCCTTCTGCTGCCGCAGCGTCTGGGCGGGTTTGGCCTTTCTCCGACCGACCTCTCCCGCGTCCAGATCGAAGTTGCAAAGGGCGATCCGTCGATCAGCTGGGTCGCGCAGATTCTGGTCGTGTCCCACGGGGTTCTCTTGTCTTATGACATTTCCGCCTGTTGGGGCATCATGAGATGCCCGCTCCGGGGTGGCCACCCCGGAGCGGGCGGAAGGGGATGGATTGAAGCGTCCCGGGTTTTC
>NZ_CAVK010000213.1 GCF_000382885.1 Sphingobium indicum BiD32
TAACATGCGGCGTCCAGCGCGACGACCGCGGAGAGAACCCTGGAGCCCAGCGCGCGTGACGAACCGCAAAGAGGTCAGCTGTTGACAGTGGCGATTAGAGAACTATCCGGGAAAACCTGAAACAACTCATCGATACGGTGGTGTCCATCGTCGGCTCATGGATATTGGGGCTGATGATTGCGGCAACGATCGTGCTGCCGCGCCTGATCCCGGCAAGCTTGATCGCCGGTTCGGGATCGGCACGATCGCGATTGGCTTTGCCTTTCAGGACTTCTTCCAGAATTTCCTGGCGGGCATCCTTATACGTAGTGCGTCAAAAGATGCGCATCTGCGACGTGATTAAACGTCAGGATATTGTCGGCAAGGACGAACATATCTCCCTGCGCGAGACCCATGTCCGCAAATTGTCAAACGAACTCACGTTAGTCCCCAATTCGACCCTGTTCAAGAATCCCGTCGAAATCTTGACCGACAAACATCAGCGGCGGCACGAGATCATCGTCGGCGTGTCCTATCTGGAGTTAGCCCGTGGTGCTATTCGCGCAGCAATGGAGGGGATCAAACTGATCTATCAGAACTGACGGATCGACATTTTTGCGCGCGCTTTCAACTCCATCGACTTGACCTATCCTCTCACAGTGGCGCAACCGATCGCACGGAGTAACATTTCCTGA
Source organism: Sphingobium indicum BiD32 (assembly GCF_000382885.1). Lineage (GTDB taxonomy): Bacteria > Pseudomonadota > Alphaproteobacteria > Sphingomonadales > Sphingomonadaceae > Sphingobium > Sphingobium japonicum_C. The sequence continues at coordinate 675 of NZ_CAVK010000213.1, forward strand.
AACGCCGGTCAGGCCGCGTCCGCGTGAGCGCCATGTTCGTAGTCGGCGAGAAACTTGAGAACCTCCTCGCGGTATCCATAGAATTTGGGATGCTCGAGCAAAGCCTTGCGGTCGCGTGGACGCGGCAGGTCGACGTCCAATATCTTGCCGATCGTCGCGTTTGGACCATTGGTCATCATCACCACCCGGTCAGCAAGCAGAATGGCCTCATCGACGTCGTGGGTGACGCAGATGGCCGTGACCTTGGTACGTTCCCACACCTCCATCAGAACATCCTGCAAGTCCCAGCGGGTCAGGCTGTCGAGCATGCCGAAAGGCTCATCGAGCAGCAGCAATTTGGGCGAAAGCGCAAAGGCGCGGGCGATGCCGACCCGTTGGCGCATGCCGTTTGACATGTCGGCGGCGCGCTTGTCCATGGCATCGCCAAGGCCAACGCGCTGGAGATAATATTCGACGATGTCGCGCCGCTCGCCCTTGGCGGCGTGCGGATAGACGCGCTCCACGCCCATCGACACATTCTGCCGCGCGGTGAGCCAGGGCATGAGCGAGGGTGCCTGAAACACCACCGCCTTGTCGGGGCCCGCAGCATCAATTTCATGGCCGTCGAGGACGATGCCCCCACCGCTGATGGAATTAAGGCCGGCCGCCATGGTAAGCGCCGTCGATTTGCCGCAGCCCGAATGGCCGATCAACGATACGAAATCACCTTTGTCCATCAACAGGTTGAAATTTTCCAGGACGGTGAGCGGTCCTTTTGGCGTTGGATAGACCTTCTTCAGATTGAAGAATTCGAGATAACGACGGCTCAGATTTGTCTTGGCCGCATCCTGATAGGCTTTTGGCGGAGAGAGAAGACTGATCGGCGTTACATTGGGTAATTGGCCTTCGGCCTCCGCCCCCACGGCTTTCTGCCCCTCGTTGAGAACTCCCAGATAACCGGCGATCTCGTTGCGAAGCGCCTTGAACGCATCGTCATGGTTCATGGCCGCCCGGTCGCGCGGACGCGCGATCGTAACGTCAAAGATGCGCCCGATCCTGGCACTCGGCGCGGGTTCCAGCACCGCCACCCTGTCAGCGAGCAACAGGGCTTCGTCCACATCATTGGTGATGAGCAGGATGGTTCGCTTTTCCTGCTCGCGAATCCGATCAATCTCTTTCTGCAGCTTGGCGCGGGTGAGCGCATCAAGCGCCGAGAGCGGCTCGTCCAGAAGCAGGATCTCCGGCTTCATGGCGAGCGCGCGCGCTACCGACACACGCTGTCGCATGCCGCCCGAAAGCTGCGCCGGCTTGCGATCGAGCGCATGGGAGAGACCGACAAGCGCGATGGTGGATTGCACCAGCGCGTCGCGCGTCGCCTTGTCCAACCCGCCATGCACAGCATCGACGGCGAGACGCACATTGCCTTCGACGGTCAGCCAGGGGAACAGCGAATAGCTCTGGAAAACCAGGCCCCGATCCGAACCTGGTCCGGTGCAACGCTCGCCCCTGACCAGTATTTCGCCTTCATCGGGCTCGATAAGGCCGGCGATAGAAGAGATTAGCGTGGTCTTGCCAGATCCCGAAAAGCCTAAGATGGCGATGAACTCGCCCTCGGCCACGTCAAGGTTGATGCCTTTGAGCACCTCGGTCCGCGCGCCGCTGCCATCGACATAGGCCTTTGAGACATTGCGCAGTGAAAGAATAGGCTGGGTCATGGTCGCCGCTCCCTCAAATGGCATGGTTTCGGCTGGCAAGAGCCTGCAGGAAGCTCATGATCCGGTCGAGCATGAAGCCGATCAGGCCGATGGTGATGACCGCGAACATGATGCGGGCGAGCGATTGGCTTGAACCGTTTTGGAACTCATCCCACACGAATTTTCCAAGGCCTGGATTTTGCGCCAGCATTTCCGCAGCGATCAACACCATCCAGCCCACGCCCAGCGAAAGACGCATGCCGGTGAAGATGTAAGGCAGGGCGCTCGGCAGCACGAGCTTTGTAAGTTGCTGGAACCAGGTAAGGCGAAGCACGCGGCCCACATTGAGCAGGTCCTTGTCGATCGATGCCGTGCCGACCGCAGTATTGATCAGCGTCGGCCAGAGCGAGCAGAGCATTACCACGATGGCGGAAATCACGAAGCTCTTGGGCAGCATCGGATCGGGACCCGACATTGTCGCGGATATGACCATGGTGACGATGGGCAGCCATGCGAGCGGGCTCACGGGCTTGAAAATCTGGACCAGCGGATTGATCGCGGCATTGACCCGCTTGGACAGTCCGCAAATAAGTCCCAAGGGCACGGCAAACAGGCTGGCCAGCACAAAGCCCAGCGCCACCGTCTTGAGAGACGTCAATATCTGGTCAAGAAAAGTCGGCGCTCCGGCATATACGAAATCCTGCGCCTCGGCCACGCGGCCCGCCGCCTCCAGCGCGTCGTTGCGCGCGTCCTGGGCCTCGTAGAACGTCGCCTTGGAGTCGGCATTGGCCTGATATTCGCCATAAAGTGCGACGCCCTGTTCGGCGACCTCGACCGGCCCCGGTAGCGTTCCCAATGACGTATCGACCTGCGGGGCAAGCACGCCCCAAAAGGCCAGAAAGACAAGGATGCCCGCCATGGGCCAGATCAGTCCCTTGGCGAATTCCGTCACATCCTTGGTTTCAGGGACAATGCGGGTGAACAGAGCTTTAAAGCTCCTTGCCGCCCCGCGTGCCGGAGAAGCCCCTTTCGAGGGCTTCTCCGGTGCCGTGGGAGCGGCGTTCCTGACGTCGCTTACGGCGACGGGAACTGCCTTGGCCTCTGTTTCCCCGCCGTTTGTCCGCAAAATCGCTACGTTGCTCATCGCATTGTCTCCGTCGCTCATTCATGCATACTCAGTTGGATTTGACGCCAGTGGCGGTCACTATGGCCTTGCCTTTCAGGCCAATCGGGAACTGGGCGAGATAGGCGTTCGGTTTCTTGCCGTCGAAAACCTTGCCGTCGATGAAGCCGCTCTGCGGCGCCTTGAAACCATCGGTTTCAGGCAGGCTGGCTGCCGGGATGACGCCCTTGTCGACCAACCCCTTGGCTGCGGCCATATAAAGGTCAGGACGATAGACAGCTTTGGCGGTGTCGAAATACCACTGGTCAGCCTTCTCGTCGGCGACCTGGCCCCAGCGGCGCATCTGAGTCAGGTACCAGATGGCGTCCGAGTAGAAGGGATAGCCCGCATATTCGCGGAAGAAGATATTGAACTCGGGTGCCGGGCGGGTGTCGCCAGGTCCGAAGGTGAACTTGCCGGTCATCGATGCAGCGATCACGGCTGCGTCCGCGCCGACATAATTGGGCTGCGACAGGATCTTCACCGCCTCGGCCCGGTTCTTGCCATCCTCGGCATCAAGCCATTGCTGCGCCTTGATGACGGCACGGAGCAGGGCGGCGGTGGTTTGCGGATATTTGTCCGCGAAATCCTTGCGCAGGCCCAGGACTTTTTCGGGGTTGAGGTGCCAGATCTGCTCGTCGGTGATGACCGGCACGCCGATCTTCTTCTGCACGGCGGCCTGGTTCCAGGGTTCGCCCACGCAATAGCCCTCGATCGTGCCGGCCTCCAGTGTCGCGGGCATCTGCGGCGGCGGCGTCACGGAAAGCTGAACGTCCGCATCGATCGTGCCGGCAACATCGCCAGGGGCATAATAGCCGGGGTTGAGGCCGCCTGCGGCCAGCCAATAGCGCAGCTCGTAATTGTGCGTCGAAACCGGGAACACCATGCCCATCTTGAAGGGCTTGCCCTGCTTGTTGAAGCTTTCGACGACCGGCTTCAGCACGGACGCTGAAATCGGATGGGTGGGCTTGCCGTCCGCTCCCTTGGGCAGGCCCGGCTCGATCATCTTCCAGACCTTGTTGGAAAGCGTGATGGCGTTGCCGTTGAGGTCGAGGCTCAGAGGCGCGATCAGATCGGCTTTGGTGCCATAGCCAATGGTGGCGGCCAGGGGCTGTCCGGCCAGCATATGCGCGCCGTCGAGCTGTCCCCCGATGACGCCATCGAGCAACACCTTCCAGTTGGCCTGTGGCTCCAGCGTGACGTTAAGTCCTTCCTCGGCAAAGAAGCCCTTTTCCTTGGCGATGGCCAGCGGGGCCATGTCGGTCAGCTTGATGAAACCGAGCTTGAGACTGGGCTTTTCCACCGCGCCTTCCGGCAGCGCCGCCGCCGCGACCTTCTCGTCACTCTCACCTTTCCCGCCGCCGCCACATGCAGCCAACAGAGATGACGCAAGCACCACCGCCATCAGCGATCCGCTCTTTTTCAGGAATCCACGCTTATCCAACATGTGTTCTGACCCTTTCGAATTTTCACCGAGAGGCGATCCGGAAAAGCAAAAGGGCACAAAAAAAGCCGCCACGACTGACAGCCTCAAGGCTCGTCGGGCGGCATCATTGCCTTTGGCTTATTCCCACTAGGAACGCCTTCCAGGCTCGCCCCCCATGTTGGACGACCTGAAATATGAGTCGAGCTTCTTTGCCTGACGGACGCTATGTATTTCAGGAGTCGGCGGATTGAGCAAGAATAATTTTTGCATCTGCGAAAAGACCATATTGTACCCGTTTGAAAGTCCATTCGGATTTCACCGTGGCCGAGGTTGCCTTTCCGATCAGACGCACCTTCGCCATCTGGTCCCGAACCGGCGATTGAAAAACTGGTTGAGGCCCAGCAGCGGGCGGCCGATCAGGAAGGCTTCGACCGGTCGATAGGGCCGCTGTCGAGCAGGGGCGCGGCGTCGATATGCTGGGCGTCCATGAGCATCGCCAGCCGCTCGACCGACGCGAGAATCATGGCCTGTTCCCACGATGGCAGATCGTCGAACCGCTCCGTGAAGGTGATTTGCAACAAATCCGGGGCATCGGTCAGCGCCGCACGTCCGGGGGGAAGCGCGGAGAGAATGAATTGCCGCTTGTCCCTTTCGCTGCGCTGCCGCTGGACGAAGCCCAGTTCCTGCAGCCGATCGACGATGGTGGTGATGGTCGCCTGGCTGAATTGAAGTGCCTGGGCGATCGTTCCGGGTGTGGCCGAATCGCGGGAATCGATCTCACGCAAAACGAGCCATTGCGAAGGCGTGAGCCCAGTCGCGTTGGCGAGGCGGCGGCTGCCGATTTCAGTGGCGCGCAGGACGCGGCGAAGGGCGCGGAGCGTCAGGGACGCGATGTCTGAATTCATGAGGGAAATATAGAAAGGACGGGCATTGGACGCCATGCGAAATCCTTCAATGATCGAAGCATTTTCATAGATTCTTTATCCATCGAAGGATTGAAAATCCACAGTCGGGTTGAAAAACGAGTCAAATCTGACTACATAACGCCGCAGCAAGAGGGGATGGCCTAATCCACAGAAAATTATAATTCGGGAGATAAAGTATATTTGAGTCAAATTCCGATGCGACTGATGGGTCGCCACGGACGATCGCGCCCTTTCCAGCGGGGCGACCGTGCAAGTTCCAGTTCCGCAGGCCGGTCGCCATTGACGGCCCGGCTGTCACTGCGCTGATCGCCCAGTGTCCGCCGCTCGATCCCAATTCGGCCTATTGCAACCTCCTTCAATGCACGCATTTCGCTGACATCTGCGTGATTGCCGAGCGGGATGGCGCGATCGTCGGATGGGTTTCCGGATACCGCCCGCCTTCCGAGCCGGGCAGTTTCTTCGTCTGGCAGGTCGCCGTAGCGCCGGCGGCGAGAGGCCATCGGCTGGGTGCCCGCATGATCGAATCCCTTCTCGGCCGGCCATCGGCGAAAGGCGTCACCCACCTCATCACCACGGTGACGGAGGACAACCGGCCGTCCTGGGCCTTGTTCGAAGGACTGGCGAAGCAGTGGGGCGCTCCCCTGGCCAAAAGCGCGCATTTCGAGCGCGAAACCCATTTTGCCGGTGCCCATGCAACCGAATGGCTTGCGTGCATCGGACCGTTGACCGCTGAACGGCGCGGCCAAAACCAAGGAGAATTGGCGACATGATCACCACCCGTCCCCAACCCACAACCCGAAAACCCGACACGGCGATCTACGAACGGCGCGAGTCTGCCGTGCGCAGCTATGCCCGGTCCATGCCACGCCAGTTCAACAAGGCGGAAGGCGCGTGGATGCATGACAATCAGGGCGGGCGTTACCTCGACTTCCTGTCGGGCTGTTCCACGCTGAACTATGGTCATAACCACCCGGTGCTGAAACAGGCGCTGCTCGACTATATCGCGGCCGACGGCATCACCCATGGGCTGGACCTGCACACCGATGCCAAGGCGGCGTTCCTAGAGACGCTCGAAACGGTAATCCTGAGGCCACGCGGCCTGAACTATCGAGCGATGTTTACGGGTCCCACCGGCACCAACGCCGTGGAGGCTGCCATCAAGCTGGCGCGCAAGGTCACGGGGCGCGAACTGGTGATCGCCTTCACCAACGGCTTTCACGGCATGACGCTGGGGGCGCTCGCCTGCACGGGCAACGCCGCCAAGCGCGGCGGCGCGGGCGTGCCGCTGTCCCATGTCGCTCATGAGCCCTATGACGGCTATCATGGCCCCGACGTGGACACGGCCGATTTGCTGGAACGGCGCCTGTCCGATCCGTCGAGCGGATTGGATGCGCCCGCCGCGATCCTGGTGGAAACCGTGCAGGGCGAAGGCGGGTTGAACAGCGCTTCTCCCGAATGGCTCCGCAGGATCGCCGCCATCGCCAGGCACCACGGCGCGCTGATGATCGTCGATGACATCCAGGCGGGTTGCGGCCGCACCGGCGGCTTCTTCAGTTTCGAGGGAATGGGCTTCACGCCCGATGTCGTTACCATGGCCAAGTCGCTGTCGGGCATGGGGCTTCCTTTCGCCCTTGCCCTGTTCCGGCCGGAACTCGACCAGTGGTCGCCGGGCGAGCATAACGGCACCTTCCGGGGCAACAACCACGCCTTTGTGACAGCGACCGCCGCGTTGCGCCATTTCTGGGGCAGCGCCATGTTTCAGGCCGACATCGCCCGTCGCGGCACATTGCTGGAACGGCTTCTGGAGACGATGGCGGCGGAACACGGGCTTTCGACACGCGGCCGGGGCATGATGCGCGGCATCGACCTCAAGTCGGGCGAGATCGCCACCGCAGTTACCGCCGGCTGTTTCGAGCGCGGCCTCATCATCGAAACCAGCGGCGCGCATGACGAGATCGTCAAGGTTCTCGCGCCCCTTGTCATAGACGACGCCCTGCTGTCGGCAGGCCTGGACATTTTGGAAATCTGCATCCGCGAAGCACTGGCCGTCCACTACGGCGTCGCCGCAGAGTAAAAGGAAACATCATGATCGTTCGCAAATTACAGGATGTTCGCAAGTCGGACCGCAATGTGAAGTCCGCTCAGTGGGAAAGCGCGCGTCTCCTTTTGAAGGATGACAGCATGGGCTTTTCCTTCCACATAACCACCATGTATGCGGGTGAAGAAATCCACATGCACTACCAGAATCATCTCGAAGCGGTGCTGGTGCTGAAGGGAAACGGCACCATCGAGGATCTGGGCACCGGCATTACCCATCAGCTGGCATCCGGCGTCATGTATGCCCTCAATGCCCATGACAAGCACATCGTCCGGCCCCAGACCGACATTCTTTGCGCCTGCGTCTTCAACCCGCCGGTCACCGGCAAGGAAGTGCATGACGAAAGCGGCGCCTACCCGGCCGAGGCGGACATGATCCGCGAGGCCGCGCTTACCAATTGATCCTGACGAAAGGGGGAAGTTCCTTGCAAGACATCTACCCGTCCCGCCATGCGAAGATGGCGGAGTTTCTGCCGCGCCTCGACCCGGTCGTCCATGGCGACTGGAGCGAGGACGCACCGATCGGCAAGGACCAGGCCGCGCAGTTCGACCGCGACGGCTATCTGGTGCTGAAAAACCTGTTTTCGGACGAGGAAGTCGCCTTTCTCCAGAGGGAGGCCGGAAAGCTGCTGGCCGACCCCGCCGCGCTCGACGAAGAGACGGTCATCACCGAACGGGATAGCCGCGAAATCCGTTCCATCTTCCAGATACACACGCAAAGTCCCGTGATCGCAAGACTGGCGGCCGACGAGAGGCTGGCCAGCGTAGCGGGGTTCCTGCTGGGAGATGCGGTGTACATTCACCAGTCGCGCCTCAACTACAAGCCCGGGTTCCAGGGCAAGGAATTCTACTGGCACAGCGATTTCGAAACCTGGCATGTCGAGGACGGGATGCCGCGTATGCGGGCGCTGTCCATGTCGGTGCTGCTGGCGGAGAACACCCCGCATAACGGGCCGCTGATGCTGATCCCCGGATCGCACCGGAGTTTCCTGACCTGCGTCGGGGAAACGCCAGAGGATCATTATCGCATGTCGCTCAAGCGCCAGGAATATGGCGTGCCGGACGAGGACAGCCTGGCCGAGCTGGCGCACCAGCACGGGATCGTCGCACCCACCGGGAAACCGGGATCGGTGGTGATCTTCGACTGCAACATCATGCACGGGTCCAACGGGAACATCACGCCCTTCCCCCGCGCCAATGCCTTCCTGGTCTATAACGCGATGAGCAACCGGCTTGCTGCGCCTTTCGGGGTCGAGAAGCCGCGCCCCGAGTTCATCGCGGCAAGGGGCCAGCCCAGGCCGGTCGTGCCGGTATCGGGGCCGTTGATCGAAAGGGTGCCGACATGAGCGGCCATAGCGTCGAGAAGATCGGCGGAACATCCATGGCCGCCACCGCCACACTGTTCGACAATGTCCTGATCGCGGGGCGGAAAGGCGCGGATCTTTACAACCGCATCTTCGTCGTGTCCGCCTATGCCGGGATCACTGACCTATTGTTGGAGCACAAGAAGAGCGGCAAGCCGGGCGTCTATGCACGCTTCGTCGCGGACGAAGGTGCCGACGGCTGGCGCGAGGCGATGGAAGAGGTGCGCATCGCGATGCGGTCGCGCAATGCGGAGATGTTCGTGCGGGCCGACAGCCTGGCCCGAGCGGACGCTTTTGTCGATAAGCGGATCGGCGCTGTGGCCGCCTGCCTGGACGACCTTGCGCGACTGCGCAGCCATGGACGCTTCTGCGTCAAGGAGCAACTGATGACGGTGCGCGAGCTGCTTGCCGGTGTGGGCGAGGCGCACAGCGCCCACAGCACCGCGCTGCTGCTCAAGGACCGGGGCGTCAATGTGGCCTTTGTCGACCTGACGCCTTGGGACCAGCAGGACATGGCCTGCCTGGACGAACGGATCATGGCGGCGCTGGAGTCCATCGACCTGTCCTGCACGCTGCCGATCGTCACCGGCTATGCCGGATGCCGCGAAGGCATGGTGCGCCGCTACGCGCGGGGCTATTCGGAAATGACCTTCTCCCGCATCGCCGTGCTGACCGGCGCGCGCGAGGCGATCATCCACAAGGAATTCCATCTGTCGAGCGCGGACCCGAAGCTGGTCGGCACCGACAGGGCGCGCAAGATCGGGCGGACCAATTATGACGTCGCCGACCAACTCGCCAATCTGGGCATGGAGGCGATTCATCCCGGGGCCGGGCGCGGGCTGCGCCAGACCAATATTCCTCTGCGCGTCCGGAACACGTTCGACCGGGAAGATGGCGGGACGCTGATTTGCGGCGACTATGTTTCGCAAACGCCGCGGGTAGAGATCGTGACCGGCATCCGCCATGCTCAGGCGCTCCAGTTCTTCGAGCAGGACATGGTCGGGGTGAAGGGTTATGACGCCGCGATACTGGAGGCGCTGACGCAGCATGGCGCATGGATCGTCAGCAAATCGTCCAACGCCAACACCATCACCCATTATCTCTCTAGCGGGGCCACCACGGTGAAACGGGTGATCAGCGACCTGCAACAGCGCTACCCGGACGCCGCGATCTCGGCGCAGCCAGTGGCGATGATTTCTGTGATCGGCAGTGAAATCTCCCGGCCGTCGCTGGTGGCCGATGCCCTGCGCGCGCTGGCCGACGAAGGCATCGGCATCATCGCGATGCAGCAACAGATCCGCAATGTCGACGTTCAGTTCATCGTTGATGTGCCGCATTATGATGCTGCCGTGCGCGTGCTGCATCGCGCCCTGGTGGAGGACGACGACGCAAGCGCGCAGGAGCAGCGCGCCGCCTGAGCGGCGCGTCGAACCAGCCATCATGCTTTTGGCCATTCAGCCTGTCCGCAGCCTGCTGCTTTCCATCTTCATGCTGATGGCGGGCAGCGGATTCCTTGCCACCCTCATCAGCCTGCGGCTCGAGCGCGCGGGCAGCGGAACGATGGCCATCGGCATCGTTGCGACTGCCTATTTCGGCGGTCTCATCATGGGGTCGTTGCGGGCGGCGAGCGTGGTTCGGCGCGTGGGTCACATCCGCGCCTTCGCCGCCTTCGTCGCGCTGCTGTCGGCCAGCACCCTTTCCTACGCGCTGCTGACGCACCCGCTCTTCTGGATGCTGCTCCGACTGATCGACGGAGTCTGCGTGGCGGGGGTGTTCGTCTGCCTTGAAAGCTGGCTCAACGACCGGGCCGAGCCGGAGATGCGCGGCAGCGTGCTGGCGGCCTATATGGTCGCGCTCTATTCGGGCCAAGCGATCGGGCAGTTGCTGCTGGGGGCGAGCGGGGCGTTGCCCGCTATCCCCTTCCAGCTTGCCTCCATCCTCATTTCGCTGTCCATCATCCCGCTGTGCCTGACGCGCAGTTCGGCCCCCGCCCCGGTGGAGGCGAGCGTCTTTTCGATCCGGTCGTTGCTGGCCGCATCGCCGCTGGGCGCTTGGGGGGCGGTGGCGACGGGCCTGATGCTGGGCGCCTTCTACGGCCTGGCGGCGGTGAATGTGCGGCGGCTGGGGCTGGATCTAGCCGAAACGGCGCGGTTCATGATGATCGTTATCCTGGGCGGGGTGGCGCTGCAATGGCCGCTGGGGCGATTGTCTGACCGTCACGACCGGCGGCGGGTGATCGTCGGCAGCTTTGCGATGGCGGCGCTGGTCAGCCTGGCGCTGTCGCTGAGTGAGGACCGCCTGTTGCTGATGGGGCTGGGCGCGCTGTTCGGCGGGTTGAGCTTCGCGCTCTATCCGCTGTGCATGGCGCATTGCAACGACCGGCTGCTGGAGACCGAGCGGGTGGCGGCGAGCGGAAGGCTGGTGCTGCTCTATTCCATCGGCGCGGCGCTGGGGCCGGTGCTGGCGGCGAGCTTCATGACCGCGGCGGGGACGGGCGGGCTGTTCCTGTTCATCGCTCTGTGCGCTGCGCTGGCCATGGTGGTCGGGCTGTGGCGGCAGCGGGCGTCGACCCCTGTGCCGGACAATTATCAGCAGGATTTCCAGATCGTGCCGCGCACCACGCCCATGGCCGCGCTGCTGGACCCCAACAGCGCCGATGATAGCCTGACCGAAGGACAGACGACATGACTGTGATTTCAAGCCACGCCGCCGCAGCGGCTCATCACGCTTCAGCGCAGGACGCCATCTTGCGCCGCGCCATCGCCGCGTCCGCCATGGGCAACGCGACCGAGTGGTTCGACTATGGCATTTACGCCTATGGGGTCACCTTTATCTCCGCCGCGCTCTTTCCGGGCAGCACGGACGAGGCGTTGCTGTTCGCGCTGGCGACGTTCGCCATCTCCTTCCTGGTGCGGCCGCTGGGCGGGCTGTTCTGGGGGCCGCTGGGCGACCGGCTCGGGCGCAAGTCGGTGCTGGCGCTCACCATCTTGCTGATGTCCGGGGCGACGCTGTGCGTGGGGCTGATCCCGGATCATGCCGCCATCGGCTTCTGGGCGCCCACTCTGCTGATCCTGCTGCGAATGGTGCAGGGTTTTTCGACCGGCGGGGAATATGGCGGAGCTGCGACGTTCATGGCCGAATATGCGCCAGACGACCGGCGCGGCTTTTACGGAAGTTTCCTGGAATTCGGGACGCTGGCGGGCTTTTCGCTGGGCGCAGCGTTGATGCTCGGTTTCTCGCTGATGCTGGGCGACGCGGCGATGCATGCATGGGGGTGGCGCATCCCGTTCCTGGTGGCGGCGCCCATGGGTCTGGTCGGCATGTATCTGCGCTCGAAAATGGAGGACACGCCGGTTTTCCAGACAGCCGCGGCGCTGCACGAGGCGGGGCCTCCTACTCCACGCCTTGGTCTATTAGTGCAGGGACACTGGCGGGCGATGCTGGTCGTGGGAGGACTGGTCGTGGCGCTCAACGTCGTCAATTATACGCTGCTCAGCTACATGCCGACCTATCTGCAGCGGCGGATCGGGCTTTCGAGCGACGAGGCGCTGATCGTGCCGATCATCGGGATGCTGCTGATGATGGCCTTCCTGCCCTTCGCGGGGGCGCTGTCGGACAGGGTCGGACGAAGGGCGATGTGGCGCGTTTCGTTGATCGGGCTGCTGGTCGCCGTCGTGCCGCTCTACATGCTGATGGCGACTGGTCTTGCGGGGGCGATTGTCGGCTTCATTCTGCTGGGGCTGCTCTATGTGCCACAGTTGGCGACCATATCGGCCACCTTTCCCGCGCTGTTCCCGACGCAGGTGCGCTTCGCGGGCTTTGCCATCGCCTATAATGTCTCGACCTCCATCTTTGGCGGGACCGCGCCGGCGATCGGCAGCGGGCTCATCAGCCTGACCGGCAACGAGTTGATGCCGGCATTTTACATGATGATAGCCTGTGTCGTCGGGCTGATCGCCCTGCGCTTCATGCCCGAGACGGCGGGGCGGTCACTATATGACGACCCCTTTGCGGAGAAGCAGGCTTGATCACCAACCTCCCCGTTGCCAACGACAGCATCGCGACGCTGGCGCGCGCCTATGTGCGCGAACCTTGGATGCAGAGCGGGTTGGCGCTGCTCCTTCTCGCGGCTTTCGCATGGATCGCCAACTGGGTGGCGAAGCGGATTGTGCTGAGGCTGCTGCTGCGCTTGTTGAGCCACCTGCCCTTCCACGTGGAGGCGCAGCATATCGGCGCGATCGTCGCGCGCCTGTCGAACATCGTGCCCGCGCTGGTCGTTCAGGTCGGCATCAGCGCCGTGCCGCATCTTCCGGCGGAGATTGTTTCCCTCATACAAAGCCTCTGTACGGCGTTCATCATCCTGACGATGGCGATTGCGATGGCCGGGCTGCTGGCGCTGCTGAATGATCTCTATCAGCGCCGCCCGGACGCCGCCAACCGACCGATCAAGGGCTATGTGCAGCTCGCAAAGCTGCTGGTCTATGCCGCCGCGGCGATCCTGATCATCGCCGCATTGATAGACCAGTCGCCGCTGCTGCTGCTGTCCGGCCTGGGCGCGATGGCCGCGGTGCTGATGCTGGTGTTCAAGGATACGATCCTGTCACTGGTCGCATCGGTACAAATCGGCTCCAACGATATGGTGCGGGTGGGTGACTGGATCGAGATGCCGCAGTTCAACGCGGACGGCGACGTCATCGATATCGCCCTGCATACGGTGAAGATCCAGAATTTCGACAAGACGATCACCACCGTTCCGACGCACCGCCTGATTTCAGAGAGCTTCCGCAACTGGCGCGGCATGGCGGAATCGGGCGGGCGGCGCATCATGCGGTCGCTGATGATCGATCAGAACAGCGTGCGCTTCCTGGACGCCGGAGACGTTGAGAGCATGGCTCGCTTCAGGCTGCTGCGCACCTATCTGGTCGCCAAGCGACAGGAAATCGAGCAGTGGAATGCCGAACACGAAGCAAGCGGCGCAATCAACGGCAGGCAGCTCACCAATATTGGCACCTTCCGCGCCTATGTGCTCGCCTATCTGCAATCGCGCGCAGACATCGCGCAGGACAAGACCCTGCTCGTGCGTCAGCTTGCGCCGAGCGAGAACGGCGTGCCGCTGGAAATCTATGCGTTCGTAAACAGCACCGCCTGGGCGGAATATGAAGGGGTGCAGGCCGATATATTCGACCATCTGATCGCCATCCTCCCCGAGTTCGGGCTGAGGCTGTTTCAGCGTCCGGCAGGCGCTGATCTGGCGGGGCTGGCGGCGCCGGGCAATAGGGAGGCTGCGCTATGCCCAGCCGTCAGGTGAAGCCTTAGAAGGGAAAGAACCAGTGGATCGCGGCCACCGCGACCGCCCAGGTAATCAGGTTGAGCGGCAGGCCGACCTTGGTGAAATCGAGATAGCTGTATCCCGCCATCTGATAGACGAGCACATTCGTCTGGTAACCGAAGGGCGTCGCGAAAGCTGCACTGCCCGCCATCATGACCGCGACCAGAAACGGTCTCGGGCTGACGCCCAGGCTTTCCGCCAGCGCGACCGCGATCGGCGTCACCAGCACCGCCACCGTCGCGTTCGACAGCAATTCGGTCAGCACCAGCGTCGCGCCATATAGCAGGATCAGCGCGCCCAGCGGTCCAAACAGGCCGACCTTACCGACGAGAGCGTTGGTGACCGACGCGGCAAGGCCGGTCTGTTCCAGGGCGATGCCGATGACGACCATGCCGACGATCAGCATGAGGATTTCGGGCCGCAAACCGCCATAGGCTTCCTCCGGGCGGATCACGCGGAGCAGGATCAGCAGCACCGCGCCGGCGAAGGCGGAGGCGGCGATGGGCGCGATGTTGAGAGCGGCCAGGGTGATCACGCCGATGAAGATCGCGGTCGAGGTCAGAGCCTTGGTCAGCGCCAGCGGCCGTTGCACGGCGAAGTCGCCGGCGTCGCCGATTGCATCGCCAGCGACGTCGAGATGGCTGACATGGTGCGGGAGCGCCGCTTCCATTCTTTCGAGCGGCGCGGGCAGCGATCTTGCAAGAAGACGCCCGGCAAAAAGGAAGAGATAAAGGCCCCCCGCCGCCGCGACCACGAGACCCACCGGCGTGATTTCGAAAAGGGAAAAGGGCGGCTGCCCCGAAGATCGGGCCATGTCATCGACAAGGAGATTGGTGGACGTGCCGATGAGCGTGCAACAGCCGCCCAGCACCGCAATATAGGAAAGGGGCATCAGGAACCGCTTGGGATCAAGCCCGAGCGATTTCGACACGTCGCGCACGACAGGTGCCGACAGCACCACGATCGGCGTGTTGTTCAGGAAGCCCGATGCGCCGCCACACAGGATGATGAGCAGCCAGATGCCCAACGCCCCGATGCGACGGCACAGCGCGACTGCCTTGCCGATCAGCAGGTCGAGCAGGCCCGACAGTTCCATGGCATGGGCGATCACGAACAGGGAAGCGAGCGCGATGATCGCCGGGCTGCCGAATGCGCCTTGCACTTCGCTCGGGCGGACCGCGCCGGTGAGCAGCAGGAGCGCAGCTCCGGAGAGAGCCACGACGTCGGCGCGTACCTTGTCCCAGATCAGCGCGACGATCACGCCGGCAAGCACGAGAAGGGTGACGAGTTGCTCAAGCGCCATGGGCACCGGCTAGCATAATGGGGCGTCCAAGACAGAAAAAATGCAAAAATAGCAGCAAATTCGGATGAGTAGGGGTCAATTTGCCGATCACTATCTGCTAGGCTGTCGCCCATGGCCGAACAGAATATCCGGTTACGCACCCTTTCCTATCTGATCGCGGCCGGAGCAGGCGCCGCGCTGACCCTCGCTGTCATTGACAAGGAGGCGGCGCGCGAACCGGCAGGCGAAAAGCAGGCGGTGCCAGAGCGCAAGCCGGTCGTTCAGGTGCCGAAAATTCCTGTCATTCCCACGCCGCCTCCGCCACTTGACCGGGCGGCGCTACTGGCGGCCGCAGCGAATGCGGCGGACGCGGTGGCAGGCGGCGACGCTTTGCCGCAGTCCAACGCGGCGCTGGTCGGGCGATCCTACATTCTACGCATGCCCTTTGGCTGTCGGGGCGAAATGACGAAGGAGAAGGAAAGCTGGGCGGGCTGGAGCTTCAACCCGAAAAGCCGTGCGCTTCGCCTGACGGCGCGCGCCAACGACCTCGCCGATGTGGAATGGGTCAAGCAGCTTGCCGATACGATGACATTCGATGCGGTCGAGGGCTTCTGGCTGCGCCGCCCCTGGACACGCGCGGACCAATGCGGGGCGGGCGATCTCACCTTGTCGGATGCAGTCCTGGACGCTTCCGCACAACGTCTGGCGATTGCCCAATTCTATTCCCCCGAAGGCCCCCGAACGCTCAGGCGGGGTGACCGCCCCTATTCCTCTACCATCAAGATGGGTGAGAGTGAAACCACCTCACCCCGCGGCTATCAGCTTCAGCTGGAAGGCAAGCTGTCGGGCTTTCCCGATGGTCAACCGGTTCACTGTCTCCAGCGCGACCCGTCTATCGCCCCCCGCTGCCTGATCGCGGTGGAGTTCGAGCGGGTGGCGTTCGTGGTTCCGGGAAAGGACGAACCGATCGTCGAATGGCGCTGAGCGAGGTGAGATCGCTGGCGCAACCGTGCGCCGTCAGTGCGGCACCGTGCCTATTTGCACACCCGTCTTGTCATGGAGCGCGAAGCGGTCGACAAGATCTTCGCTCGCCTTGTTATAGCCGATGACGTCCACCGTTCGCCCTTCGCGTCGCAGCCGCGCCACGATCTTGTCGAGCGCGCCGACGGCGGAAATGTCCCAGAAGTGCGCCGCTGACACGTCGATAACGACATGCGCCGCGCCCTGTTCACCCTGAAGGGCGCGCGTGAAGCGGTCGACCGAGGCGAAGAAAATCTGGCCCGTAACCCGGTAGGTTGCGCGAGCACCATCGTCCGACAGACTTTTTTCGACCGAGAACATGCGCTGCACCTTGCCGGCGAAGAATATGCCCGAGAGAAGCACTCCGGACAGAACGCCGAGCGACAGGTCGCGCGTCGCCACGACCACGGCCACGGTCATCAGCATGACCACCGACGAGGTCGGCGGATGTCGGCGGAGATTGGCGATCGAGTTCCAGCTGAACGTGCCGATCGACACCATGAACATGACGGCAACCAGCGCGGGCATCGGCACCTGTCCAACCCACGGTCCAAGAACCGCAAGCAGGAATAGCAGGAACGCGCCTGCCACGAAGGTCGACAGCCGCCCGCGTCCGCCCGACGTCACATTGATCACCGACTGGCCGATCATCGCGCAGCCGCCCATGCCGCCGAACATGGCCGAGACAATGTTCGCTCCGCCCTGTCCCAGGCATTCACGCCGCTTGTCGCTGTCCGTGTCCGTCATGTCATCGACGATCTGGGCTGTCAGCAGTGATTCCAGAAGGCCCACCGCTGCCATCGTCACCGAATAGGGCAGGATGATGCGCAGGGTTTCGAGCGTCAAAGGTACCTGCGGCAGCGCGAAGCTCGGCAATCCTTCGGGCAACTTTCCCATGTCCCCGACGGTGTTGACCGGCAGGCTCAGGGCGATGCTGATGGCTGTTAGCAGCAGGATTGCCACGAGCGGCGATGGCACTGCCCTGGTGACACGGGGGAACAGATAGATGATGGCGAGGCCAGCTGCGACCATTGCGTAGGTTTCCCACCCGACATTCGTCAGCTGAGGCAGCTGTGCGAGGAATATCAGAATAGCGAGCGCATTGACGAAGCCGGTGATGACCGAACGCGACACGAACTGCATCAGCAGGTCCAGCCGCAGCAGCCCCGCCACTGCCTGGATCACGCCCATGAGGATGGTCGCGGCGAAAAGATACTCGACCCCATGCTCGCGCACCAGCGGCGTTACCAGCACTGCAACGGCGGCCGTCGCGGCTGAGATCATTCCGGGCCGGCCGCCAATGAAGGCGATCACCATGGCGATCGCCACCGAGGCATAGAGACCCGCACGCGGGTCGACCCCCGCGATGATGGAAAAGCCGATGGCCTCGGGAATCAGCGCAAGCGCGACGACGATGCCCGCGAGCAGATCGCGGCGCATGGATGCGCCGTCGCTGAACCACTGCCGGCGATAGCGGGTTAGATTGCTGGTCATTTGAGAATTCCACAACAAGGCACATGGCGCTCAAAGGCGCAGATCATTTCGGGTCATGTGGATGTTGTCCGGCGGATCGGCGGCCGGAATAGCCACCCGGAATTTCACCGGGTCCTTGCGAATGCAGCGTCCGTAGCCGACAAGCATGGCGCATGGCAAGAGGGCGCGCCAGAGCGGAAAATCATCTGCCTGAGGCGCGTCCCTGGAATTGCCTCCCGTCGCTGGCCAAGGCGGCCTGTTCATTGAGCTTCATGTATTTTTGACAGAGCGGGCCATGCAAGGCGCGCCGTCACCGAACAGCGGCGCTTCAGGCAACGGGCCCCTTACCCGACCTTGGCCGACTGGGCGAGAACCTGCGCGGAAGGCTTGTTGATCGCGTCGACGGTGCCATCGGCGATCATGGATTTCGACATGGTTGCAGCCTCCGTCTTGATCGCAGGATTATCGCTGGTCTGGCTTGCGCCGATGAGGGCCGCGAGCAGCTGGTTCCTGCTCGCCGCATCGGACTTCTCGGCGACACTCTTGCGCGCCAGCGGGATGGCTTCGACATAGAGCGGCGCAGCGCCTGCCTTGTCCTGCTTGCCCAACTTGAAATTGCCCAGCTGGATCAGGATTCCAGCCAACACGCTCCTGCTCTGCGCATCGGTTGGCTTTGCTTCCACCACCTTGCGCCAATGGGGCAGACTTTCTCTATAAAGGGGCGCGATCGTATCGATCTTTTGCAAGCCGGCATTGGCCGCCGCCGCCGCATAGAGGGCGTTGGTTAGAAAGTTGACATTGTCGATATTGTCCGGCTGCGTCTTCACGGCGTCCCGGATCGCCGGAAGCGCGGCCTCATATTTCGCAAGCGCGGTCGCGTTGTCGCCGCTTTGCTGAGCCTTCTGAGTAGCCGTAAAATCGGTCACGGCCTTGTTGAAGGCAACGATCTGTTCCTGGCTGAGCGCCGATGCGGGGGAAGGCGAGGCACCTTGCGCGACAGCAGGAAAAGCAACGGAAAGGAAAAGGGCGGTCAGCAAGGCACGATGCATCTGATTTCTCCGGCGGTGCGGGCGCGCGCGGACCGGTCCTGCTTGCTCGCATGAGCCTTATATGAGGATTGGCAAG
>NZ_CAVK010000212.1 GCF_000382885.1 Sphingobium indicum BiD32
GGCCGCTCGCACCGCTAACCATCATGCAGCGCCAGAAACCGGACGATTGCATCGCGAGCAATCTCCTTGCGCGCCAAGCTCACTGCATCTTCAAGATCGAGGATGATGGCATCCGCACCCGAAATCGCAGCCTTTTCCATGCGCTCCGGCCGGTCACCCGGCACAAACAGCAGCGAACGCGGAATCATGCTCAACTCCCCTTCAGCGAAACGGAAGACTCTGGATAATCAACATTTCTTCAGCCAAGTCTGGACGTTATCCAATTCGTTCAGCTTGCTCACGGCTGCTGCTATGTCGTGCAGCCTGTCCCCGATCACCGGCCGCGCCAAGCCCTCGAACTTCGTCAGGATTGCGCTGTCGGAAAGAAAATTCGCAGGCTCGCCCAAGGGAACAATCACCGTTTTCTCGTAGCGCACACCCCCGGCTTCGATGATGATTCGACCCGACATGTTCTGAGGAAATTCAGCCTCAATATCAGCATCATGAACACAATCGACTTTTGCCATGAGGGCCCGCACTTCGGGATCTTGGATCTTGCCGTAGCTATCCCACGTCATTCCCCCATGCAGCAAGGCCATCGATAGTACGAAGGGCGCACTGAATTGCGCACCGACCAAGTTTCCGGGGTTCTGCTTGTCCGCAAGAGGCGCTCCAACCAACAGGAGGCCAGCTCGAGACAGCCCATATGTGATCCGATCCACAGCGGCCGGTGGGGTGTCCAGTTCCGGTCGCAATGCGAGCACCGCGTCAATACCCGCATGCCCGTATCGGCAGGAAGGATAAGGCTTGATCCCTGTGGCCAGAGCCTCGAAAACGGTTCCGAGATCTTCGCAAATGCGCCCGGGGCGGGGTGAAGGCGCATATCCCTGAAGGAACCCGTGCCGCCCTTCCAGCCCCGCCTTCGGTCCCCGGTATCCTTCGCGAGCCAGGAGTGCAGCGGAGAGGCCGGCTTGCGAAGCCCAGCCGACCTGGAACGGCTTCGTCCAGGCTCCATCGACCAGGAATTGCAGGCTACCCGCACTCTGGCTGAGCGCTATGCCTATGGCGCTTTCGATCTCATCAGCATTGAGCCCCAGAATACGCCCTGCTGCTACAGCGGCTCCAAAGACGCCGCAGGTGGCCGTGGGGTGGAAGCCACGTGCGTAGTGCTCGCCTGCCGGCAAAGCCAAGCCGATCCGGCAGGTCGTTTCGTATCCGGCAACGATCCCTGCCACGAGATCAGAACCGGAGGCGCCGATCAATCCTGCGGCCGATAAAGCCGCCGGGATAACAGGGGCCCCTGGATGCAACGTGCTGGGCGCGTGCGTATCATCGAAATCCAGAGCATGGCCAAGCGCCGCATTCAGAAAAGCTGCACCTACTGGACTCCATTTGTCGCCGTCGCCGAAAACCGTTGCAGTTCCGCCGTACATGCCCATTGCGACTGCGCCCGCCTTCAGGCTGGATGCTGCTGGGGCTTCAACGTTGGCACGAATGATACTCCCCAACAGATCGAGAACCAAGGCGCGGACACGCTCGACAAGGCGTGGCGGAAGATCGTCAGACTTCAGCGTCGCGCAATAGTGAGAAAGAGTGGCGGTCACCGACATAACTCATTCACCTTCATCCCCGGACGGCTTTTCCTATCCGGTAAATTTGTATATGAGAATGTTTGAATTAGGCATGTGCTATATAGGGTAGTTATATCTGATGGGCGTCGACTTCAAACGTCTGGCAAGCTTCATTTGGATCGCAGACCTTGGCTCATTGAGCCGCGCCGCTGATCGGATGCGGGTTGCACAACCTGCACTCAGTCGTCAGATGCGCCTACTTGAAGCCGAATTGGGAGTTCCCCTCTTCGCTCGACATCGCCGAGGAATGTCATTGACATCTGCAGGCGAAGAACTTCGTTCGCGCCTGCTGGGACCACTTCGCCAGATCGAACTGGTGGTCGAGGACATCCGCTCCCTCTCCGACGAGGTGACGGGAAACATCGCTATCGGAGTGCCTCCGACAGTCAGTCACGTTTTGGCCGGGGCTCTTGCGAAACGGGTCGTCAACCAGGCGCCGAATGTGTCGCTACGAGTTGTCGAGGGCTATGCAGCGCATCTCATCGATTGGCTGCAGCGAGGGGAGATTGACGTGGCAATCCTGTATGGTCCAGCCGCAGATCTGCAATTGAAGACCGAAGACCTCCTGATCGAGGAGATTTGCTTGGTCGGGTCTGCGGAAAGCGATCTCTCACCATCACGGAGCGTCAGATTCAAGGATCTGGCGGCCCTTCCCCTAATTCTCCCAAGTCGCCCCCATGGATTGAGGGTCGTGGCGGATAATGCCGCAGTCAAGGCGAAAGTGAAACTCAGTGTCAGATTCCAAGCGGACTCCTTCGTGCTGATGAAGGAACTGGTTGAATCAGATCTTGGCTATTCCATGATGCCATATTCGGCCATCGTCAGAGAAGCAGAAGCCGGGCGCCTGCGCTGGGCCCCTATCGTAGAACCGACCGTCAACCGACAGCTGGTTCTGGGCACGCATCCTGGCACGACATCCCGCACCGCAAAGACATTGGCCAAAATGGTCCGCCGTGAAATTGCCGACCAGGTGAACATTGGCCGATGGTCAGCGAGATTGCTCTTCGATCCACATTCGTCCGAGTAGGCAGATTGTACCTGCCGCAGCGACGGCACCCGCGTGCATTCCAGGTTTAACGCCGGTTGGCGTGCGAGCAGGTTGCATGCCGCGGAACGAGTTCGAACAGCATCACGGTGCCCGCCAGATCGGCCGATCACCGAACAAAGTCCGCAAAGACTGCCGCATGCCAACCTATCGCCCCCGGCGAACGGGCTTCTCGAACGTTGCAGACAAACTTTCCTGACCGCAACCTGACCTGCCGAAAGATAGGACAACTCTCAGCCGCCCGCAGTAATTTTGGCACTAGAACAAAGATGAGAGGAACGGAGCTATGTCTAACTCCATATGGCAATCTTTCTTGCACGCGCAGGCCGGGACCATCAAATTTCTAGCCGTGCCGTCGATCGCCTTTCTGATCATCCTGCCGTTATATTTCGCCATAAAATCACTGCTTAACAATGGACGAATATCATTATCAACGGTGCTTGGGCAGGCTTTTCCCAAGTATATGTACTCCGGCCCCCAAGCTCGAACCGATGCAGTGAACTGGGTCTTGAATTATGTAGTCATAAGCCCCCTGCGTGTACTCGCGTTCCTGCTAATCGGGACGTGGATCACGATCGATGTAGGTGCAACTCTGACCGGCTGGTTCGGCCCTCGACCTCAAGTAGTGCATGCGCTCTGGGCGATCGCACTATTTCAATACATTGGCGCAACGCTGGTCGCCAGTTTCTTTGACTATTGGGTCCACCGAGCAACCCACCAGGTTCCCTGGCTGTGGAGCTTCCATCGAACGCATCACTCGGTCGAACATCTCAACTTTTTTGCGCTGGCTCGGGTTCATCCGATTGAACACTTTCTCTTCTTCGGTGTGGCAGCTATCGGCTTTCCGCTCGGCTCGCAAATCGCTTCCTACCTGTGCGGGGTAAACGCTTCACCTGTGAACGTTATCGTCATATCGTTGGTCGCATATGCACGACTTATTTCGTTCGACCGCCTTGGCCATTCACACATCCCGCTATCGTTTGGCTGGCTGAACTTGATCATCCCTGGCCCGGCAGTCCATCAAATTCATCACAGTGCAGAGCTTCGCCATCGCGACACGAATTTCTCTCAGAATCTTCCATTCTGGGACTTCGTTTTCGGCACGTACTATATGCCTAAAAAAGGTGAGACCTGGCGCTGCGGCCTGACCGAAGATGAACTTGGCGAGAACAACCCACACCAGACCATGCGCCAACTATACTTCGAACCCTTTGTGCATTTCTGGAGCCAAATCCGACCTGCCAGGCGCTGATCACACCATCCATTCAATGCGGGCACTCCGCGACATCGATCCTGAAAATCGATTTAGGGAGTGCCTGCTTCCGGACAGGCCATAACATGAGAGAAACGACCCACGCTCACCACAGCCGCAACGCCATTGTGCCCTTTCAATGCGCTACGCCACAAGCAATCGTCGATGACTTGCGCGAGCGCCTCGCACGGACACGTTGGCCGGACCAGTTGGACGGTGCCGAATGGGACTATGGCACCGAACGCGAATATTTGCGGGAGCTTTGCGCGTATTGGGCGGACCAGTTCGACTGGCATGCCGCCGAAGCGCGGTTCAACGCCTATCCGCAGTACATGACCCAGGTTGATGGCGAGAATCTCCACTTTTATCACATCCGCTCACCCGAACCCGATGCGATCCCGCTTGTCATCGTCCACGGCTATCCCGGCTCAGTAACGGAATTTCTCGAGGTGTTCGGACCGCTATCGGATCCCGCCCGGCACGGCGGAAGCCGTCGCGATGCCTTTCACGTTATCGCGCCGTCAATTCCCGGCTATGGCTGGTCGGGACCAACTCAGCGGCAGGGCTTCGACACGAATTCGGCCGCTGCCGCCTTCGTAACGCTAATGGAGCGCTTGGGTTACAGCCGCTACGTCGTGCAAGGCGGTGATTGGGGCGCGCGCATAGTTACCGCCATGGCAGAACAGCGCCCTGACCGGGTCGCGTCGATCCACCTCAACATGATTGGGGGCAGTCCACCGGACCCCAATGATCCGCTCGCGGGGCTGACCGACGATGAGATCGCATACGTGACATGGAAAAAGGCCTATGACGCTAGGGAATCCGGCTATTATGCCATTCAGTCAACGAAGCCGCAGTCGCTGGCTTATGGTCTCACTGATTCTCCGGCAGGGCTCGCGGGGTGGATTGTCGAGAAATTCCGCACCTGGAGTGATTGCGACGGAGAGGTCGAACGCGCATTCAGCAAAGATCAGCTACTCGAGAATATCATGCTGTACTGGGTGACCGGGACGATCAATTCGGCGATGCGGCTCTATTACGAGTCACTGGGGCCAGGGCGTTTTTCCGCAAGCTTGGGCGAACGGCTGATGGTGCCCACTGGCCACGCCCAATTTCCGGGAGATATCCGCCGCACCCCACGCGCTTGGGCTGAGCGGGCGTACAATATTGTGCACTGGAAAAGGATGCCTCAGGGCGGCCACTTCGCGGCGCTGGAACAGCCGCAACTTTTTGTTGATGAACTACGCGGATTCTTCAGCGGATTCCGCTGACCCGCCTCCCGCTAGCACCTTCGATTTGATGCTAAGTCAGCCCCACTCGAAGGAGTAGACGAATGAGGAAGAGCCATTTCACCGAGGAACAGATCATTTGCCGGATCAAGAAGCAGTAGGCCGGCCTGTCGTCTGGTGAGGTCTGTCGTAAGAATGGTCTGAGCCCGGCGCAAGATAGAAGCGTCCCACCCGGCGCGCTTATTCCGGTGGGACAAAACCTCATGTCCTACGACGATATCGAGTAACCTGTGGTCAGGTCCGCGCCGGATCCACGCGTGAATACCCGCAACCCGAGCCCATCATGCGATAAATGGAGGGGCCCAAGGGTCCTTGCTCGACCGGAGCGGCACCCTAGGCATCACCTTCTGATTCCTGCCGTTTACACGGCGGCGGCCGATGACGTGATGGGGTGGACGGCCCCCGCGGTGCAAGAGGTTTTGGGCATTGATGAGCACCGGTCGGGTGCATCCATGTGTCCGGCCTGTTCGCGCAGCACTGCATGGCTGCTGGCCCTGATGAAGTCCGCGGATCGTTTCCCTGATCACGTCAACGCGCTTGGTTAGCGCCTGCTCCCCTTGGGTTTACACGATCCCCGGTCTGACCGGTCTGTCATCACCACTCATTCACCCCGCACCATCTCGTGGGCGCTGCCTTTCGCTCCCCAGAGCTCAAGCCGCTGCCGATCGATATACCTCTCCTCTGCTCATGATGACCCAGGCGATCCGGGCGGTCTTGTTGGCCAGAGCCACGCTGGCGATCTTTGCCGGTTTGGTCGCCAGCAGTCTGGCCAGCCACGGCTGCTTCGCTCGGTCCTTGCGGGTCATTCGCGTCACGGCCGTGGCCCCAACGACAAGTAGGCGTCGAAGGTAGCCATCACCCTGTTTGGTGATGCCGCCAAGCCGTTCCTTGCCGCCCGAGCTGTGCGGTCGCGGTGTCAGGCCCAACCAGGCCGCGAACTGGCGGCCTGATCGGAAGATCGAGGCATCTGGTACTGTTGCCGCAATGGCCGACGCTGTAATCGGTCCGATGCCGGGAACCGTCGCCAAGCGCTGGCTGACCTCGTCGTGGCGATGCCAGTCGAGGATCTGCTTCTCGAGATGTCCGATCTCGCGAACAAGCGCATGGAACTGAGCCACGATGCTACGCAGGGCCGACTGCGCATGAACCGGCACGGCATCTTGCGCTTCCTGCACCAGCGCCAGCAGCGAGTTGACGCCGGCAGGGCCTTGGGCCTTCACGATCCCGTACTCGCCAAGGTGCGCACGCAATGCGTTGATCAGCATGGTCCGTTGCCGGACCAGAAGGTCGCGGGTCTTGTGCAGCATGAGTGCAGCTTGCTGCTCTTCCGACTTCACCGCCACGAACCGCATGGTTGGTCTGGTCACTGCTTCGCAGATCGCCTCGGCATCGGCGGCATCAGTCTTGCCGCGCTTCACGTATGGCTTCACGTAGGCTGGCGGCATCAGCCGCACCCGGTGACCAAGAGCGCCGATCTCTCGGCCCCAATAGTGGGCCGAGGCACAGGCCTCCATCCCGACAAGACAGGGCGGCAGCTTGGCGAAGAACTTCAGGACCTCTGCTCGGCGAAGCTGCCGGCGTACGACGGGCTGTCCTTGCGCATCGATGGCGTGGATCTGGAACACGTTCTTGGCCAGATCGAGGCCGATAACAACGATCTCCTGGGACATGGACGACTCCTCTAGACGTGGCTTCCGACAGCCGCATCTTACACACCTACCTCGGTGCGGGGGCCGTCCACCCCATCACGTCATGTTATGCAACAAAGCTGCCGGGCACACAAAAAGGGACCGGATTACTCCGGTCCCTTTGCTTTTTAGCCACTTTTGCGTCTTGTTGACGTCAGAACTTGGCACCAATCGTACCGCCGAACACGCGTGGTTCGGCCTGTGCAGCATAAGTGCCGCTACCCGAACCGTTGGCATCTTGACGATAGATATGATTGGTCAAGTTGGTTCCCCAGATCCGGACATAGTAGTGGTCGCTGGGATCGGTCCAGGTAATCGAAGCATTGACCAGCGCATAACCATTCTGAACGAACCGTTGCTCACGAAGCCGCCCCGCAGGGATGCCCGCGCAATTATAGGTCGAGGTAACACCCGCCAATGTCACCGGCGTGGCCTGACACCAAATCGACGGATTTCTCAGGACGTAGCTTGAGGTATATTTCAGATTCGCCGAGAAGCGAAGGCCTCCATCGCCATGCGGAATATTGTAATCCATTCCCAGGTTACCGGAAAATTCTGGCGAACGCGACATCGGCAGTCCGGAAAGATCCTGATTCTGGTTGACGTTGACAAACCTCTTGAGGGGGTCGGTGTTGACATTCAAGCCAGCCGCCGCTGGGTTGACCCCGAGGCCGCCGAAGATGAACCCATCGCCATAGCGGGCATGCAGATAGAGGGCGCTGCCCCTGATGGTGAAGTTTTCGACCGGCTTGAACTCGAAACTCGCGTCGATGCCATAGATGCTGGCCTTGGGTGCGTTGACAAAATCGACGACTGGTGTCCCGGCGCTGGTCTGCCTCGTCGCGCTGATCTGTAGATCTGTGTAATTGTAGTAGAATCCGGCGATATCGAATCGATAGTCGTTCCCAGCGGTCTTGAAACCGACCTCAAATGATTCGATCGATTCCTGTCTGGCCGGCAAATAACAATCGGATGCCACCGGCGTCGCGTTTACGCAACTCGGCGGCGTTGAATTGAAAACACCGCTGCGGAAACCCTTGGAATATGTGAAGTATGCATTGGTACGAGGCGATATCTCATAACGAATCGAAGCGCGCGGCGTAAATTTCGAGAACGTACCGCTCGTGTTAATCGGGGCTCGTGCAAGAATAGCAATGCCCGTCGTGCTGGAGTAAACATCATGCTTTTCGTGGCTATAGCGCCCGCCAACATTGATGTACAATTTGTCGGTTAGGCGATAAGTTACGTCAGCGTAGATCGCAAATGCATCTTTTGTCTGTTTGAAGTCCAATGTAGATATGGCGGTATAGTCGGCGATAGTCCCCGGCGTCGTTCCAGGATTCAGCGGATTCAGCCCAGAATAATTAACGGCCAGGGGGTCATAAATTGTCTGATCGCGAAAATACATTCCGCCAATAGAGAGATCAACTTTGTCGATTGCACTTGTCGTGAAATCTATAGCCTGCTGAAAGGTTTTACCGGTGAACTGAGAACTGCCATAGTTCGCTGGAATGTACGAACCATCGAAGTCAAATCGAACATCACTCTTTAATTGGGAATAACTCGTTATAGACTTGATCGTGCCGACCCCGGTATCCAATTCCAAAGTTAAGGCACTCTCGTGTTGCTTGAATTGCGCAACAGTGTCCAAATCGGTGGCGATAATGCCTAAACCGGTTGGCAGCGTGGCGCCTCCAGGCCTGGTGTAGACGAAAGAGCCGCCCGGATTGACGTTCTCAATGGGTGAGAAGGCCATCAAATGCGGATCGTCGACCCTAACATAACTATACGCCAAAATGGCCCGGAACGATTCGGACAGGTCAGCTTTCAATTTGACACGCAGCATTTCCTGCTCGATCGGAAGCGCGCAGCAAGTTGCCGCTCCAGGCGTGGTGCGGCTCGCCAGTTTGACGTAGCTGTCGCTGCGGCGCACGTACCCGGCCACGCCGACACCTACATTCTCTCCCAAGGGGCCGGAGATATAAGCGTTCCCGCGCCTGTCATTGAAGCTGGCATACGTGAACTCGGCCTTGCCGGTCCAGCTGTCTGACGGCATCGCCGTGGTTAGCAGGATGGCGCCGCCTGCGGCGTTTCGGCCATAGAACGTACCCTGCGGACCTTTCAGAACCTGAACGCTTTCGATATTGGGAAGATCGATATTGAGCGAAATCGGGGCTGGTTGATAGACGCCGTCCACATAGGTGGCGATATTGCCTTCGAAATTACCGTTGATGGCTGTCGTGATGCCGCGCAGCGCCGGCTGTGCGCCAGCGCCGGCCGATCCCAGCACAAATCCAGATGTGACATTCGACAAATCGCGAAGGCTTGTGACGCCCGAATTGGCAAGCGTTTCGCCGGTCACTACTGACACGGACATTGGCACTTCCTCGAGCCTCTCCGCACGCTTCTGGGCCGTCACGATGATATCGTTCGAATTCGTGTCCGATGTCGACGCATCTTGCGCCAGCGCAGGCGCGCTGCTCAGCACGAACATTGTCGACGCGCCCGCAAGCAGACCAGCCCTGACGGCACAACGGAAAGATAAAACATCATTTCGCATATTAGTTCCTCCCCAAAAAAACGCGGTGCAATGGAGTCGGTCTTTGTATGTCCGCCACTCTCAGCGCCATTCTACTCATGGGTCATAAGGTGCGAACCTATCTGAGTAGCCCCTAGATT
>NZ_CAVK010000211.1 GCF_000382885.1 Sphingobium indicum BiD32
TTAGTTTCGGATCAGGCTCTTAAAGACCGATATCCGGATTACTTCAGTGCTGAATATACACCAAAGTCTCTCGAGGCTGTGGCAAATCGTGCACGAGAGCCGGAGGACCCGGATGGTTTTTATAAACGGTTGCTCACCCAATGTTGGCATGAAGCACATCGCATCCTGAAGCCAGGTGGGATTTTAGCGTTCACCTTTCACCACAGCGAGGACGAGCCGTGGGTTGCCGTACTCGAGTCTCTTTTCGACGCAGGCTACTATCTTGAGGCGACCTACCCGATCCGTTCTGACGAAACCAAGGGCGACGGTGAGTTCGGCTCCAAGACCATTGAGTACGACATTATTCATGTCTGCCGCAAACGCACCGTGGAACCGACCCCTGTGAGCTGGGGGCGCATGCGGCGGGAAGTCATGGCCGACGTGCGTCAGTTGCAAGCAATGCTGGAAAATCACGCCAAGGAAGGTCTGCCAGCCGCAGATATCCAGGTGATCCGGCGCGGCAAGGCGCTCGAGTATTTCTCCCGTCACTATGGCAAGGTTTATGTCGACGAAGGAAGGCCGATCACCGTTAAGGACGCGCTCGTCGGCATCAACCAGCTCATCGATGAGGATGCCGACAAAGGCAAGGAACCACCGCCGGTCAACGCGGAGCCGATCACGCGCCAGTTCCTCCGCACGTTCGGCACCGCCACAGAAATGAAACGAGATCAGCTCCAGAAGTTCCTCAAAGGCTCAATCACGACGCCCGACGAATTCGAACAACGTGGCTGGTGCTCGGAAAAGAGTAAGGTCTTTACCCGCGTCGACCCGCTCGATTTTGCACGCGATTGGTCGGGCAAACATAAGCGCCGACTGACATCAGATCTCGACCAAGCACTAGTGCTCATCGGGTCCTGCTTCGATGGCAGCGGCATCAATGCCTCTGACACATTGAAAAATGAAAATTTCAAGCCGCACGTGGCCCTGAAACCCCTGTTGGAATGGTTGCAACGGAACGGGCCGGACCAAGCCAGCCGTAATGCGGCATCACGAGCGGTGACGATCCATAATTCTTGGGCCGCGTCCCAGTCAACTAAGCCCCAGCAGGGCTCTTTGTTCGAGGAGTATGATCTATGAAACATACACTCGACACCGTCTGGCAGCGGCGCGGCACCAGCTGGATTTGGGATGAAGAAGCCCGCAATCAGGTCTGTGTGGCTAAGGAGGTTTGGAGCCTGCGGCAATTCCTCCAGTCGGCAGGAAACTGGCCAGACGACCTGCCTAGCAACGGCAACGACACCCTTGTCGTAGCTGGACTGGAGGGAAGCCTTGACCTGCTGGTGCCCGGTGATGCTGAAGCATGGCTGGGCGAAACGGTCAAAGACGCGATCCTCTCGTTCCAAGCGCATTATGAGAGCGAAGCCGCACTAATATTTTGGCTACCCTCTGGGTATGGGCGCATCAAGTTTCACCCTGCCACAGACTCCGTAGAATGGCGCTGCGCTGCACCTCATACCGATAGCCTTTTGGCCTTCGGGCGCATCCTGTGGGGCGAAGCTAACGAATATCCGCAGGAAATCCTTCTTCGCGATGGCGCCAAGCCAGCCGGACTCTTCCACCTGCGAATTACCTGAGGTCGGCGCGTGGATTTATCAACTCAGTTACAGCCCGGCGAACGGATTACACATCAAGAGTTTGGCCAAGGCGTTGTCCTTGACCCTGCTCGAGACGGCTACCTCCGCGCGTTTTTCAGTGTCGGCGAGCGCCGCGTGCCGATCACTGCGGTACGGCTCGAGCTCTCTCGGACCGAGCGGATTCTTCGATCGGTTGAAGGCACAGAGGACAGGGCACGCCAGGCCTGGCTTTCTTACGAGGCGCATGTCCTACCGCTGATGGAGAGCGCCTCCGCGCTGACGTCAGCTCGCATCGACCTTTTGCCGCATCAGGTGGTCCTTACACACCGGATTGCGACGGCATCACCCCGCAGGTTTTTGATCGCCGATGAAGTGGGACTGGGCAAAACGATCGAGACCGCGCTGGTCCTGAGAGAGCTGGCCAGCCGCGGAGAACTCAACCGCGCGCTCATGGTGGTGCCGGCAGGGCTGGTGAACAACTGGCATCGTGAACTGAACGAAATCTTCAATCTCGACTTCGAGGTTTTCGGTTCAGAAGGTGACATCACAGATCGAAAGACCAACGCATTCGCGAAGCATGACCTGCTGATTGCGAGTATCGACACGCTTAAGCGACCAAATCGGATCAAGCGCCTTTTGGACGCCCCAAGGTGGGATCTGGTGGTCTTTGACGAAGCCCATCACCTTACCGCCTATAGGACCGGTGGGAAGGTCAAAAAGACCGAAAACTACAAGCTGGCGGAGGCTCTTAAGGGGCATACGCGGGACCTCCTCCTGCTGTCGGCCACGCCTCACCAGGGCAACCACTTCCAATTCTGGATGCTGATCCAGCTGCTCAATCCGACCTTGTTTGGCGGACCCGAGGAGATGGTGGAGCACAGGCACCGCCTGAATACGGTCATGTACCGCCGGACAAAGGCGGACGCCTGCAAACCGGACGGTGAGCCGCTGTTTGCCAGGCGCTGGGTGCACACCGAGTCTTTCCTTATGCAGGAGCAGGAACGCGACTTTTACGAAAAGCTGCGGGAGTATCTCGAGGACGGTTTCGATCTGGCCAAGCGCAAGGGTAACCAAGGGCGGGCTTTAGGCTTTCTGATGGCGATTTTCCAGAAGATCGCGGCTTCGAGCTTCGCTGCTGTCCGCCGGACCTTGAAGCGTCGACTCTTGATGCTGACACTCAAGGAAGCCC
Organism: Sphingobium indicum BiD32; assembly: GCF_000382885.1. GTDB lineage: Bacteria > Pseudomonadota > Alphaproteobacteria > Sphingomonadales > Sphingomonadaceae > Sphingobium > Sphingobium japonicum_C. Next base: position 2,803 of record NZ_CAVK010000211.1, read on the forward strand.
TTCTCCGCGACCGCGAGCTCGATATCGAAGGTCGCGAGCGACTGTACGATGAAGCCCGCGAACTGATCCATCTGGAATGGGACCTCGGCCGCGACCCGATGGGGCGCAGCGAAGTCGACCGAGTGATGGCTGATCTCAAGTATCGGCTTGCAAGAAAGCTCGACGACGATGCTCTGGAAATGGCCTCTGATCCCTATGGCAGTGAGTTCGCTGCGTCGCACGTCGAAGACATCGCCTCGTCGGTCGTGGATCTTCATCTGCCGGAGGAACGGCTGCGTATCGGGGACCTGCTCGAATCGTTCCCGCCATCACGCGAGACCAAGGTCCAGAAGCTGCTGGATGGTTTGGGAACGCTTTGGCGTCAAAATCCTGGCGAGAAGGTCGTCATCTTTGCGACCTATCTCGGTACGGTCGATCTGATCGCCCGTGAGATCGAGCAAGCGTATCCTGGCCAAGGCGTTGTCGTGCTGCGCGGCGGCGACCATGGCGCCAAGACCGCCGCTGAGCGCCGCTTCCGGATGAAAGATGGCCCCCGTGTTCTGGTCTGCACCGCAGCCGGGCGTGAAGGAATTAATCTCCAGTTCGCCCGTATCCTGTTTAATTTCGATCTACCCTGGAATCCGATGGATATGGAGCAGCGGATCGGGCGCATCCATCGCTACGGCCAGGCGCACACTGCGCAGGTCTATAATCTCGTTCTTTCGGACACGATTGAGGGGCGGATATTCCTGCTCTTGGATGACAAGCTCACCGAGATCGCCCGGACACTGGGCAAGGTTGACGATCAGGGCAATGTCGCTGAGGATCTCCGGGCCCAGATTTTGGGCCAGCTATCCGAACGCTTGAACTACGACCGCGTCTATCAGGAGGCGCTGTCTGACCCCACCCTGCAACGAACCACAGTAGAACTCGAGGCAGCGCTATCCAATGCCAGAGAGGCTCGGGAAGTCGTGTTTGATCTGTTCCAGGACCTCGATGGATTCAGCCTCGACGAGTATCAGCCATTTTCAGACGTCTCGACTGGCATGGGGCGGATCGTCCAGTTCATGTCATCCGCTCTTCCTGACCGACACCAGCGGCTCGCAAAGGTGGATGATCAGACTTACGATCTGACGGTCGTTGATGGGTCGCGCAAGGTGCGTTTCACGCTCGATCGCGATGTCGCCACGAGCCAGGAAGGCATCGAATTGCTCGGCTTGGACCACCCGTTGGTTCAGGAAGAACTAGGTCGCTGGAGAGGGCTGGCGCCAGAACAACTGGGCCTTTCCGTATCCAGCGATGACATCAGCCCCACACTACTGTCGTTCTGGATTGTTGAGTCCGCTGTCGCGAATGGTGAGCGGCGGACCACAATCCAGACAATTGCGGTGCAGCCGGACGGTGCCCGGATGCCTGCGATCGAAAGGCAGTCGGCCCAGTATCTGAACGCACTGGTCGCCAAACCCTTCCTGACGGCCGAGGAAAGGCTGGAGCTGTTCAGAAATGTGGTTGAGCCAACTCTGCAACGCGAGCTCAAACACAAGGGGCTGGCGACTGGTGATGGAAGCTATTCTGCCGAGCTAATTGGGTACGTGGAAATTTCGGGCAGATAAAACGCGAGGGTTTCCCACCTGTAGAGTTGGCCCGCCCGATAGATGGTCCGAACCACGCAAATGAAATGACGGACGGTATTGCGCCGTCGAATCTATTTTTTGCCCTTCGCGTTGACGCTTTTTAGCCGGATTTGGACATGCCCTGACTCCGTCCTCCGAGATTCGAAGGCACCCGCCTTGTCGACGAGATCGCTGAGCTTGGCCTGACCATAGGTACGCGGATCGAAATCCGACGCGAGTTCAGCGAGACGCTGGCCCACTCGGCCCAAGGGAACCCAGCCACCGTCATCGTCCAGCTGCGCAATGGCCTTGCGAATAAGCGGGGCGGCCCCGCTTGGGGCTTGTTTGGCTGCCGCAGGACGCAGATCGGCGCGTTCGGGCTCTTCCGAGGTTGGCGCCTCCGGCAGAAGATTTTCCGTGTAGATGAAGCGTCGACAAGCCTGGCGGAAGCTCTCGGGGGTTTTCTGCTCGCCGAAGCCATATACATCGATGCCTTGCTCGCGGATTCGGGCAGCAAGCCCGGTGAAATCACTGTCAGACGATACCAGGCAGAAGGCGTCGAAGCGCCCGGTATGCAACAGGTCCATGGCGTCGATCACGAGCGCAATGTCAGACGCATTCTTGCCGGTGGTGTAGGCGAAATTCTGCTGCGCCCGGATTGCGTGGGTTGAAAGCACCTCTGCCCAGGATTTGAGGCGGGTTCCGGAGAAGTCGCCATAAATCCGGCGCACACTGGCTTCACCGATCTTGGCGATCTCTTCGAACAGACGGGTAGCGATACGGGAGGAGGCATTGTCAGCGTCGATGAGGACAGCAAGACGTGGAGCACGGGGTTCATTCGACATGTCGAACCCTTACCACGCCGCCCTTAAAATTTGTCTCCAAAATAGATCAAACAGATTTGAAGTTAAATTCCGGCATCCGCCTGACTGGGCAAGTAAATTTACGGATCGATCTCTGACCTCGTTCCATTATCGCGAATTTATATTGCGATTTCAGTCCGATTGCGCCTCAATGTCGGCAAGAAAGAGAACGGGGGAGCATTAGCAGCATGACCATCGAGGTTCGGCAACTCCGCTACGCCGTTCTGACCGCAGATACCCGCAGCTTTTCCCGTGCTGCCACGGCGCTCAACATGAAGCAGGCGACGCTGAGCCTGCGGGTTACGCAACTTGAGGACAAACTCGGCATCAAGTTGTTTACGCGCTCGACACGGGGAGCTGAGCCAACCGAGATGGGCCAGGTATTCCTTGAGTCTGCGCGGCGCATCATCACTGACATCGACAATCTGCAAACTACCGCGCGGGCGGTCAGCTATGGCGAGCAGGGACGGCTTGCCGTCGGTTACAGTTCCTCCCTGATGGCAGGCAATCTGAAGCAGACCTTCTCCGAGTATCTGACCCGATTTCCTGACGTCCAGTTCGATGGCGAGGAAGCCGCTCCGGAAAAGCTGATGAATGCCTTGCAATCGCGAACCATCGATGTCGCGGTGGCACCGGCCGGGATGGAAGAGGGCGGCATTCTGGCGCGCTCGGTCTGGTCTGACAGGCTGATGGTCGCCTTGCAGTCGGGCCATCGGCTTCTTGAAAACGACCGGATCTACTGGAGCGATCTACGCCGCGAAGTGTTCGTGGTGCCGGGCGGCGGTATTGGTCCGACTTTGGCCAATCTGCTTGCTGCGCGGCTGACCGGGCAAGGCGGGCGGCCGAACATCATCGTGCAGAATACCAGCCTCGAGAGCGTGCTGAGCATTGTGTCGGTCGGTCGTTTCATATCGATCGCAACCGAAGCCTCGCAGGGGGTGACATGGCCGGATCTCCATTTCCGCGATATCCACGATCAGAACGGCACGACGCGCCTCGAATTTTCGGTTTACTGGCGCGAAGACAATGACAATCCGGCGCTGCAACGCTTCTTCACCCTGATCAACGAGCGTTACCCCGTCTGAGGTGTCTTGCGCGCTTTGGCAAAAGCCCGGTCGGTTGCGATAAACCGCTCAAGCATGGGCGGAATGAGCCGCTCGGCGGTCGGCGCACCTTTGGCATCCCCGCCGTTTACCGCGAGCGCATAAGCTACCAGATCGCGGTGAAGTCGTGCAGAGAGCTCCAAGGTCAGCCGCACTGGTTTTTCATCGGCTAGATCAGCCAGTTTGAGACGGGTCATCGCGTTCCTCCTGCAGGCACAGGTTCGAGCACCAGATCGCGCGTCACGATGATGCGCAGCGAAAATCCGGGGCGCACGGTCAGGGTTGGCGGAACGTTCAATTGCCGCTGTACGACCTGCCTGCCGGTCTGGCTTACGGTGTCCTGCGTGCCGAAACGCAGCGCCCGAATGAGATCGCTATCACCGTTCGAGATGAGTTCCGTACCAGCCCCCAGCAATGTCGAAATGAGCGCGGCCTTGAGCATGTTGCCCCAATGATAGTTGGTCTGGTCTTCAAGGCCGGCCATACCGGCAGCATCAGCGCCGGGCAGGCGATCGAGCAGGATCGATTGACCTCCGGGAAGGATGAGGCGGTCCCACGCCAGCAGCACGCGGTTCTGTCCGGCTGCTACGTCGCTGTCATATTCACCGATCAGCCTTGAGCCTTGGGGGATCAGAAGTATGCGGCCCGTGGGGCTGTCGTATACGTTTTGTGTAACCTGCGCTGTGATCTGACCTGGAAGGTCGGACCGGATGCCGGTTATGAGCGCTGCCGGTATCACGCTTCCGGCCTGCACAACGTAAGGCGATGCAAGGCGCATGATGCGCTCAGGGCTTTCCGTGCTGCGGTTGCCCCGCTGGTCGAGAAAGGCGCGGCGACTGGACGTGGCAGTTGGTGCCGACGGTTGAGCTGGATCGCCACCTGGTATCGAAGCTGATGGCGCTGGCCCTACTGCGGTTGCAGACCGATTGTCGGTCGTTCCGGTCTCTCCGGCAAGAAACAGGCGACTGGTACGGGCGCTGTCACGTTGCTGCGCGGCGCGCTCGCGCGCTTGCTCGGCCGCGGCAATCCGCGGATCGGGCTGTCCCGCAGCCGTGGCGGCGCCAATGGGCGGGATCGGGACATTCTGTCCGCCCCGCTGTGCGGCAACGATCGGGCCGCCGAGATCACCGGGAAGTGCAGGCCCCAACTTGGGCACGTCGCCGTAGTTGGCAGGCGCACCGTTGACCGAGTCCGCGCGGTTGCGGCTGTTCGTGTCGTAGAGATTCTCGGCTGGCGCGTGGTTCTTGGGCTGAAGTGCGTAGATCAGCGAACCGCCAATCCCGACGCTGGCGAGGAGACCAAGAGTCGCCAGTGCCTTGCGCGACAGTCGCATGACGCGCGGCGGTTCCCCGCCAAGACGAAACCCGTCGGAGTTGGCCGGTGCAACCTGGCGCTCGTCGTCTGGCTCATCGCCTTCGGCATCGACCTCAACGTCAGTTTCAACGTCGATCTCGACTTCATCCCCGACAATCCGGTTGGTGACCGGTGGCACGCCGTCATCCTGCGGTCGCCTGTTCATGAGCGGCTCCGGCGGCGTGCGCGTTCACGCTCAATGCGAACCTGCTTGGCGCTGTTGCCTGCGCCAAGCCGCAGTTCCGCGCGCTCAAACAGCCGGTCGACAACCATGTAGCGGCCCTGCACGCGGTAGTTCACCAGCTCAGCCGCCTGATCCGCGCCAATCACGAACAGCGGCGGCATATCGCCGCTCGCGATGTCACCCGGAAACTCGATGAACACCTGCCGGCCATCATCGAACACACGCACTGGCCGCCATTCGGGGCGATCGCCCGCGATGCGGTAGCGAAAATTCAAAGCAGAAAAATCGATACCCGCTGCCACCGGAGCCGTGCGTTCACGCTCGGCCTCAGCAGTTCGCAGGGCGATCAAGGCATCCTGCGGATAGGTCCAGGAGACTGCGGCCATATAGGTCGAGTTCGTCGCGCTGAGTTCAAGATGATAGGTGCGCCGATTGGTATTGATGATGAGGTTGGTGCGAATGTCGGCCCGCGTCGGCTTGACGAGGATGTGCACGCGGCGAACTGCTCCGGCACCGCTCACCGTGTCGCCGATGATCCAGCGGACCGTATCGCCCGATGCGACCGGCCCCGGTCCTACCAGTTCCTCGCCTTCCTGCAGCATGATGTCGGTAATCTGCCCAGGTGCGGTGTAAATCTGGAACAGAGCGCCGTCGGTGTAGGCATATTGCTGGATGGCATTGAAATAGCTGGTGCGCTCCGGTTCCACGCGCGCTGCGGCGTTGGCCCTTCCAACACGGGTGCGCGGGTCGGCGGGCTCAACGGTCTGCGCCGATGCAGCAGGAATTGGATGCGGCTGAGTGCGCTGTTCGCGCGCAATGGCTTGGGCAGGGATGCAGATCAGTGTTACCACTGAGAGCATAATCGATGTGCGCAGGGCGCGCGTCGGGCGGATCATTGGCTAAGCTCCTTTGACCAGTTGATAGCGTTGATGAATAGGCCGAGCGGATTCTTGCGCAGGGCATCGGGGGTGCGAGGTGGCTGCACGACGGTGGTCAGGATCGCTGACCACCGCGAAGTCTCGAGAAGTGCGCCATCTTGGTAACGCCGCTCGGTCCAGCCGACGCGAAAGCTGTCGTCCGACGCACGAACGACACTCGACACATCGACCGCGACCTGCACCTTGCCGACTTGGGCAAAGGGATCGTTGTTGCGCGCATAGTCATTGAGCGCCTGCGCGCCGCGGTCGGTGGTGAAGTCGTAAGCCCTGAGCCAGTCTTGTCGCAGCACGATCGGATCGGCGGGAATGGCGCGCACCTGCTCGATGAAGCGAGCAAGGTGGAACGCCATTTGCGGGTCGGTCGGGCGATAATCGACATCGGCAGGCGCGATGGCCTGTGCCTGGCCGAGCTTGTCGACCTCGACCACCCAGGGCGTGATCGTGCCGCGCGCCGATTGCCAGACGAGACCGCCTGCCAGCCCTCCCGAAAGCGCAAGGCAACCGAAGAAGGCGAGCCGCCAGTTTTTCGCCTGCACCCGTGCGGAACCGATGCGGTCGTCCCAGACCTGGGCGGCGTGTTGATAGGGCGTGACGGGCTCGGGACTGGTCCCGTAGCGGATAGAGGGGCGTCGAAACATGTAGGATCCTTTTCGGAAGTTTCAGCTTTTGTCGGAGATGTCGGGGCCAGAGCCGCCGCCGTGGCTGTCGCCGCCCTTGAGGGTGTGCGAGGCCATGTTGGCACCCTGCGTCATCGCCTGACGGCGCTTCATCGCGGTGGCCCATGCAGGAGGGCCATCGGCAGCGCCGGTCGCTGCCGCATTGGCGGGCGTCCCGGCCTTGCCAGCGGCATAGTTCGCTTTGAGGCTGTCCGCGGCGCGGCGAAGTGGTGACGCCGCGCTGCTTGCGGCTGATTTTGCGACATTGGCGAGACCCGAGGCAGCCGCAGCCCGTCCGGTTTTGCCAGCCGCACCGGCAGAATAGGCACCCGACGCGCCGCCTGCCGCGCGGGCACCGCCCGTGGCCTGTCTCTTATACACATCTGACGCTGCCGACG
>NZ_CAVK010000210.1 GCF_000382885.1 Sphingobium indicum BiD32
GCTCTACCCTGTGGACCACCCCAATGGATGCGGCCTTTCACCAGACGGCCGCACGCTTTATGTAGCGCAGACGTTGTTTCGTACCGTGACGGCATTCGATCTTGTCGGTCCAGGTCGGCTGGCGGGCTCAGTGGGGCAGAGCGTCTTTTTCGCGGGACGCCCGATCGCGAGCATGCCTCCGGGAACGGGTCTGGACTCAATGGCGGTCTTAGCGGACGGCAGAGTGGCGGTCGGAACCATAATCGGTATGTCCGGCATAGCAGTGGTTGATCCCGAAACGGGCGATTACGCTCATCATGCCTTTCCGGACTTCGCTACGACCAACATTTGTTTTGGCGGAGCCGACATGTGCTCCGCGTGGATCACGCTTTCGTGTTCGGGTAGGCTGATCAAGGCGCGATGGGATGTCCCGGGGCTTAGACTCGCGCATTATTCCTGACACTAACGACGGCGGATCAAGGACGTGAATCAATCGGTTGACGTGCGCCGATCGCTTTATTCGGGTTTGATGAACAAGGGTCGCGGTCTACCTGACAGGCGAAGCGGTCGATTGCATAGCAAATGAAGCCCTGTTGACCGAAAAGGGCTTTGACGCCGAAGTGAGGGGAAGCGCTCATGCATTTCCTACTTCACTCCCTATGGCGCGGGATTAGTTTATCTGTAACCGACCGGTGGAGCTTGCGATTACCCACAAGTGGCAAGCTCCGCGCCTATCTGGATTTCGACGAGGCGTCGTAGGCCGCGCCAGACAACGGTGTTTCCAGGCGGTGGGTCGGACGTCCGCGCGAGATAACCGCCAAGGCGGGACAATTTGGTGAGATATAGCTGGAGCGTTCCCGGCTTTGCTCGGCGATTCCCGCTATCGGTAACGAGGCGGTCGAGGATTGCAATTTCCGTTGCTGTAAATGCGATCGCCGGATCGGCATCGGGGGCAGCACGTGCCATCATGGTCATCCACATCACGCGCCAACTAACGATACAAAACAGCGCGACAAGGTTGGCTAAACGATCGGCGGTGCGGAGCTTCGCATCTTCAGCACGACATCCTGACTTCAGAATCTTATGAAAAACTTCGATCTTCCAGCGCGTCGAATACCAACGTATTTTCTCGATCGCTGCGTCGAGGTCGGCAACTTCCAGATCGGTGACGAGCTTCCACAGTATCGGCTTTCGGCCCAATGGGACACCGACTTCCGACGCATGGATCACCGTCAGATCGAGCGCCGGGTAGCGTTTTTGCTTCCCAATCGGCGGGCAGACGTGGAT
>NZ_CAVK010000209.1 GCF_000382885.1 Sphingobium indicum BiD32
TGCCGTGCTGCGGCGGCCCGATTTGGCGTTGCGCCTTCGACGGCAATCCGCCGGCAGGCGCAGCGGCGCACGACAGGTGAGGTTGCCCCGAAGCCGCAGGGCGGCGACATGCGCTCTCGCCGGGTCGAACAGCGAGCGGATGACATCCTCGGCATCTGGGAAGCTCGCAAGGACATCTCGCTTGTAGAACTGCGGTTGGCGCTGGCGGAAATGGGCCTGGCCGTCTCCGTCGCCGGGCTTCACCGCTTCTTTGCGCGCCGGGGCATGACGCGCAAAAAAAGACTGGCCATGCCATCGAGCAAGACCGGCCCGATATCCTGAGGCAGCGGCAGGCCTGGTTCGATGATCAGATCGATCTGGAACCGGAACGCCTCGTTCATCGACGAGACCTGGACCGCGACCAACATGACCCGCAGCCATGGCCGCTGCCCGAAAGGCGAGCGGCTGCGGATGGGCTTCCCGCACGGCCATCGCAAAACCACAACGCTGGTCGCCGGTCTGCGAATGACCGGCATGGTTGCGCCGATGGTGCTGGACGGACCGATCAACGGCGACTGGTTCGAAGCCTATGTCACCCAGGTGCTGTTGCCCGAACTGCGCCCCGGCGACGTCGTTATCATGGACAACCTGTCGAGCCACAAGCGTGCGTCGGTGCGTGACAAGATCGAGGCCGCAGGCGCAACTCTGCGCTTCCTCCCTCCCTACAGCCCCGACTTCAATCCGATCGAAAAGGCGTTCTCGCGCCTCAAGGCCATGCTCCGTAAGATCGGGGAGCGAACCGTCAGTGGCCTCTGGGACCTGATCGGCAGACTCGTCGACATCTTCCAGCCCAACGAATGCGCCAATTACTTCAGTTCGTGCGGTTATGACCCGGAATGATCGAAAAACGCTCTAAAACGTGTAAAAATTTTACGGAGATTGTAATAATAAACTGAACGCTTCGAAAAACTCATGGCGTTTGACGCTACCGCGTGATTCACTCCCTGGGCACCTCCATTAACCTCGGGCTGGCGAACGCTTGGGTTCGGAAGGCGTGAACATTGCCGAATCAGAAGGTGAACGAACCGGAATCAAATCGCCCTTCGCCGGGATCGCAAGGTCCGAGCGGGAGGTTGATGGTGGTGCCCATCTGCGCCCAGCATCAACCGATCCACATGACCCCAAGGGGGGGCCTTTTGCGCGCCGATAGGGGGTCCCGATTGGACGCCGATTGACAATCACGGCCTTCGCTCATCGCGAAAGCCAATGAATCAGCTCAGGCCGCTACGCACCAGCGGTTCTTCGAGGCGTCCAGCTGGGTAGCGTTGTGAACCACTCTCTGGGCCTGGGCTCACTTCGAGGATGGCTTGACCCAAGCGCTGGCCCGGTTGTGGGGGTGCGGCTCAGCGGTGCCATCCAAGTATGCCTGGAGAACCTTCTCTCCGCGCTCAGTATTAGTGTCTCGCCCTTGAATCCGCCACATCGCCCGTACTCCGAGCATGCCACCGACGCGGTAACAGATATAGGAGGTGAACTCGATCGCCACCTTGCGGCCCATCCGCTCTGCAATTCCATCGAATAGTTCGGGAGAGAGTTTTCCTTGCACCGTCGCGCGAACGTATTCGGCAAGTTGCCTGTCAGCTGGTGCAAGCTCCTCGAAGCGCTCTTCGTAGATAGCCTTGATGTCGTTTGCGGAGAGTCCGACGCCTACGGCGTCCGCGACGTGGATGGGTGCGAGATATCGAGTACCCATCAGCCCCTTGAGCAGCATTCCAACCGTCAATTCGGCCAACTCTCGATCTCGATGGCTGAAGCTTCCCCGTAGTTCTGCAGGCTGGTAATAATCGCCGAAGTTCGACCATAGCTTGGCTACGCGGGGGCTTTGCAGCAATCCTTGAAAGTAAGGGGTGAGCCGGTATTCCTGTCCAGCATTCGCCGGAACCGATTCAAAAAAACGCTTCGACCTAGCGAACAATTCATCAAATATCGCAAGCTCTTCCTCGTCGAGCTCGTCTCGGCTGGGAAGCGGCATGCTGGATTTTTCGATTTCGGCCAACGTGAGGCCCGGGATCAGATCTTCGCCTTTGAGTTCAGACATGAAATAACTCCTGATAGATGCTTTTCTAAGTTCTTTAACTGTCGGTTCTATTCGCGCCGCAGAATACGAAGCCAAGAACGCAACGTGCATCGGTCGGGTTGTTCCAGGCGTGCATCGTACCGTTCTGAACGACCACGTCACCCCGCCGCAACCGTGCCGTGACGCCATCGGATTGCTCGAGATCAACCTCGCCTTCGATCACAAAAACGATGTCGATGGTGTCGTAGGAATGCATACTTGATGCATTCTCGTGAGCGCCAGCGAGCGGAAAGTGGGGGGGCAAAACCCAGAGTTCGACCTGCACTCCTCCAGGGCGTCCGGCGGGGATTTCGTTGACCTTGTAGGGACCGGGTTCGTATAACGGCAATTCCGGAAGTTCATTCCAACCCCAGATGATATGCCTAAGCATATCCCCCCCGAGACGCAGGGGTTCAACCTCCTCGAGGTGGGTATATACGCTCTTCCCGTTAGTGGACTGCCCCGTAATGACGCGTCTCGTTCCATCGGGTTCGGACATTCTTGATCGCCTCGTTATAAAAGATTGTCTTGACCATCGCTAGCAATTGCGGAAACCTATTTAGATCATCTGCTTCAGGTTTCATCTACGCCATCGCTTTATGCCCTTCTCGTACTTCTATCGATTGAAAGGGCCATACTGTTTCTGGCCCTTTTCTCTCGGGGAGTAGTGGAGAGGTTGGCCGCTACAGCTAGAGCAGCTTGGCTGCGGCTTGCCTCAGTTCAGGTCGATGGTCCGGATGAGCGATCTCGATCAAGGCTTCCGCTCTTTGACGCATAGTCTTCCCCAGCAACTCGGCGACGCCGAATTCCGTCACTACCGTATCTGCGAGATCCCAGGGAATTGTAACAACCTGACCTGCTGGAAACTCGGGCACGATCCGGGAGATGGTCCCCTTTGCTGCAGTCGACGGCAGAACGGTTATGGCGCGTCCGCCTCGCGAAAGGTAAGCGCCGGTGTGGTATGAAAGCTGTCCACCGGTCCCCGACCAAAGTGTTGGCCCCATACTGACGAGGTTGATCTGCCCCCGCAAGTCTATCGACAAACCATTGTTGATTGAGACCATATTTTCGTTTTGGCAGATCACGGCCGGATTAAGCATGTAATCGTAATCATAAAATTCGAAAAATGGATTATTATTTACATAATTGTATTCTTCAAGGCCGCCGGTAAGGCCTGTAGTTACGAATTTGTTTGGTCTTGCTGTGGCGTATTTGGAGGTTATCACTCCGTTTTCTACGAGGTCTATAAGTCCCGCGACAGACATCTCGGCGAAATATCCAAGATCTTGTTTATTGTCGAAGGCGCCCAATTGAGCAAGTGATCCCGACGTGCTGCCGGTTCCGATCTGCAGTGTATCCCGATCGCGGACGAGCCCCGATACGTGCTTCGCGATCGCAATCGTAGCATCTGTCGTTTTGTGCCGTGCTCGCGGAAGGAATGGTTCATGATCTTCAATGAAGTAATCGATCTGGGAAACATGGATCCAGGTGTCGCCGAAAGTGCGGGGAAGGTGGTCATTCACCGCAGCGACATTGATCTTCGAGTGCTTCATGGCAATTCGAAGATCCCAAAGCTCGGCGCCGACGCAGCAATAACCAGCCTCATTGGGCGGCGTCACCGTAAACCAGCAATGATCGAACGGCTCGCTTCCCGCACGCCCCTGATTCAGATGCCTGAAGGCATCACCAAATCCTACGACCGTAAAGTTGGTAATCCCTTCCGCAATGGCGGATCTGCTGGCCGGCGTTCCGAAACTCATATTTGCGCGAAAGACGTGGGCCCACGTGCCGTTCTGAAAACCATAATCGGTCCAGAGGCCGCCCAAGCTCCTGATCTCGACGTCGCTCAGTTCATCGGCCCGCCCGAGCAGCGAAGCCATGAGTGGTGCCGATTCATGAGAAGTGGCTACGTAGATCCGATCTCCGGACGAAACCTTGGCTGCCACCTCTTCCGGTGAAACCATGCGGCTCTGATAATGGTTGCGCCAATGCGATCCGCCTGCGCGGTTGGTTTCCCTGCCCATGTTTTCCTCTCTTTCAGTCCGTTGGAACAGAGTGTTCCTGACGGTCAACGTCCCTTGAATACCGGCGCGCGCTTTTCCTTGAAGGCCGCCATGCCTTCCTTGAAATCGTCCCATTCCTTCCAGCGTGAGCTCCGGAACAGGAGTTCGGAGTCCCGATAGGTTTGCGACTGGAAAACGGACATGCGCGCGGCCTGGATTGCCGACCGCACTGCCATCGGTGGATTAGCCAGGATTCGCTCCGCTAGCTTCTCCGCCGCAGGGAGCAGGTCGTCGTAGGTCGGAACCAGATGGTTGACCAATCCGAGGCGGTAGACGTCCTGGGCCGGAAACGGATCACCGGTCACGATCATTTCGGTGACCTTCTTCGAAGCCATCCACGGGGCAAGTTGCGCAGACAACGTGATAGCGGGCATCCCCCGCTTGGTCTCGACAATCGAGAACGTGGCATCCTCGGTGGCGATGATGATGTCGCATTCGGCTGCGAAAACCAGGCCGGCGCCGTAACAATAGCCATGAACGGCGGCGATAACGGGCTTCCAGTTGACTGGTGCGTCCAAATAGTAATGATCGACGCGCGAGGACGGAAGCCGAGCTTCCTTTCCTGTTTCTCGAATATCCGCCCCAGCGCAGAAGCAACTGCCGTTACCAGAGACGATGGCGAGCCAGAGGTCCGGATCTGAATCGAAATCGGCGAGAACTTCCTTCAATTCCTGCGACAAGCCTGCACTGATTGCATTCAGCGCTTCCGGCCGGTTGAATGTGATTCGGGCAATCCGACCGTCTTTTTCGTACGTAAGGTTCTTCCACTCGGGCATCATGTATTCCTCGCCGTAATGCAATCGCGTACAAACGCTCAGGTCGGATCTACCACGCGCCAGCGCAGGATGGTGTCTTCCGACGTCACGTCGTCGTACGACGCCACGACCGGAAGCCCCACCTTCAATTGGGCGTCGTCGAAATCGACCACGTTGCCATAGAGTTTGATGTCAGGCGCCTCGTCGAGAGCTACCATGACGATGTTATAGGGAACCGACCCGCGCCAGTTGGGCAGAGCCGTCTGGTGGACAACTATGTAGGAATAAAGCGTCCCTCGGCCATTCATGACCCGCCAGGCGATCGCTTCAGAGCCGCATTCGGGACAGACTCCGATCGGCGGATGGCGCAGTTTACCGCACGCGCCGCACTCCTGAATCGCCAGCTTGTGCTCCCGTAATGCATCCCAGAAAGGTTTGGTCAGGACGTCTGCCTGCGGGAGAAGGTACGGATACTCGTGTTCCGCCACAGTCATGACTCGTCCCTCTTGAGAATGATTGCGCTGGATCCCATCACGCTCACGTTGAGGGCGATCTTGGCATCACGGACCTGACGACATACCGCGCGGTCATATGTATGTTCGCCCATGTGCCAGTTCGGGCAGAGATCCTCGGTGTCACCCCTGAGCTGTTGCACGGCTTCGAGAACGTTGTTGAAGCCGTGACAATAGCCCTCGTTGATCAACCCGCCGTGGGTTTGGGTGGGGAGCTTTCCGTCGAGCGAGATCCGGCCATCCTTAATGAAGTCCTTGGCTTCGCCGCGCTTGCACCAGCCCATGTCCTCGATCATCCGCATCGGCATGTCCGTGAAAGCGTCGTAGCCTTCAAACAAGTCGATATCGTCCAAGGTCACGTCGGCGGCGCGCAGCAGGCGCGGTCCAAGGTGGATCAGGCTTGTGTCCTCGATGTTCGGGACCGGATTGGCACCGCCGCCGATGGCGGCCGAAATCAGAACCGGGCGCTTTCGCAGATCGCGAGCCCGCTCAGCCGTGGTCACGATCATTGCGCAGCCCACGTCTGTTTCCTGGCAACAGTCGAATAGGTGATAGGGGGCAGAGATCAGCCGCGAGGCCTGATGTTCCTCCACCGTAAGCGGCGCACGCATCATTGCGCGCGGATTCTTGACTGCATTCGAACGCGAATTGACCGCGAAATGTGCCAGATCGAGGCTGGTGACGCCGTACAGTTCCATATACCGGCGGACTTCGAAACCGTATTGTGAAGCTGCGCCCGCCACGCCATAGATGCTGCTGAACTGGGCCTCGCCGCCGACCCGGTTCTGCCCGCCCCCGGCGCCGGCACCCCAGTGGCCGATACGGACCCCGGAGCGCCCATTGAGCGCCCTGTACACCAGGACGTAGTTGGCAATGCCGTGATAAACCGCTTGAGCGGCCTGCATCACGGCGAACGAAGCATAATTCCCTCCGCCCACCAGATTCGAGGCGTAATTCACCGCTGGACATCCGAGCGCAGACAACACTTGGTTCGTCCGGACTGAATCGTCGAATATTTGGTACATTACCGCCCCGTCGATTTGCTTCGGGGCGAGGCCTGCATCCGCACAGGCCTCCCGCGCTGCCCGGACCGCAAGGGTTAGGACATCCACGCCTGAGTTCTTCGAAAATGCGCCCGGATTCTCAGCGCTGCGGCTGTAACCGATCCCGGCAATAGCGATCTTTTCACGGAAATCTTGTTCGGGCATGGTTGCGTTACCGGTTCTGAAAATTGGGGCGACGCTTTTGCGCGAAGGCCCGAGCACCTTCCAGGGCATCTTCCATCTGGCCCAGGCCCTTCTGGATGTGACCTGCAAGCTTCACTGCATTGGCGTGTTCCATGCCGTAGCAGCGGTAATAAGACTCAATGAAGGCGCGAACGGCAGCAGGACCGCATTCGAGGATTGCGTCGGCTACCTCGAGGGCCTTCTGCAACTCCTGGCCCTTCGGCACGACCCAATTCACAAAGCCCATTTCATAGGCTCGCTGCGCCGGGACAAGCCTCGGATAGATCGTCATTTCGATCGCGTGTCGCAAGCTGACATGTCGGATGATATCGATCTGGTCACCGCCGCCGATGTTCCACCGTGGTTCGGTGATGCCAAACTCGGCCGTATCGGCAGCAACACACAGATGGCACATCGTGGCCAGCCAACATCCCCCCGCCGCTGCTTGGCCATTTACCGCCGCAATGGTTGGCTTGAAGATTTCCAGATCGCCTGGGGACCAGCGGTCCGGCCACCATGGGCCTTCCGTTTCATCCTCTTCCAGCTTCTCACCAAACTCCTTGACGTCCATTCCAGCGCAGAAGGTCGGGCCATCGCCACCCCACAGGATAGCCACCCAGGCATCATCATCATGCTTGAAACGCAACCAGGCCTTCTGCAAATCGTGCATCAGGGCGCGGCTCATCGCATTCCGGCGTTCGGGACGGTTGAGCGTCATGATGACGACGTGACCGCGCTTCTCGTACAATAGATTCTCAGTCATGCAGTCGGCTCCAATTTAGATCACAATGTTGCGAAGGATGGAGGATT
>NZ_CAVK010000208.1 GCF_000382885.1 Sphingobium indicum BiD32
CAATCTTTGCAACAGAGCCAATTGGGGGGCGTGGGCCGCGCCGGGCCTCTAGCATAAAATTACGGCCCTGCATCCCCGGCGTTGATACATTCGTCGCGCAGGGCGCTCGATTGAGCCGCCCCGATCGCGGTCGCCTCAATCGGCATAGCGAGCTGGCAATATGCACATACGCGCATAATTTCCGCTTGCGGGCTATGTATATTTGTGCATAATAGCCGCGATGGATACGGAACGGCCGGTTCGATGGGTGGCATCGTCAAAGCGCGATTTTCGGGAGTTCCCGGACGATGTGCAGGACGTAATGGGCTATGCCCTGCACCTTGCGCAGCAAGGCGGGCAGCACGCCAGCACTAAGCCGTTGAAGGGCTTTGGCGGCGCTGGCGTGGTCGAGATCATAGACGACCACCAAGGCGATACGTTCCGCACGGTCTATACGGTCAAATTCGCGGAGGCGGTCTATGTCCTGCACGCCTTCCAGAAGAAATCCAAGCAGGGCAAGGCCACGCCGCAGGCCGATATGGATTTGATCCGAACGCGGCTGAAATCCGCCGAGGAGCATCACCGGCAACACCAGACCCCGCGAGGCACAGCATGAGCGCACAGGACGAAATCATTGAGGAAGGCAGCGGCAATGTCTTTGCCGATCTAGGCTTTGCCGACCCCGACACCCACCTTTTGAAAGCCCAGCTCGTTACCCGTGTAGCCGAGGCCATGCAGGAACGTAAATTGACGCAGATCGCCGCCGCCAAGGTTACGGGATCTACCCAACCGGAATTGTCGCGCATCCTGCGAGGCCAGTTCCGCAGCGTCTCGGTTGAGCGGCTTCTGGCCATGCTCACCCGGCTTGGCTGTAAGGTCGATATTGTCGTGCGTCCGCAGGGGCGGACCACTGAATCGGCCGTGATCCACTTCGCCTAATGTGCGATGATTTCGCGCAAGCCCGGCTCGATATGTTCGAGGCCGGGCTATTCGGCCAAGGGCCTGCCTTCTGGCGCTGGATCGAAACCGACGCGGCGCAACCCTATCTTGCCGCGTTCGCCGCCGATCGACGGCCGCTCGAACCCGGCGAACCCTTCGCCATCGACCTAGCGGCCGACGACTTGCTTGCCCCCGATCGCCTCGCCCAGCTCGCCCTACAGATCGAGGCCGACCATGCTTGATCCCAATCCGTCCATAGCTGACCTTGACGCAATGCTAGATCGCCACCGCAATGACGATGCGGCTATGGAAAAGATCATTCGCGGGTATCTCCGCTGCGCGATCTACAGCTATCAGAAACATTGCGTCAGGCGCGCCTTGCGCCACATCGGCAAGGACGATTGGAGTTTCAAAGAGGAAGACGTTGCCGCCTTGCGGGCCGAAGGCGCGAAATCCATTTCGGACTTTCGAGACTGGCTCATTGAGGAGCTGGCCGGGATGGGAATCAGCGCCCACACCGGCTTGCCGAATTGAGCGCCTAGCGCGCCGTCGCTTCAATTGCTGGCGGTGATTGTGCGCGGAATAAATCGCGGGTCCGCCGTGGGATCGGTAGGCGAAGGATGCAGCATGTCGCGCCGGAAATTGACCGCAACGGAAATAGGCGCGGCGTTCGGCCGAGCCGCCATGATGCGGGCTTGTGGAGCTGGCGCAGCCTCATAGCTGGCCATCGGCTGCACGGCCGCCGAGGTTAGACCCCCTACCCCGCGTTCCGCTCTGGCGACGACAATTTGAGCGCGATCGAGCGGCCGAGTCTGATCGCCGGTATAGAACGCCAGATGCCAATGATCGGCATGGCCCCGGTCCCCCGGCCCCAGCAGCTCCGCCACGCGAATACCATGTTGCGCCATCACGGCGCGGATTTGCTCGCGCGTGATCGTGTGCAGCCCGGCACGCGGCACGAAATCGACCGCCTGCCCATATTTGTGAAAGCTGTTGGCGGCCCCGTAATTGGCTTCCAGCGCCCGCCACGTATCGGTTATGCGAGCATTGAACGCAGCGGCCAAGATCGAGGCGACATAGCCCGCCGAGGCGTCGGCGCTGCCTTGGGGCTGGACGATCGCCGGTTGCGCCGCGAGCTGGCCCCCGCCCGTCGCGTCGGCCGCCGTGATCGTGAGCGGGATCGAGGCCGATCGCGCAGCAGGAGCGCCGCCGCTTACCGGGATGCCGTTCACGCTGTAGGTATTATAGCGCGAGGAAAGCCACGCCTCCCAGCGCGCACCTTTCGCCATAATCAGCGCCCGATAGCGGGCATTATGGACCGGCGTTCGGGAATGATAATTGGCAACCCGCGTCCACAGGTCGCCCTTGTCATCCCGGATATGGTTTCTGATACGCCATGCAGCGAGGTTGTAGGGATAGCACCCCGCCGCAAGCACATATTCGGGCCGGATACCGTAGCGTGCCAGCGATTGAATATAGCTGGAATTGAGCTGCATCGAGCCAAGATCGGCGGTGTTATTGGTGTTCTGGACGCGCGCGCCGGGCCGACCGTTCTCTTGTTCCGCGACCGCCAGCATGACGTTCGCCGGAATGTTATAGCGCAGCGCCGCCGCGATCGAGCATTGCACCCGTTCTTCTATGACAACCGGAGGCAGATCAGCGGCCATGATTAGCTGTCCCCCCTTCTCTGGACGAAGGCCGCAACTTCATCCTCTGGCGTCTCCATGTCGCCCGCATCACGGGCGGCCGAAATGGTATCGCCCGCGAATTGCGCCGTGGGGGGTGGCGATGAATCGGACGAGCTGGCGGGACTGCCCGCGCCGGTCGCGGGAGCGAGCGTTTCACTTCCCGACGATGCCGAGGCGGCCGACGCGCGGATATTGGCCGCCAGTCGGCCGCCCACCGTATTTCCCACCCGCTCTTTCAAAGCGCCCACCGCCATACCAGCGGCAGCGCCGCCGAGGATGCTTGCGGTTTTCGCCGCACGGCTAAGGCCGGTGCGTTGCGTGCCGCCAGTGTCGCCACTTTCGGGCGTGCCTTCACCTTGCGAGCTGGCGGAGCTGGCCTCCCCCTCCCCCGCAGGCGAGCCACCGGCAGCGCCGCCGCCGTTGCCGTCTTCACGATCGGCCGCCTCGCTACCCGCAGCGGCGCTAGTAGCCGTGCCGCCGCCCGCGCTGGCGGCTTCCGAGCCGCCTTGAAGGCCGCTGTTGTCATTGGCCGGGGGGGAACCGCCATCGCCGCCCATAGCGACGCTAAGGGGCGTGCCGCCGCCCCCACCGCCACCGCCGCCGCCGTTATCGCCGCCTCCCGGCATGTCGCCCGCCGACGAAAGCGGTTGCCCGCCTCCCATGCCGGTTTGGCCGCCTTCACCACCGCTCCCACCAGCGGCAGCGAAGGCGGCCTTGATCGCGCTGGCTCCACCCGCAGCGTTCATCGCGCCAGCAGCGATCATAGCTCCACCCGTGGCCGCCGCCCCAGCGGCCATCCCGGCAGCACCCAGCGCGGCCCCTGCCCCAAAGGCTCCGATACCGCCCGCCGCGTGGATCGAGCCGCCACTTATAACGCCCCCGACCATTGCGGGAACCTTGTTTACGAGCGCCAGAAGCACGACCGCGAAGACAAGCATGGTGCCCAAGTCTTGAACGGTCGCCCCCGCACCCGTTTGCGCATAATATTGGTCAAGGAACGTCTTCCCGACGCCGACGATGAGAACCATCGTCATCAGAGACGCGCCGACCGCGACCACCGTTTTGAAATAGTTCAGCGCAATGTCGGAGGTCCAACGGGAACCGCCGAAGCCCAAGAAGATAACCCCGCCATAAGCAAGGATATAGCCGGACGCCAAGAGGAGCAGCATATTCACGCCGACGAGCGCCAAGACGATCAGGACGCCAAGCGCGATGAGAACCTGAATCGTAGATTGGAACGGCGAGGTTATCGAAAATTCTTCATTGGTTTGGCGGAAAATGTCGAATCCAATATCGACAATCCCCGATGGGGCGAGGTTATTAGGAAGGCCCGATGCTTGGGCACCCAGCGAGCGCAAGCCTTCAATGATTGCAATGCCGATCGCCGGGCCGTTGATGAGGAGCCACCAAAAGACACCGCAGAAGACAGCGAAACGGATTGTCTCGGAGGCAAATTCGCCAAGATCGGCGCGGCGCAGCGCCATTTGCCCGAAAGTCCATATGAGACTGATCGCGGCCAGAGCGCCGAACAGAATTGTCGCGTGCGTTGTGAAGACGCTCGCCCACGCCGCCGCCATGCCCTTATATCTGTTCAGAACATTATCGAGCATACCTTGCGATTGCGCATAGGCAGGGGTCGCGGCGAACGTGAGCGCCAACCCCAAGGCGGACAGATGCAGGCGAGCTAGAGCCTTCATAGTGCGGTCCTTAATTCTGGTAATTGCCGATCGGCGTTGGCTTGGTCTTCATTTTGTTGGAGGGGGCCTCAATCGTCACATTTGGCGGAGTTTCCACGGTGACGGGGGCAGGCTTTTCATTTTTGACTACGACGACCACCGCGACGACGATCAGCGCAATGGCGACCAGACTAATGATTAGAGTTCGAGACATAGTTGCTCCTTAATTCTGGTAGGTTCCTACCGGGGTTGGCTTGGTGCCCATTTTCGCCGTCCCGGTTTCCATTGCCGCAGCATCCCGATCGAGCTGATATTGCGATTGGGCCGTCAGCGCGGCGCTTTGCGCGAGCAGCACGCCGCGAATCTTCTGCAACTCACTGGCCTGTTGCGCCGCGAATTGGTTGGCATAGGACAGAGCTTGCATTTGACCGCTGGCACCCGTGGCGTTGGCTTGCAATTGGTCGAGGCGCTGGCCGTCAGACGCGAGCGTCGTCATGGCGCTGTTGATGCCGTTCATAGCGTCGGCATTTGCGGCCATCTGGCTAGTCGTGCGGGCACGCGCGGCAGACAAAGCCGCTGTCCTTTGCGCGGCCGAGCAATTCCCGGAGGTGCAAGCGTTGGTCTGATAGTAAGACGGATTTTTGAATTGGTTCATATAGGTGTTCACGTCACCAGCTTGGCGCGCGAACGAGCTAATTTGATTGACCTGACTTTGCAGGCTGTCGATCGTTTGCGTAGCCTGCTGCCAGAGCTGGACCGGCGCGCCGACCGTGTTCTGAATCATATTTTGGTATTGCTGTAGCTGCGTCTGATACTGCTGGATTTGCTTCGCCACCGTGGCGACATTTTGCAGCGCGGAAACGGTTGTCTGGCGGACGTTCGCAACGTCGATGACCGAGATTTGCGCATTGGCGGACGGAGCCGCCAGCGCGAGGGTGATCGCCAAAGAAATTTTAGCGGCTAAAAATCGAGACTTCATTTTGCTTGCTCCCTTTCATCTGGCGTCAATAATCGAATGAGCGGTAAGGCTTTGAAAACGTGAGGTCTTTCACGACAACCACATTGAAGCGGAAGCCGGGACGGATAATCAGCGTGGGCGATATGTTCAGATTGCGCTCAATCATCATCGCCGTGGTCTGTCCGAGCTGCTGGCCGAGAGCTTGGCTAAGGGCTTGGCTGGCGGACATAGTGCCATTGGCGTTCAGGCCGGTTTGCGGCTGACTAAGGGTTACGCCAGCGGTCACACCCGACATGAGCAGCGCGGAGCCGAAGATACGGAACCAATGCGCGTTCACTTGGTCATGGAACCCGGCATAGCCCGCGCTGTCCGACCCCGGCATAGCGCCAAGGTCGATCGCCTTGCCGTCAGGAAAGATGATCCGTTGCCACGCGATGAGCGCGCGCGTCTGCCCAAAGACCGGGTTGGAATCATACGCGCCGACAAGGCGCGAGCCTTGCGGGATCAGGAGATAGCGGCCCGTGGCGGTATCGAACACGTTTTGGGAAACTTGCGCCACAATCTGCCCCGGTATTTGCGAGTTGATGCCGGAGATCAGCGTGCCGGGAATGACGAAGCCCGCGCGGAGCTGGTAGCGCGAGGGCGCTTCCACTTGGCTGTTCGAGGCCCAGCGATTGCCACCCGCATTGTTGGCGAACTGGCCATAGTTGGCAGGCGGACGGGCATTGGACGCTCCCGGCGCGGCTCCGGCCCCTCCCCCGGCCACTTGGTTTGACAGGGCCGTAAGGGTGGCAATGTCGGAGGCCGAGGGCTGGCGGCCCTGCGCCATCGCAGCGGCCATTTGCTGTTGGAGGGCGACGAGCTGGCTTGCCGGATCAGCGCCGCCACTCATGCCGCCAGCGCCAGAGGATGCCCCATTGCGGCCGTCCTGCCATTTCAGGGCGGTAGGAGAGCGCACGGCGCTACCGAATTGGGCAAGGCGTGCTTCGCGTATGGCTTCCATGCGTGCGCGGCGCAGATCGGCCGCCGTGGGGGCGTTAGGTTGCGCTGGCGAGGCGGTGACGGTTGGCGGCGCGTTGGGATCAACCGGCGCGACCGGAATACCATCGGCGGGCGGCAGCGGGGGGGCGTTCGCCATAACTTCCGCAGCGCCGCTTGGCGCTGTCCCCGCAACCTTGTTCGCAACATCGGCCGAGCTTTGCCCGACAGCCGGTTGAACCTTGGTCGCCGCATTGTCCGAGGAGCGATCAATCATAATCGACACTACGATGGCGATGAACAGCGCCACGATGCCAAGGACGATCAGCAGCGGCGCATTATTGACCCTGCGAACACCTGTCACCAAGCGTCCGCTATTCCCGTCCGCTGCACCGCCCGGCGAGGCTTCCGGCGACATGCTATCAGCATCAGACATAAACTTACCCCCTTACCCGGCCTTGACGACGCCACAGCGCGCGGCACGGATGCCCTTGCACTTGGCGCGCGCCGTCGCGCTGGATTGAAACTGTCCGAATTGGATGCCGTGAGAGCGTCCGTTTTGGACAAAGCGCGGCGTCACGCTCGCCCACGAAGGGCGAAGGCGCGCCGTCGCGCGCCAATAGGCGCGTGCTGCGCTTTCGGAGGAGAAGCCCGTCAGGCTGACAGACCACGTTCCGGCCTCTGTTCCATTGCCGCCGAAGCCGGGTTGCGTGCTGGCGACGGGCGACGGAACGGGAGGAGGTGCGGCAGGCGCTACGGGCCGGTTCGCCCGTTCGATCAGCTCCGGCGTTGCGCCGGTCAGATCGAGCGCCCACCCGGCAGACGGGTAGATACCCTTTTCATCCACGCCATAGATGCGGGAGAAAGTTTGCGCGCCGACCCGCAGCGTCACGCGGTAGGAATCGGCAATTGGCTGATCGACGTAATAGCGCAACGGCGTGGCCGCAGGATCGGGCTTCACGCCCTTGCCCGCCTCAATCACCGCATAGCCTGCTTGGCGCATCGAGGAGCGCAAGCCGTCACCATAGGCCCCGCCCCCGGTAGTCGGGATCAGCACCCGGCTAATCGCAGGCGGGTAGAGTTTCACCAGCTCCGCCACGGAATCGTCAACGAGGGCTTGGGCCTGATCGGGAGGAGCCGGAACGGCGAAGCTGTCCCGGTGCGAAACGCCCGCGCAGCTCGTAAGCAGGAAAGCCACTGATACAAAAATCGCACCGCGCACGATCAGCCCCCCCTTGTGATGGTGACGCGCTCTTGGCGCTTGCCGACACCGGAGATGAGGACCGCTTGGTCAAAAATCTGATCGACAATGTAGCGGCCATCTTGGAGCCGGTAATTGACGATGGAGGTATCAGCCGCCTTGGAGACGCTGCCCCCGGCCCGGACGATCAGCAGCGATGGCGCTTCCGTCTGCTCCATCGCGTGCGGCATTTCGATGATGGTTTTGACGCCATCATTGTAAACCCGGACGGGCTTCCAGCGTGCGCGGCCGTCAACGCTATAGTGGAAATCGAGATTGGAGAGATATTCGCTCCCTCCCCTGCCCGTCCCGCGCGCGCCATCGGGCACCGCCATCGTGTTTTCGGCGCGCGCCGTGTCCGATCGAGCGCGGAAAGCGGCCCATTTGGCTTGCGCTTCATCGGGATAGGTGAACGCCACCCGCGACATGAATTGCGTCCGGTGCGACACCAACCGGATATGGTAGGTGCGGCGATCGGTCGTCACGATCAGCGTTGTATTCAAGTTCGCATCGAGCGGCTTGATGATAAGATGCTGGGTTTCGTTCGGCCCGGAATTGGAAACGGCCGGTTCGATCAGCCAGCGGGCGCTATCGCCCACGTTGACCGAATTGATGTTCTCGCCCGGCTGCAACTGCACATCGCAGATTTGCAGCACAGCACAGACCACGGAGGGTTCGGAGGTGCCGAAGGCGAACAATACCGCGCCTTCGGTGCCCGGCACCGGCTTGATGCCTTCGGCGCTTTCCGCCTGCCAGCGCCGCGCGATCGACAGACCCTCGCGCTGGGTGCGCGTCAGGTTCGGATTGCGCGGGCTGATATAGGCATTGGGATCTACTTGCGCCCCTCCCCCGGCAGGCATGGGCGCGTTCGCGGGCGGCATGTCGTCGGGAAGCGGCGGGCCGTCCTGCGCGGACGCGATCGAAGGCAGCGCCGCGAGGGCGGCGGCGAAATAGGCGATCTTCTTCATGTTGATTGTCCCTCCCATCAGAGTGTGCGCGACCAAGAGAAATCTTGGACGAACACGCCCAAGGGGTTTTGCTTAATTTGTTCCTCCGTGGTGGCCGAGCTGGGCGGCGCAACGCGGATCGTGACGAGCGCGCGCATTTTCGCCGGAGGCTGGATAGGCTGGCCTTGCCGATCGCGCTCCGTCTCGGTCCAATCGACCTGCCAAGAGGTCTTGGTTTGCTGAATTACCGAGGCGATTTCGACCGACACGGTTTCCCGCGCCGCGCGGGCGAAAGGCGTATTGTCGGGATTGCCGTTGAGATAGTCGGTCATCTTTGCCAACGCCGGATCGTTCGGCGCGAGCATCCCATAGACCCGGAAAATGGCTTGCTTTTGGAGTTCAACGTCAGCCGTCACCATGCGGGCCGACTGGATGAAGGAGCCGACTTGCGCTTGCACCACGCGCGCATCGACCGGCGAAGCCACATCGGCCCGCTGGGTCGCTATCGCGTCCCCCAGCGAGTCCACGCGGACCACGTAAGGGATGAATTTCGACTGACTGCCAATCGCTATGATGCCGCCGACAGCGGCGAGGACGATCAGCATCGAAAGGATTGCCATAGTCTGCCACAAGCGCCGCGAGGCAGCGATGCCGCCCACATGCTCATTCCATTGCCGCCGCGCGTTCAGGTAGGGGTTGGGATCAACCGGGGCGCTTTCCGCAGCTCGCCGCCCCCGCAGCTTGTCAAACAGACTCATGCAGCTTCTCCGAGGTATAGGGGGCCGCCGCCGCGCGGCCGATATTGATGGTGGATTCGACGCCACGGATGGCCAGCCACTCGTTGACCCATGCCGGGCCATAGGCCGCTTCAAGGGCCTTAATGGTGGCGATGGATTCCTTGTCGGTCGCGCCGACGAAGGACAGGGCCACGGGGCCTAGCGCCAGCTCAAAGAGCCGCCGCCCCTGTTCCGAGAGATAGTAATATTGGCGCTTGGGGATGGCCGTCGCCAAGATTTCAATCTGGCGTGTATTGAGGCCCATGCGTCTGTAGAGTTGGGCGGTATCGTCATCGCGCGCATAGACGTTCGGCAGGAAAATCTTGGTCGCGGTGGACTCCACGATAACGTCAAGGATGCCCGAATTTGCGGCGTCAGACAGGCTTTGCGTTGCCATGAGAACAAGGCAGTTGGACTTGCGCAGCACCCGGAGCCATTCGCGGATTTTGGCCCGGAAGGCGGGATGCCCCAGCATAATCCATGCTTCATCAAGGATGATCGCGGCAGGCTGGCCCTTCAAAGATCGCTCGATACGCCGGAAAAGATAGAGGAGGACCGGCAGCGCGTATTTTTCACCGAGGTTCATCAGCTCCTCGACTTCAAACACGGTAAATTCCGACAGGCTCAGGCCGTCATGTTCCGCATCGAGAAGATGGCCCATAGAGCCGTCCACCGTGTAGGTGCGGATCGCCTCGCGCACCGTTTCATCCTGAATCGTGACCACAAATTCAGAGAGGGTTTTGCCCCCGCTGGCGTGCATGTTGACGATGGCGTTGCCGATTTCGTTGCGTTGCGCGGGCGTGGTCGCCACGCCGTTGAGGGCTAGGATTGTGTCGATCCAATCCATTGCCCATGCGCGATCGGACTTGGTTTCGAGGAATTGGAGCGGGCAGAAGGCGAGCTTTTCGTCATCCCCGGCGACAGTGAAATGCGCCCCGCCCACCGCCTTCGCCAGCGGGTAGAGCGACAGGCCCTTGTCGAACGCGAAAATGGACATGCCGGGATAGCGGCGGAGCTGGGCGGCGAGCAGGCCGAGCAGCGTTGACTTGCCTGCGCCCGTGGGGCCGAAGATGAAGCTATGCCCCACGTCGCGGACGTGGAGATTGAGCCGGAACGGCGTGGAGCCGTTGGTGACGCCAGACATGAGCGGGGGCGAGCTGGGCGGATACATCGGGCACGGCGCATGATCGAGGCCGGTCCATATCGAGCTGGTCGGCATCAGGTCGGCTAGGTTCATGGTGTTGATGATCGGGCGGCGGACGTTTTCGACGCCATGCCCCGGCAGCGTGCCCAAGAACGCCTCTAGGTTGTTCACCGTCTCGATACGGGCCGCGAAACCGAGTGCGTTGATAGCCTTTTCAAGCTGGCGCGCGGCCTGTTCTACCTTATCGCGGCTTTCGTCCGTCAGGACGACGACGCCGGTATAGTATCCTTGTGCGATAAGGCCGGAGTTGACTTCCTCCAGCGCATTATCGGCATCGGCCACCATCGAAAGGGCGTCCTGATCTATCTTGCCGCTGTTGGTCTGGAAAACCTGATCGAAGAAGCCGCGAACCTTTTGCCGCCACTTTTTGCGGAAATCCTCAAGGTGTTTCACAGCTTCATGGAGGTCCATAAATATGAACCGCGTGGACCAGCGATATTCAATCGGCAGCTCGCCCAGCGCCGAGAGGATGCCCGGCGTCGATTCCATCGGGAAACCTTCGATCGCTACCGTCTGGACGAACTTGTTGCCGATGCGCGGGATTACGCCCGTCCACATTTCGACACCGCCGATGATGGAATCGAGATACATCGGGTTCGAGGGCAGCACGACCGGCTGATTTTTGCCGGTGACGCAGAATTGCAGCCACCGCAAAAAGTCGTCGTGCGTCACGGTCGAGCCGTCCTCATTTTCGACCTTGTGAGCGCGAAGGCGGGTCAGCTTCACGGCCGAGGACAGACGGCTTTCAAATGTGGTGATTTCGCGCTTGAAGCGTTCAACCAGGTCGGCCGTGCGTTGCTTGTTGTTCGGCCGCTCCCGATCGTCGTCAAACATCAGCTCGACAAACTTTTGCTCCGCTATGACCGGAGGGAAATAGGTCGCGGTAATGACGAAATAGCCCTCATACATGGTGCCGAGGGACTGGAATAATTCGCGCCTTTCCTGATCTATGGCGTCCGTCACCGGGTCAGGAAAATGCGACAGACCCGCAGCCGAGTAGGCGGCAGCAGGGCGGCGCGGCGCGTCAACGTGGATCATCCAGCCATTGCCCAGCCCGGCGAGAGCTTGGTTGATCCGAAAGCTGACCATATCGCGCTGGCGGTCGGTGGAGCTGGCGTTATCGTCGCCCTCATAAATCCACGCGGCCATGAACGAGCCGTTCTTGCCGACGATTACGCCATCATCGACCATCGCCCCATAGTTGAGCAGATCGGCAAGCCCTTCATCCTTGGAGCGATACCGGGCCAGCTTGCGTTCGGCCGCGTTGGCGAAGGACGCAAAGGCGAGGACCGCGAGCAGGGCCGCCCCGAAGATCGCTATGACGACAGCGATTGTCTGGATCATTTTTTCTTCCCCGGTTGCCGGTAGCGGCGGAATTGCAGGCGGCCGTTCTTGCGGAAGGGCGTGGAGTGGGCCGGGTAGTAGGGGCGATAGGTGCGGTGCCGCATGTAAACGAACCGCATCAGCGGGTCCGATTTCGCCATGAGACGACAGGCCCACACGCCTGCAAACCAGATCAGCAGGCCAGCGGCCCACGCCTTCAAGGAATTGATGGCCGGAACGATCAGCGCCATCGACGCTAGGCCCGTGAGCATGACCAGCTCGCGGTCCCCACCCAAAAACAGATTGTTGCGGACGCCAGAGCGGCGAATAGGCACTGATCGCAGAGCCATGTTGACCGGCCCTCCCCTTTAGCCTGCCAGCGCGGGCGAAGCGGTGCCGGTAATCACCGCACCGCCGCCCGTGATGGAGGACAGGACCGAGTTAGCGCCGACGAGCATCGAGGCGACGAGGACGATCAGCAACAGCGTTCGCACAAAGCCGTTGAGATCGCCGCCGAAGATCAGGACACCACCGGCAACGACGATGCCGACGAGGGCGAAGGTATAACCGACGGTGCCGGTCATCGACTGGCGCACCTTGGTCAGATAGGATTCGTAAGGCAGGCCGCCCGTGGTATCCGAGGCCCAAGCCGCGTGAGGCCAGAGCAGGAGCATGACGAGCGCCAGCCCCAGCATACCCCATATGAGCGCCTTACGGCGGGCGGCGGCGTCATTCCAAAACAACGTCATATGTCATGCTCCTTCACAGTTTGCGCAAAATGTATTTCCCATCCACGAAGCCCCCGACTTCCAGCAGGCTTTCAATGCGGCGACCCTCTGGCGTGCGCGCGATGTGGACGATCAAATGCACCGCATCACCAATCAGCGGCTCAATCGGCCGTGGTGAATCGGGGTGCATACTGATGAGCATTTGGAGCCTGCTAAGGCCCGCTTCGGCGTTGTTGGCGTGCAGCGTGGCCGCTCCGCCCTCGTGGCCGGTGTTCCACGCCATGAGCAGGTCGAGGGCTTCCGGGCCGCGCACCTCGCCCACTAGGATACGATCGGGCCGCATCCGCAGCGTGGTTTTGAGCAGCGCCGTCATGGTGATTTGCGGGGACGTGTGGAACTGGACGTAGTTTTCAGCGGCGCATTGAATCTCGCCGGTATCTTCAATGATTACGAGCCGTTCGGTCGGGTCCGCGTCCACCATCCCGTTGATAATGGCATTCACTAGCGTTGTTTTGCCGCTGCCGGTGCCGCCAATCACCAGAATGTTGCGGTGCGCGCGGATAGCCTCATGGATGAGGCTGCATTGCTCCGCCGTCATAATCCCGCCCTCCACATATTGTTCGAGGGTAAAGATCGCCACGGCGCGTTTTCGGATGGCGAAGGTCGGCGCGGGCACGACCGGGGGCATCTGTCCGGCGAAGCGCGAGCCATCTATAGGAAACTCGCCTTCCAGAACCGGGGAGGCCCGCGTCACTTCCTTGTTATGATAGCCAGCGACCGCCTTGATGATCGCCTCGGCCCGGCTTGGGGCGACCTTACCGATGCAGATCATGCGTTCGCCAAGGCGTTCCAGCCATAGCTTGCCATCGGCGTTCAGGATCAGCTCAACGGTTTTGGGGTCGGCAAGCGCATCCAACATAAGCGGTTGCATGGAGCGGCGAAGCATCTCCTTCGCACGCTCTTTTACCGTATCTTGAGCGGGTTCCCCCTTGGCCTCCATGAAGCACCGTCCCTGCCAAAACAAAATGGACGCAAGGGATATACCGGAATTTTCATGGAGGCAACCAGAACGATTGCAAAGAATTAGGTTCAGATTGGGGGGATTGTCAGGACCGACGCAACTTAGCGTGGGCAGCCTTGTGCCATTGTGCTATCTGAAACGCTTGATGATCCGTGACGATAGCGGAAACGCGCTTATAACCGGGAGGAAGCCCCAGCTTTTTATCTTCTTTTGATAAGGTATCGGCTAGGCTGGCGTCCCAGCCATCGGTGCCGATAGGCGGCGGTTCCAGTAGCGCGACAAGCGGGACTTCCAGAGCATTTGCGATGGCGGCGATTGTTTCGAGCGACGGGTTTCCCTTACCGGCTGTAACGTCAGATACGAAGGACACAGACAGCCCCGCGTTCTCCGCGAGGTCTTTTTTCTTGAGCCGTCTTAAGGCCAAGAAGCGGTTAATGTTAATCGCGAGAACCTTCCGATACACAGGTTCGGTTTCTTTCTTCCGCAAGGGGGTTGGTTTTAGCCGCTAAAATTCCGGGTAGCTGCGGAGGATATGCCGGAGCGCGCGAGAAAGGAAGCGGTATGACGCCGAATATGATTGTTTATAGCATCATTTTTGGACGAGCCGGGCCGAGCGCGCGAGCGCGCATAACGGGTGGCAGCGAACGGATTGAAAGAAGAAAGTGACGCGCGAGAGACAAGATCAGGCTTCCGCGTAATTCTCTTTGGCGTCCATTCCGTAAATGCTCGCAGGATCGAGCGCAGGCCCCAAGATGCTAATTGCCGATCAGATCGCGGCGACCAATTTTGAAAATTACGGCTGTAGCGCGTAGCTCGATAATGTAAGGCTATAGCTTCGATTCTTTCAGTTGGTAGGCCCAAGAAGCCACTCGTTGAT
>NZ_CAVK010000207.1 GCF_000382885.1 Sphingobium indicum BiD32
AAACGTCATCACGCTCTAGCATTACAGTTGCATATTAGATTTCAGGTGGGAACGTCGGGCGTCGGCTTGGTGGGCGGGTCGCCAAGTTGACCATGCG
The DNA here is from genome assembly GCF_000382885.1 of Sphingobium indicum BiD32. Classification (GTDB taxonomy): domain Bacteria; phylum Pseudomonadota; class Alphaproteobacteria; order Sphingomonadales; family Sphingomonadaceae; genus Sphingobium; species Sphingobium japonicum_C. The sequence goes on from NZ_CAVK010000207.1 coordinate 98, forward strand.
ATGATGTAGGCGGGCTGGATCTGGCGCTGTGCAAGCTTGTTGGCGATGCGCCGGACCTCCTGAATGGACCAGCGGATCAGATCTTGATGGTCCGCCTCGTCGATCTTTTTGGGGGCGTCACGTCATTGGCGCGGTATCGGATCGCCGCCATCATGGCGAAAGCGAGCATGACGAGAGAGACGTGGCGATGCCAGCCGTGCCAGGAGCGGGTTTCGTTATGGTCGAGACCGAGTTCGTTCTTGGTGGTCTCGAAGCTGTCTTCGATCGCCCAGCGATGGCCTTCGACGGCGACGAGGGTCTCAATGCCCGTATCGGCCGGGCACCATGTCGTGAAGAAGGCGAGGTCGCCATCGCTAATATTGCGTCGGATCAGCAGTCCACGGGTCCAAAGCCCTGATTTGGTCTCATCATATTCATCTGCGCCGAGATCGGCGAGTTCGCAATACGCCCAGTCATGGAGCCGAGGCCCTTTGGTGCCTTCGCCAGCAGAAAGGCGCTGCCATGCGTCGGGCGCCAGTCCCCGAACGATCTTTTCGGCTGTTCCGGCAACGGGTGGATTTTTATCCCATGAGCCAAAGCGATGGTCCGATTTCACCCCGAGAACATAGCCTTTACAACCTCTGCGCAGAGCCTGTTCGATCTCGCCGACGCCGTACACAGCGTCCGCTGCCACCCAGGAGAATGGCACATTAGTAGCCAGCGCGCGCCCTATCATCTGGGCAGCCAACGCCGGCTTGGGGGCGAAGGTTACAGCTTCAGGGACGTGGGTCGCGGCAAGCCGTACTGGATCGCCAGTCCAGGTCTTGGGCAAATATAAAGCCCGATCGATGAACGCGTGACCGCGAGCAGATACATAAGCAGCGAATACGCCGATCTGGCAGTTCGTGATCTTACCTGCCGAACCGGTATATTGGCGTGCGACGCCGCAGGAAGCCTTGCCCTGCTTAAGGAACCCGGTCTCATCGATGACGAGGACCGCATCGTCCATGGCGAGGTTCTCGACAATATATTCGCGCACAATGTCGCGAAGCTCGTCCGCGTCCCAGTGCCCACGGCCTAAAATGGCCTGTTGCCGCCATGGACCAGGATCCCCCGCAGCTTCCGCGCGCATCCAACCCGTCTTACGGCGCTCGTCACCCAGCAAGCCGTCCAGAAATAGGTTCGCCGACGCCGCAACGCGCTCCTGCGTGAACAAACCACGCATACGCCCCTTTACGTCCCGCAATGAGGAAGCCCATAGCTCCAGCGTCGTCTCGATCGATGCACCCGTCATTCCACAGCCTCCTTACCATGGAGACCTATTGATTCAGAGTTCGATCAATTATGCAACTGTAATGCTAGGGCGCTGGCCGCCGAGTTGAAACAGCAATATCTCGACAGAATGGCGCGGATAGTCGCCACCGACCTGACCGCGCCAATGTGACGCTGGTCGATACCGGCGGACCGGGCGGCAACAAAAATTTCTGTCGAAGGGATCGTCGTGGATGGCAAGCAATACCCGCACGATCTGCTGGTTTATGCTTTCGGCTTCGAGGTGACGACAGAATTCATCCGAGGCATGAAATCCGGGCGGCAACGACGCAAGTGGCAGAATAAGCCGCTCAGGCCGGTCACGCCCCGTTTCAGCGTCATAGGATCGCGGGATGGTCAGGCTGGGGGAACGCGTCAGCACTGAAGAATGGGCATCGCGATCAGGTGGGGTCTGATCATGATGCGGCGAAGCGACACGGTGTCGCTTGACTGCTAGGCCCACGCAGATGGACTCGCCACATGAATAGAAGTATCTGAATAATGGGCCGCGATGATGAGAGGATTATGTCTTGATGCCAGGCATCGAAAATTCCGCCATGCAAAGTGCGACCCGACATCCACGGATGGCTCATGCCTGTGTCGGACTGGCGGTGTTGGTGCTTATGACCGTCCTTTCTTACACCGACCGCACGATCATTCTGCTGCTGGTTGAGCCGATCAAGGCAGACCTCGACATCGACGATGTGCAGTTCAGCCTGCTGACCGGCTTGTCCTTCGCCCTTTTCTACGCGCTGTTCGGTGTTCCATTCGGTTGGCTGGCGGACCGCTATTCGCGGCGCTGGATTATCTTCTTCGGTGTCGCCGGCTGGTCGATCGCAACTGCGAGTTGCGGTTTGGCGGGTAGTTTTGGAGCACTGTTCCTGGCGCGAATGATGGTGGGCGTTGGTGAAGCGACGCTAAGTCCGGTCGGTTATGCGCTGGTAGGCGACATGTTCCCCCGCCGACGCCTCGCGCTGGCGCTCGGCATCCTGGCCGGGGGAACGGCTATCGGGTCGGCAGTCGCCTATGCGATCGGTGGAGCGCTAATCAGTTGGGCGGACGCGCATGGCGCGCTATGGGGCATGCGTCCGTGGCAAATGGCGTTGATGGCGGTGGGCCTGCCCGGTCTCCTTATCGCACCACTGATCTTTCTTGTTCCGCGCAGCGCAGATCGTGCGAGAATTGCGCCGGACGTGATCTCCGACACGCCCCCAACTGCCTATCTGCCCTGGCTCAAGAAAAACCTGCCCTGCCTCTTACCCACGATGTTGGGCAGCGCGATGATTTTCATGCTGATGTTCGGCATTACAGCGTGGATGCCGGCCCTGCTCTATCGGCGTTTTGGCCTGGAACCCGCTCAAGTGGGTGAAATGCTGGGCCTTGCCTTCGGCCTTTCCGGCCCTGTCGGATTCGTACTGAGCGGATGGCTGGTGGACAAAATGGCCGCCTTGCAATGGCGACATGTACACCTCAACTATCTCGCAATCGTCATCGCGCTACTCGGTATCATTGGCGCGACCAGCTTCAGTCTGGCGCAGACGACGACCCAGATACTCATCCTTCTCGGCCTGCTGGCCTTTGTGGCGCCAATCAACGGTCCGGTCATCGCGTTCATCCAAATCCATACGCCTGACCATTTCAGGGCCCGCACGATCGCGTTGTTCCTCTTCTTCTACAACCTGCTCGGCATGAGCGCTGGCCCAAGCGCCGTAGCGATCATCGCCAAGACCATGTACGGGGGAGAATTGTCGCCTGCGCTTGCAACCTTCAGTGCTGGCTGCGGCATAATCGGCTTCATCAGCTATCGTATCGCGCGCCACTACGCTCCCGACGTCCGGTCAATTGACGGCGCAGGCCTCTAGAGCGTGATGACGTTTG
>NZ_CAVK010000206.1 GCF_000382885.1 Sphingobium indicum BiD32
GGTGACGTTCGGCGACTATTTTCTGGGCGGCAATGCGGCGGCCCATGGCGGCGCGGTGTCGCTGCTGTTCGACGAGGTGCTGGGCATACCGGCCAATTCGGGGCCAGGCGGGATGGCGCGTACGGCCTATCTCCACGTCAATTATCGCGCCATCACGCCGATGAACCGGCCGCTGACCGTGACGGCAACCCTTTATGCGGTCGAGGGCAGAAAGCGGTTCGTGCGCGGGGAACTGAAGGATGGCGACCGGCTTTGCGCCGACGCCGATGGCCTGTTTCTGGTGCTGCTTCCCGGCCAGCAATGATCGCCGACAATGGTGGTGAGTCCAGCTGGGTTCGAACCAGCGACCTACTGATTAAAAGTCAGTTGCTCTACCGACTGAGCTATGGACCCCCGATTGCTGAGGTGCGCTCGCCCTAGAGGGGGCGGCGGGGATGGTCAACCTCTTGTGGCATGGTTTGTTGGGCTTTTTGCCGCCGGGTGTTCAGGCGGGCGTCGAGGTGACGGATCGTGAGGCCTGAACGGGGATCGCGCCAGGCAGGCGCGATGGCGCGCAATGGGGTCAGTACGAAATCGCGCATGGCAAAAGCGGGGTGGGGGATGGTCAGCGTCGGGCTGTTCCACTGGCCACCCGACCACAGAATGATGTCGATATCGACGCTGCGCGCGCCCCAGCGGCGGTAGCGGCGGCGGCCGAGCACTCGTTCGATCGACTGGAGCCAGGCCAACATGGCGGGCGGTGCGAGCGGGCTTTGAACCACAAGCGCTGCATTGGCGTAGCGGCGGCGGGAGGGACCGATGGGGGCGGTTTCGATGGTGGGCGCGGTCGCGACGATTTGCGCGTGCTGCGCGATTCGCGTGACGGCTTCGGCCAGCAGCCGCCGGGGCGGCAGGCGGGCGGATAGCGGGCGGTTCGATCCCAAGGCCAGCGCGTAGAGGTGAAGTGCCATTTTCGCCATAGGGCTGCGCTTACAGAGGTGACGGGCGGGTGCAAGCCATGACGTCAGGATTGGGGCGGCGCGGCTTTGCCATTTTTCGCTGATGCCTTCATTTCCTCGTACACGGTATCGCGGGCATCGACCTCAAGCACCTCAAGATATTTGAGCGCATCCTTGTAGGTCAGGAAGCCCTTGCCGTCGGCGATGATCGGCACGGTGCGGCCGTTGTAGATCCGCCGGAGCAGTCGCCTTTGTGTCCTGCCGATCGGTGATGCGCTTTCGGTATCGGTCATGGTTTGTCCTGAAGCCTGCGGTACAAAAAAGGGCGGCTCCTTGCGGGGCCGCCCTTTTTGTCAAGCGTTGGGTAGAAGCCGATCAGCGCGAATAGAATTCGACGACCAGATTGGGTTCCATCTTCACCGGATAAGGCACTTCGTCCAGCGTGGGGACGCGGACATAGGTGACCTTGGCGGCGCCATCGGGCGACACATAGTCGGGGATGTCGCGTTCGGCCAGAGCCTGTGCTTCCATCACCAGCGCCATTTCCTGCGCCTTCTTGCCCAGGGTGATTTCGTCGCCCGGCTTCACCAGACGCGAGGCAATGTTGCACTTCACGCCGTTCACATAGATGTGGCCGTGCGAAACGATCTGGCGCGACGAGAAGATGGTCGGCGCGAACTTGGCGCGATAGACGACGGCGTCCAGGCGGCGTTCGAGCAGGCCGATCAGGTTCTGGCCGGTGTCGCCCTTCATGCGGCTCGCCTCAAAATAGTTCTTCTTGAACTGCTTTTCGGTGATGTCGCCGTAATAGCCCTTCAGCTTCTGCTTGGCGCGCAGCTGGATGCCGTAATCGGACACCTTGCCCTTGCGGCGCTGGCCGTGCTGACCGGGGCCATATTCGCGCTTGTTCACAGGCGACTTGGGACGACCCCAGATATTCTCGCCCATGCGACGGTCGAGTTTATACTTGGCGCTGGTGCGCTTCGTCATGGTATTTCCTTACAATAGCTAACAACGTTACCCCGGTATCGCCTACGTCCGTATTGCGCCGAAACACTCAGGGGCAGGGCCACCGCTTCACCGGGATGCGGGACCAATTGCGAAGGCGCGCCTATGGCCACAAGGGGGCTGCATGTCAACCCTCGACAGGGACGCGGCGGACGCCTAATTCCCGGCGCATGAACCCTGATGATTATAGCAGCATGGCAGAGGTGCGGGCGGGTGTCGACGCGATCGACCGCGAACTGGTGGCGCTGCTTGGCCAACGCTTTGCCCATATGCGCGCCGCCGCCCGGATCAAACCCGATCGCGGGGCTGTGCGGGACGAGGCGCGCAAGCGTCAGGTCATCGATCAGGCGTGCGCGGAGGCGGCGCGGGTTGGCGCGCCGGTGGAGATTGTCGCTGACCTGTGGGAGCAACTGGTCGAGGCGTCGATTGCGTATGAGATGGAGGCGTTTGATCGGACGCGGGGTTAAAGCCTCGGCCCGTTCGTTTCGAGCGAA
>NZ_CAVK010000205.1 GCF_000382885.1 Sphingobium indicum BiD32
GGGCCTGCCGGTGGCAGGCCCGATAGAGGAAGAGGGAAGCCAAGGCTTCGTGACGGGCTGGGAGCCGGGAGAGAGTCTTCCGGCGGCCCGTCATGGAGAAAACCCATGGCCAAAGCGCCTCAGAAGATCACCCTCAGCGGCTCGCGCGACATTCCGTTCGACCGTCTGGTGCTGTCCCAGTCCAATGTTCGCCGGGTGAAGGCGGGCGTGTCGATCGGCGAACTGGCGGACGACATCGTGCGCCGCACCCTGCTCCAGAGCCTCAACGTGCGGCCTGTGCTGGACACGGAGGGTCAGGAGACCGGCCAGTTCGAGGTGCCGGCCGGTGGCCGGCGGTTTCGCGCGCTCGAACTGCTGGTCAAGCAGAAGCGTCTCGCCAAGGACGCACCGATCCCCTGTGTGGTCAAGGCGGCCAATGATGCCGTCACCGCCGAGGAGGACAGCTTTGCGGAAAACACCTTCCGCGAGCAGCTTCATCCGCTCGATCAGTTCCGCGCCATGCAGGCGATGGTCGACAAGGGCGAGGATATCGACTCCATCGCCGCGCATTTCCTGGTGACCCCGGCAGTCGTGAACCAGCGCCTGCGCCTCGCCAAGGTCTCGCCGACGCTGCATGCGATCTATGCCGAGGACGGCATGACGCTCGAACAGCTCATGGCCTTCGCGGTCACCGACGATCATGCCCGCCAGGAACAGGTGTGGGAGATGCTGGCGCACAGCTATAACAAGTCGGGCGCCTTCATCCGTGGCAGGCTCACCGAGAATACGGTGCGCGCCGGCGACAAGCGGGTGCGCTTCATCGGCGTCGAGGCTTATGTCGCGGCGGGCGGCTGCGTGATGCGCGACCTGTTCGAGCCCGATGATGGCGGTTGGCTGACCGATCCCGCGCTGCTCGACAGGCTTGTTGGCGAGAAGCTTCAGGCCGAAGGCGAGCGTATCGCTGCCGAGGGTTGGAAATGGGTTGCGACCGCGATCGACATGCCCTGGGGCGTTACCAACGGCCTGCGCGAGATCGAGGGGGTCGAGCTGGCCATGACCGGCGAGGAGGAAGAGAAGCTCGCCGCGCTCCAGACCGAGATCGAGGACCTGGAAGCCGAATGGGCCGATGCGCCCGAGGTGCCCGACGAGGTCCAGGCCCGCATCGAGGCGATCGACACCGCGATCGGCGCGCTGGTCGAACGGCCGATGACCTTCGAGCCCCAGGACATGGCCATCGCCGGCGCGTTCCTGTCGATCGAGGTCGACGGGACGCTGTGCATCGAGCGCGGCTATGTCCGGCCCGAGGATGAGCCGGTGGTCGAGGCCGAGGGCGACGAGGATGCGGGCGCGGCAGGTGAGGCCCTGCATCATGGCGGCAATGACGATGGTGAGGAGGTTGACGGCGGGGTCGGTTCCACCGTCTCCAATGTCGTGGCGATCGGTACGGCGGGCGGCGCGGCCTCCGGAGATGAGGACGACGAGGATGGCGAGGTGGTGAAGCCGCTGCCCGACCGGCTCGTCGCCGAACTCACGGCCTGGCGCACGCTGGCGCTGCAGGATGCGTTCGCACAGTCGCCTTCGACGGCCTTCGCAGCGGTGCTGCACGCCTTCGTGCTCGACTGCTTCTATTCCTCGACCCGCGAATCCTGTCTCCAGATCTCGCTGAACGAGGCGTCGTTCTGTTTCTCGGCCACGGGGCTGCGCGACAGCGCGCCGGCGCGGGCGATCGCCGAGCGGCACAAGCGCTGGGCCGACCGGCTGCCTGATTCCGACAAAGATCTGTGGGACGCGCTGCTGGCGCTCGACGGCAATGAGCAGGCCGCGCTCTTCGCCCATTGCGCTTCGAAGGTGCTCAATGCGCAACAGGAGGTGGTCCCCAAGTACGACAATGGCCGCATCTCCAGGAGCAGCGTCGAGCGCCGGGTGTCGCACAGCCATGTGCTGGCGCGTGCGGTCGGGCTCGATCTGATCGGAGCGGGCTGGCGGCCGACGGTCGCGGGCTATCTGGGCAGCGTCACCAAGCAGCGGATCATTGCCGACGTGGCCGAGGCGAAGGGCGCGAAGTTCGCCGAGATGATCGACCATCTCAAGAAGGGCGACATGGCGCGCGAGGCCGAACGCTTGCTGGAGGACAGCGACTGGCTGCCCGAGCCGATGCGCACGCCGGAGCCCATGGATGCCGCGCCGATTGACGCTGCGCAGGGTGTGGAACCGGGGACGCAGGTCGATGAAGCCGAGGTGCTTCCGGCCTTCCTTGAGGAGGAACCGGTGGAGGCTGGCACCGGGGCTGACACTGCTCCCGGCAATGACGACGACGCGGCACTGCCGGAAGCGGCCTGATCGTCCGGGCGGGGTGGCGTTCGCTGCCCCGCCTTTCCTCCCAATTCGTTCCTGAAGGATCGAACCATGCCTTTTTCCAATCTTGAGACTGCCAGTGCCGAGAGCCTGGCGCCTGTTCTGCATGCGGCCTTGCACCGTCTTGGCCAGCTCGGCCGTGAAGGCGCGGTCGCGCTCGCCCGGCTCGTCGCGGACGACGATGCCGACTTCGATGAGGCGGCCGAATGGATCGCCGATGTCGCCAGCGGGGGCTTGCGCGAATGACACGCCGTCACCGCCATTCCCTTTCCCCTTCTCTTCAGAAAGCCCGGTCACAGCGCCGGGCTTTCGCCCTTCAGGAGATCCGTCATGACGGACAAATCGAAACCGGCGATCGACATGGACGCGCTCATGTCGAACTACGCAGCCTGGGAAGCCGCGGCTGCCGCACTCGTTCCCGGCAACAAGGCCCGGCTCTTCGCCTTCCTCGCTTCGGCCAATATCACGCGTGTCACCGTCCTCTTCGACGGCGAGGGCGATAGCGGCCAGATCGAGGATATCACGGCTTTCAGCGATGATGCGCAAGTCGCGCTGCCCGGCGGCAAGGTGGCCAGCCTCGACCTGCCCTATGGAGAAACCCGGGCCGTGGAGCGACGGCACAGTGCCGAGCTGGCGCTGGAGACCATGACCTATGACCTGCTGCGCGAGAAGCATGCAGGCTGGGAGAATTCGGACGGGGCTTATGGCGAATTCACCTTCGACGTCGCCACCGGGACGATCACGCTCGATTACAACGAGCGGTTCATGTCGTCCGAACAGCATTGCTACAGCTGGTGAGGAGAAAACGATGGGACATTGCTATCATCATGCGCTCTCCTCGGTCCGCAAATGGGGCGGCGTGCCGGAGGACTATCTGGCGTTGCACCAATGGTTCGATCAGCCTTCGAAGGAAATCACGGCCGATTTTCGGCATCGTGCCCTGCGGCACCATGCTCAGGGCGTATTCGAACTGGAACGGGCCTTTGGGGTGACGATCACCCTCTCGACCGGCCGGGTCGTTCCGGTTCGGCTCATTGGCGAACAGCATATTCGCGAGGATCTGGGGTTCATTCCGAGCTTTGCCGACTGGGCGCGCTGTATCCGCCCCGAACCCTGGATGGGCCGGGCGCAGCCGATCCACCGCGAGGTCGATCCCTTCGCCGCCGGCGACCCGGGACGACAACCTGCTCCGGCGGCGGCCATCGCGGGAGAAGGGCCATGACCGCCATCTATCCGCTGCGGCTCTTCCTCGATTGCTCGACGGCGCATCTTTCGCCCGATGCGCGCGCCTATGTCGACAGGGCGGACGTGATCGCTTCGCCCACACCCTATGGCTGGTTCGTCTGGGCCAGCGAAGAACCCGGCGACGATGTGCCGCCCGATCTCGGCGCGATCATGGCACACGCCCGATCGCTCGGCGCGGACTATATCCATTTCGACCGCGATGCCGACGAGATCGACGCATTGCCGGTCTTCGACTGGGGATAGCCCGTCGCCTCCATTCCCCTTGTTCAATCAATCAGCTCGGCCATTGCGCCGGGCTTTTGCATATCTGGAGATCTGTCATGGCTGATTATCATTCGCCCACCGTCGTGCGACCGAGCATTCCGCTCGCCGCGATCACCTCGCTCGAACATGCTCTGCTGTGCCAGATGTTCGAACATGAAAGCGATGGCGACGCCGTCTATTTCTTCGCGAGCGACGGACCATCCGATACCGTCTGGCTCGACATCGCCGATCTCAAGACCATGCTGGACGAGGAGCCGATGCCGTCCGGCCCTGTCGTCGAGATGATCCGCACCAGACTGGCCGAAGCCGGACCCGATGAGACCGAACTGGAACTCGATCTGTCCGATCTCGGCGACGCTGCGATCTTCCAGCAGATCGTGCGGCGCTGCGATCAGCTCGACCATGTCGTCATCACGTCGGCCTGGACCTGTACGAAGATGCGGCCCGATGGGTTCGGTGGAGGGGTCACCGTGGTGACCGCAGACCATATCCTTTCTTCCTCGACCAGCGAGATGGAAGCGCATTTGCTCGACCGGTGCGACTATGGCGAGCTCGGTTGCGCACCCGGACACGGCAAGCATGGCATCCTGGCGATTGAGGAGGCGGAGGTCCGATCGATGGTGGCGGATATCCAGCAGGCCTATGTGGGCACCGATGCCGCCGGGGTCACGGTCAGTGACGAGCATATCCGGCAGGCTTGCATCGCGCTGGTCCCAACGCTCGATCTCGACGAGCAGCTTCGCGGCCTTGAGTTCAGCGCTGCCATGGCTGCGATCCGGATCGCGCGTGCCGCATCTGCCTGATCCTTTTCCTTCCCCAACCATCCCTCGAAAACCCGGCCTCGTGCCGGGTTTTCGCGTTTCAAGGAGCATGAAAATGTCCGCACAGCATATCTTCGACACCGCACCGCTCGGCAGCCTCATCACTTTCTCGACCGGCGAGCCGCGTCCGCCTGAGCGCTTCACCCGCATATTGCGGGCGTGGAACGAGCAGAACGGAATGGGACGTCTGGTCGAGAAGGTGGCCGGTCGTGACGGCGCCTATCCTTCGCCGGCGACCTTTGCGTTGCATCTGGGCAATTACGGCAGCCAGGGCATTATCGTGATGAAGGTTCGTCGGATCTACACCATCACCAGCCAGCTCCGCTTCGAAGTCGCCGAAAAGCCCAGAACCGGCATGGTGCGCATCCTGTCCCGCCGCGACGGGCGCGAGGAATTGCACCATCTCGCGCCTGATCTAGCGGCGGCCGAAGCCTGGTCGGCGGAGCATCGCTATCATGACGCGGTTATCGAGGAGGTGCTGGACCCCGATATGGTCCTGCCTCCCGTCCGGCTCGGGAGGGTGGCATGAGCGCGGTCATACCGGACTATGGCACGAGCGCCGATGGCCATTGGGCGGCCCGGATCGGCGATGTTGCCTATCTCGCCGCACCTTGCGGTTCAGGCTTTCGCCTGGCGTCGGGCTGGCGGCTGCGGCGGCCAATCGACGAATGGACCGAGGCTGACGTCTATGGCAGCGAAGGCGTGGTTCCGGACGAGGCGAGCTTTCGGGCGCATGTCGAGGACGTCGCGCTTCATCTCACCCAACGCGAGGCGCTGGGGCGCAAGGAGGTACGCATGCATGTATCGACGCCCTGGGGCCTGTCGCAAGGCGCGACAGTCTATGCCGAAGGCGTCGTCTGCCATTCCACCGCCTCGCATGGCGGCTTCAAACTCGACCGCGCGCGCAACGCCGCACTCCATCCCGCGCTGAGGCTGAAGGGTGGCTGGTATGAGGAAGACGCAGATTGGGCGCGGGTGGCGGTCGGTTATCCCACACTCTTCACGGATCGAGAGCAGCGGTCCGCCGACCGGACCCTGCGTGATTGGGAACCCGATGCCTGGGAAGCCGTCCATGGCCGTATCCTGTCGGCGGAGGAATCCTTCACGCGCGATCGTCAGCGTTTCGAACGCGACCATGCCGCGGACTGGGTCGTGATCTCGGCGCTCCGGTCGGAGCGTCATCCGGGCTTTGTGGAAGCCATCGCCACGATGGGTGGGCGGCGCGAGGGTGGTGCCCAGCGTTCGTTTCTCGTGCCTGGCGACGAATATGCAGCGGGACGCCACGGCTTTGTCATCGATCGCTCGCGCTATGCTTCCATCGCCTGACATTGTACTGCAGCGCTTTGGCCCATCGTCCTGCGCTGATGGGCCTTTTCTTTGGCTGCCGCGCGACGACAGCGTCGCCGCCATGGCTCGGCGGGCGCCCGGTGGCGCGCCAGAACGGTTCGCGCTCGCAGCCTTGTCGATGGGCGGTTATCCACAACGAGGATGATAGGGCTCGGCTTTAGCGCCGATTTGACGAGCCGTGTCGATTGCCGCGACTGGTCAGAGTAACGGCTGATGCCGCTCCGACCGTCGCATAGCCTGCACTGAGGACGAGACCGCATCCAGCGCCGAACCCGATGACCGCAATGGCTGCCATGCTCGCTACCAACAGCCATCCAGCCAGCCGCAAATAGCGCGTGGCTTTCGGTGACAGCCTGCGGTTGAGGAGGCTGGATTGGTAGCGCGGCAATCCGGCGCAGAGCGACACGAAACCAGCCGATGCGAGGGTGAGCAAGATCGGATGGAGCATCATAGGGCTAAGAGTCTTGCGGAGGGACGGCGGTTATCGGTGGACGGCGTGGCTCGCGTCATTTTCCAGTTTGCCAGTGCCGCGAGCCCACCGATCGCGAGCATGATGAGATCAAATCCCGCGAATGCCCAGTCGCCATGCACGAGGCTGACCGGAAGTCCGCGTGATGTGGTCAGAGCGTTGACGACCGGCACGGCCACAAACAGCAGCGCTGCCGCCCCGCACAGCTCGATCCATGCCCGCCGGGCCGGACGTGCCAATGTGAAGGTCGTGGCCAGGCCCCAGGCGATGAACAGGCTGGCGATCTCGCGATCGGCTCGCTCCGCCAAGTACAGCGGCAACAGCCGGTTGGCGAGAAAATAGACGGCCAGCCCGATCGGGAAGCCGATAATGACCGCGATGTTGAGCCGCTCGACGATGCGGAAACCGAGGTGCGGACGTGAGGGATCGGGAAGCTTCGCGCGACGCTTGACCGTCCAGAGGATAAGCCCGGTGCCGACCATGACCGTGCCGCCCAACCCGGACAGGAAATAAAGCCAGCGTAGTGGCATGTCGGCATAGCGCCAATGCGATCGACTCGCAAAATGTCGCAGCGGCTGTCTCTGGCGTCACGTCGCCTGGGAACAGCCCTGACCAGAATCCGTCAGGGGCACGCTAGCGCGCAGCGACAGACCACGCCTGTGGAGGGAAAGTTAAGCTCGACGCGGTTGCCTTTGCCTTCGGGCAAGGCGCGCTCGATCAGCTTCGTTCCGAAGCCCTTGGTCGCAGGCGCCTCGACCGGCGGGCCGTCCGTTTCCTCCCATGTCAGCTCGATCCTGCGCTCGTCATCAGCCGGTGCCCATCGGATCGACACTCTTCCGCGCTCATTGGAAAGGGCTCCATATTTGATCGCATTGGTGGCGAGTTCGTGGAGGATCAGCGCAAGTCCCTGACTTGTGGCTGGATCGAGCGCGGCGTGGGGGCCGGCGATCTCGATCCGGCCGAACAGGTCCTTGTGGAGCCCCACGACCGCCGGCACGACAAGCGCGATATCGGCCGGCGCCAATGTGCCCTCAATCAGGGCTGGTTGGGTGATGGCGAGGACCGCGAGCCGGTCCTGTATCGCCTTGTTGGCGCCCGGTAGGTCCTTGGCTTCACGGATCGATGCGGCGACGACCGCCTGAGCCATGGCCAGGGTGTTTTTCACACGGTGGGCGCTTTCCTGCGCGATCGTGGTCAGCCGTTCCTCTGCCCGCTTCTGTTCGGTGACATCGTTACCGAGCACGAAGATGCCATGAACCTCATTCTTGTCGTCCAACAGCGGATGATAGACGAAGTCGACAAAGCGCTCTTCCTCGATGCCTGGCGCCTGTTGCAGAAGCACTGGAACGCCGTGACCGACATAGGGCGCGCCGGAGCGGCGAACCTCATCGAGAAGGTCGATGAAGCCCTGATTGACCACTTCGGGCAATGCCTCGCGGACCGCGAGACCCACCAGTTCGCGTCCGCCAACGAGGCGGCGATAAGCCGTGTTGGCGATCTCGAAGACATGGTCGGGGCCGGACAGGATGCCGACAAATCCGGGGGCCTGCGCGAAGAGGTCCTTCAGCCGCTCGCTCTCGGCCTGGACCTTTTGCGCACGGATCAGCACGCCCGCTTCGAGGATCGAGCGATCCTGCGCCTGCTCGCGCAGCGTCCTGAGTTCCGTGACATCGACTGTGTGCTGGAGAATATAGCGCAATACCCCGGCCGCATCGAACACCGGGGTATGCGTTGCGCTCCAGTAGCGCATTTCCGGGATTTCTCCGGCGCGGGACACATCATAGGGAATGAGCGCGATCGTGTCCGCCCGGTGCGTCGCGACCACGAGGTCCAGCGACTGTTTGAGCAGGCGATAGCTGTCGCTGGCGGGATCGCTGGGAAAAGCCTCGAACAGGTAGCGTCCGATGATCTCCTCCCGGCTCTCCCGGTGGACCGATTTCAGATAGGCGTCATTGCATCCGACAATGACGAGTTCAGGATCGAACAGAACGTAGGCGTTGGGCGACACGTTGAACAACGCCCCGAAATCTATGCTCGCGTCTTCAATGAGTCGAAACAAGTGCCACCCCCTTTTAGGGAGAGCAGGATAATCGCGTTTCGCCATTATCGCCATCTGCGTTTGCCGAAGGCATGGCCTTGAAGCGTCCCGGGTTTTCCGGAGGCTCCGATTTATGAGAAGGAGCTTTCGTTATGAGCAGAACTCGGAACAAGTTTTCACCTGAGATCCGCGATCGTGCGGTGCGTATGGTTGGCGAACATCGCGCCGATTACGGATCGGAGTGGGAGGCGATGTCCTCGATTGCCGTCAAGATTGGCTGCACGGCGGAGACGCTGCGCCGCTGGTGCCGCGAGGAGGCGAGCCGACGAGCGGGGCCAGCGGCGCTGGCCGCCGATGAGAAGGCCCGGATCAAGGCTCTCGAACGTGAAGTGAAGGAACTGCGCCGAGCCAACGAGATCCTCCGCAAAGCGTCTGCATATTTTGCGATGGCGGAGCTCGACCGCCGCGAGAGATGATGATGGCGTTCATAGACGCCCATCGCCGGGACCTGGGTATCGAGCCGATCTGCCGAGAGCTGGCAATCGCCCCGTCCTCCTATCACGAACATGCTGCACGCCTGGCTGATCCGTCTAGGCGACCCGAGCGTGCGCGTCGGGACGAAGAAATCTGTCGTCAGATCAAGCGCGTCTACGAGGACAGCCACAGTCTCTACGGGTCGCGCAAGGTCTGGCATCAGCTACGCCGCGAAGGCATTGCGGTTGCCAAGTGCACCGTGGAGCGTCTCATGCGCAGCATGGGGCTTGCCGGCATACGGCGAGGTAAGAAGACAGTGACTACCGTCAGCGATCCCAAGGCGCCATGCCCGCTGGACAAGGTCAATCGGGAGTTCCGCGTCTCGCGGCCCAATGCCTTGTGGGTGGTCGATTTTACGTACGTCCACACCTGGGTCGGCTTCGTCTATGTCGCCTTCGTGATCGACGCTTATGCGCGACGGATCGTAGGCTGGAAGGTCAGCACGTCGGCCACGGCCGGCTTTGTCCTCGATGCCCTGGAGCAAGCTATCCATGCCCGCAGGCCCGGCCCGGACGACGGCCTGATCCATCACAGCGACAGGGGCGTTCAATATCTTGCCATGAACTACACACAGCGCCTTGCCGAAGCCAATCTGGTGCCCTCGGTCGGGAGCGTGGGCGATTCTTATGACAACGCCTTGGCCGAGACGATCAACGGTCTCTACAAGGCCGAGGTCATCTGGCGCCAGCGCTCCTGGTCGAGCGTATCCGCAGTGGAAATGGCGACGTTGCGCTGGGTGGATTGGTTCAACAACCACCGCCTCTTCGGCCCTATCGGCTACATCCCGCCTGCCGAAGCCGAAGCGAACTACTATGCGGCCCTCGAAACCCTCGATATGGTCGCCTAACTCAAACCAAACTGCCTCCGGAAAACCCGGGACGCTTCACCTTGCAATGTTGCGCTATTCGTGGACGCATGACGATCGCGACGACGGTGCAGGGCGCAGAGCTACCTGCTGCGTCGTCGGGAAAGGAAGAGGCTGGCCGGAAAGGGGGAACCCGGGCGGGCTGAGAGAGAGCGTTCGCCGGGTCTGCTTCATCCCGCTCTCCCGGAGACCATTCCTCATGACCCACATCCTGTCCGACGCGGCGCCTGGCGCCGCGTCACCTTCCTGCGCGCCCGGCTTTGCCGGCCGGGCCAGTGCCCTGTTGGCTGCCGCGCGTGGCCTTGTGCCAAGCCTTGAGGCCGGGCGTCCGATCGATAGTGCAGCCCTGCGCGCAGCTATGGTCGGAGCGTTGGACGGCACCGATGCCGAAGGCGCCTGGGACTGGAAGAGCGCCTATGACGCTTGCGAGGCCGCCGAAATCCTCTTTCTGCGCCGCTATGGGCAGACCATCACCGGCCGCGCGCCCGGAAACGCGCTGGCGCTGATCGAGCGGGTGGCGGCCCTATTGCCGACGCACACTCGCCGTTCGGAAACCTCGCAGGCACTCCAGCAATATTCGACGCCCCCGGGCCTTGCCTATGTCGCCTCGATCGCGGCCGCGCTCGTTCCCGGCGATCATGTGCTGGAACCCTCCGCCGGCACCGGCATGATGGCCGTCCATGCCTTGCTCGCGCGGGCAAGCCTGACGCTCAACGAACTGGCCGAGACCCGCGCCGAATTGCTTGGGTCTCTGTTTCCCGGCATTGCCGTCTCGCGGCACGACGCCGCCTCGATCGACGATCGGCTGCCGCTTACTGTGCGCCCGACCGTGGTGTTGATGAACCCCCCCTTTTCGGCAGTTGCTCATGTCGACCGGACGATGCGTGACGCTGCGATGCGCCATATCGCCTCGGCGCTGGCCCGTCTCGAACCGGGCGGCCGTCTGGTCGCGATTACCGGTGCGTCCTGCTCGCCCGATGCACCCACCTGGCGCGACGCCTTCGTGCAGTTGCAGGACCGAGCGCGCGTTGTGTTCACCGCCGCGATCGACGGGAAGGTCTATGCCAGGCACGGCACGACCATCGACACGCGGTTGACCGTCATCGACAAAGTGCTGGCCGATGATCCCTCCGTGCTCCCCACGAGCGCGGGCATCGCGCCGGATACCGCGACCCTGCTGGGCTGGGTGCTCAATCAGGTGCCGCCGCGCTCACCTGTCGCCCCGGCACCGGTCGCAGCACTGCCTGTCACCGCATCCGCCTCGACGGTGCGCGCAAAGGCCCGTGCCGCTTCGATGGACGCCACGCCACCCGTCCCGGACACCCCCGCGATCGAGCTGGCCTATGAGACGATCGACTGGGCGCCGCCCGCCGAACGGCTGAGCGAGGGCATCTACGAGCCCTATGCGCTCCAGTCGCTGCGCATCGAGGGCGCGCAGCCGCACCCGACGCCGCTGGTCCAGTCGGCGGCGATGGCCTCGATCGCACCACCCAAACCCTCTTACCGGCCGCATCTGCCACCCCAGCTTGCGACGCTCGGCATTCTCTCCGACGCGCAGCTGGAATCGGTGATCTTTGCCGGCGAAGCCCATGCCGGCCATCTGTCGGGTGCGTGGAAGGTCGATGTGACCTGCGATGTGGTCACCGCTGCGCCGGAGGATGTGGACGGCAGCGTCAGGTTTCGCCGGGGCTGGTTCCTCGGCGATGGCACCGGCGCAGGCAAGGGCCGTCAAGTCGCCGCGATCATCCTGGACAACTGGCTCAAGGGTCGGCGCAAGGCATGCTGGCTATCGGTCTCGGATCGGTTGCTCGAGGATGCGCAGCGCGACTGGTCTGCGTTGGGCCAGGAGCGACTCCTGGTAACGCCGCTCTCGCGCTTCAAGCAGGGCAGCGATATCCGTCTGGAAGAGGGCGTGCTGTTCACCACCTACGCCACGCTGCGCTCGCAGGAACGGGGCGGCAAGAAATCGCGGGTCGAGCAGATCGTCGCATGGCTTGGCGCGGATTTCGACGGGGTGATCGTGTTCGACGAGGCGCACGCCATGGCCAATGCCGCCGGCGGCAAGGGCGAACGCGGTGACGTCGCACCTTCGCAGCAGGGCCGCGCCGGCCTCAGGCTCCAGCACGCGCTGCCCAATGCCCGCATCGTCTATGTCTCGGCGACGGGCGCGACCACCGTGCAGAACCTTGCCTATGCCCAGCGGCTGGGCCTGTGGGGGGGCGATGATTTCCCGTTTGCGACGCGCGGCGAGTTCGTCACCGCGATCGAAAATGGCGGGGTCGCGGCCATGGAGGTGCTGGCCCGCGATCTCAAGGCGTTGGGGCTCTATGCCGCCCGTTCGCTGTCCTTCGACGGTGTCGAATATGAGATGCTGGAGCACAGGCTGACCGCCGAGCAGGTCCGCATCTACGACAGCTATGCCTCGGCCTTCGAGGTGATCCACAACAATCTCGACGCCGCGCTCGAAGCCGCCGGCGTGACCAGCGCTGCGCATGGCACGCTCAACCGTCAGGCCAAGGCGCAGGCCAAATCCGCCTATCAGGGGATGCTCCAGCGCTTCTTCAACCACCTCATCACCAGCATGCAGACGCCTGCTGTCATCGCCAGTATCGCGCGCGATTTGGCTGCCGGTCATGCGAGCGTGGTCCAGATCGTATCGACCGGCGAGGCGATGCAGGAACGCCGCCTCGCCGAAATCCCGGCTGATCAATGGAATGACGTGTCGGTGGACATCACGCCGAGGGACGGCGTTCTCTCTTACCTTCAGCACAGCTTCCCGGTGCAGCTCTACGAGCCGTTCACCGACGGCGAGGGCAATCTCTCTTCCCGGCCCGTTCACGACGAGGAGGGGAACCCCGTGGTGAATCGCGAGGCCGTCCGTCGCCGCGACGACATGATCGAACGGCTTGCGGCCCTGCCGCCGGTGCCCGGTGCGCTCGATCAGATCGTGCAGCATTTCGGGACGGAGATGGTGGCGGAGGTGACGGGCCGGTCGCGCCGCGTCGTACCGAAGAAGGCCGATGATGGCTCGATCCGTTTCGCGGTCGAGAACCGTCCGGCTTCGGCGGCGCTGCACGAGACCGATGCCTTCCAGAGCGATGTGAAGCGCATCCTCGTCTTCTCGGAAGCCGGCGGGACCGGACGCTCCTATCATGCTGATCTCGGCGCGGTGAACCAGCGGCGGCGTGTGCACTATCTGCTCGAAGCGGGCTGGAAGGCCGATGCCGCGATCCAGGGATTCGGGCGCACCAATCGCACCAACCAGAAGCAACCGCCGCTGTTCCGACCGGTCTCGACCGATGTGAAGGCGCAGAAACGCTTCATCTCGACCATCGCCCGGCGTCTGGATTCGCTGGGCGCGATCACGCGCGGCCAGCGCCAGACCGGCGGACAGAATATGTTCCGGCCCGAGGACAATCTGGAATCGTGGTATGCCCGCGATGCGCTGCGCCAGCTCTATGTGCTGCTCGCGCGCGGCAAGATCGAGGGCTGTTCGCTCGCCCGCTTCGAAGCGGCGACCGGCCTGTCATTGCTCGACAGCGATGGCGGGTTGAAGGACGAACTGCCCGGGATCAATGTCTTCCTCAACCGCATGCTGGCGTTGACCGTCGCCATGCAGAACCTGCTGTTCGAAGCCTTCGAAGGTCTGCTTACCGCGCGGATCGAACAGGCGCAGGCGTCCGGCAGCTATGAGGTCGGCCTTGAGACGCTGCAGGCGGAAAGCTTCCGCATCGTCGGTCGGGCACCGATCTACACCCATCCCGGCACCGGCGCGCAGACCGCGCTGTTGACGATCGAGCGCAAGGATCGGCTGACGCCCTTGTCGCTCGCCGATGCGCTGGCCCAGGCCGAGACAAGCGGCGCGAAGCTGCTGGTCAATGGAAAGACCGGCAAGGCCGCGATCCAGCGCCGGGCGCGCAGCGTGACCGATGATGACGGTGCGATCTTCCCACGCGTGCGTCTGGTCTGGCCGCTCACCGATAGCGTGATCCCGGCCGAGATGCTGGTCGCCAGCCAGTGGGAGGAAGCGGACAGGCCGACGTTCAGTGCGGCATGGTCCGCCGAACTGGACAGCCTGCCGAGCCACGAAACCTCGACCCTGCATATGGTGTCGGGCCTTTTGCTGCCGATCTGGAAGTTGCTCCCCGACGAATCGACCCGCGTCTATCGGCTCCAGAGCGACGATGGCGAGCGGATCATCGGTCGCCGCGTCTCTCCCGCTTGGGCGGCGCGCATCGCCAATGATGATGGCCCGGTCAGATTGTCGGGCGAGGACGCGATGGCCATGCTGATGTCGGGCGAATCCTCGCTGATGCTGGCGCAGAACCAGAAGCTCCAGCGCGTCCGCGCGATGAACGACTGGCGCATCGAACTCACCGGGTTCAACGATCTGGGTGTCGAGCGGTTGAAATCCATGGGCTTGATCTCCGAGATCGTCTCGTGGAAGCTGAAGCTCTACGTGCCGACAGGGGCTGTCGGCGTCGGCGTGCTGGAGGGTCTGCTCGATCGGTTTCCGATTGAGCGAGTCCAGGCGCGTCAGGCCGCCTGAGGAGCCCCATGATGCCCACCAAAATGCTGACAAGTCCTGCCAGCCAGATCGCCGATGCCCTTGCCGGCAATGCCGAGGCCGTATGTCGTCACTATCTTTCGAAGGGCCGCAAGGAAGGCCGTTACTGGCTGGTGGGCGATGTCCATAACACGCCGGGGCGCAGCCTCTATGTCCGCCTCTCCGCCTCGCCTGACGGGCGCGGGGCGGCGGGCAAATGGACGGACGCGCAGTCCGGCCATCACGGCGATCTGCTCGACATCATCGCCATGGCCCGCAATTGCCGGACCCTGCGCGAGACGCTCGCCGAAGCGCGCCATTTTCTGCGCCTGCCGATGCCGCCTCCGGTGGCGGATGCGCCTTTGCGACGGACCAAGGCGCCAACGGGGACGCCCGAGGCGGCGCGGCGGCTCCATGCCGGATCAAAGCCGATCGGCAGCAGCCTGGTCCGGACCTATCTCGCCTCCCGGCATATGACGAACCTTGTCGGCTGTGGGGCGCTGCGTTTTCACGGCCATTGCTGGTATCGGCCATCGGACGAGGATAGCCTCGATGTTCGGACCGCATGGCCCGCGATGATTGCCGCGGTCACCGATCTCGATGGCAGCGTCACCGGGGTGCATCGCACCTGGCTCGCGCTCAACGGATCAGCCAAGGCGCCGGTCGCCTATCCCCGGCGCGCCATGGGTGAGCTGCTCGGCAACGGGGTGCGGTTCGGGCGTGCCGGCGCTGTCATGATGGCGGGCGAAGGCATCGAGACCATGCTGTCGCTGCGGCAGGTCATCCCCATGATGCCGGCGATCGCGGGGCTCTCCGCTGCCCATCTCGCCGCCATCCTGTTCCCGGCAGGCTTGAAGCGCCTCTATGTCGCGCGCGACGACGATCCGGCCGGCGCGGGGGCGTTGAAGACATTAAACCAGCGGGCGATCCCGGCAGGGATTGAGGTCGTGCCGCTCGAGCCTAGGCTTGGCGATTTCAATGACGACCTGATGGCCTTCGGACGCGAGCGTCTGGCGGCAGGGCTTCGGGCTCAACTCCGGGTCGGGGATGCAGCACAGTTCCTGACAGTCGGTTGAAGGGCAGCGGATGACAGCGCGGGCTGGGTGGATCATCGCCACCGTCTTCAGCCTGTAGGGACGCCGCGTTCTCGGCCTTCGGGAGAGGGCGACTGCGGCAGTCGGCCCGGGACGACAATGGCTACGCGGACGCTATTTTCCGCCGGGACAGTCTGTTGGCGCATTGCCGGTGCAAAAAACCGGTTCCCACTTTTTTGCGCAATGCTTGGCGGTCCCTTTGCATCGCGAGGCAAAATAGCGCCGCTGCGCCATCCTCCGCTTCGCTGCGGCCTCGCCCCATGGGGCGCGGTGCAGTCCCGTTCCGCCCGCCGCTGGCCGTCGCCACGAAGGCCGCGAGAGGCGCGGCGCACAGGCACGGAAGACTTACGATGACGCATGATGACCAGCCCCAGGATCCGCAGCCCGGCTCCACCGCCTACCTCCTTCAGGAAATGCAGCTCTACGGCTATCGGTCCTATGATGATGAACCCGATCATCGCCCGCTGCCCGATGATCGCATCGCCGGCGGCGCGGTCGCCGAGATGTTCGACGCCCTGGTCTCCTGCCTGATCGACACGCGGATCGAACCCGACCTTGAGGATCTCGCCTGGGGCATCGTCAATGTCTTCCACCGCGCCGGTGAGCGGGTCGAACGCGAACTCGACGACAATGAGCAGGCGCAGAAGCGGATGCAGCGCGAACAGGATGGCAGCGAGGTCAAGTCGGTTGAACTGGAGCGCGCGATTGCCGAGGGCATCACGATGCTCGAACGTCGCGACACCATGGAATATTTCCGCGACGCCGCCGCCGACCAGTTCCGCATCCATCTGCGCAAGCCCTGGCTCCCCCGTTCCGGTCCGATGGTCAACCACAAGACGCTGACCTCGGCGGTGCTCGACAGCCGCAAGCATGTCGACAAGCGCGCATTTCAGAAGCAGCGGCTGCTCGATCCCGATGGCGTGCGCATCGCCTTTACCGGTGGCGCCGATTTCAACGATCACCAGCGCATCTATGCGGTGCTCGACAAGGTCCATCAGCAATTGCCGACCCTGATCCTCATGCATGGCGCGACCCCGACCGGCGCCGAGCGTATCGCCGCTTGCTGGGCACGCGACCGCAACGTGCCCCAAGACCCTTATCGTCCTGACTGGAACCGCCACAAGAAAGCCGCGCCGTTCAAGCGCAACGACGCCATGCTGGAGACCTGCCCCAAGGGCGTCATCATCTTCCCCGGCACCGGCATCCAGGACAATCTTGCCGACAAGGCCCGCAAGATGGGCATCCGCGTCTGGGATTTCCGGAAACGGGCAGGGTGATCCGGAATTTGAAACGAAACAAGAACGATAATCTTGCGCTCAGGGACGTCGATGCCCTATCTTATAGATCTGCCGCATGGGCTGGCGGATTCTAGCAGGGGATTTTCGATGACGGGCAAGGCTGCTCGCAACGCTGAGCTTGAAAGGCTTCATAGCGAAGGCGCCAGTTATGCGGCGCTCGGTCGCCAGTTCAACCTGTCGCCTGCGCGCGTCACACAGCTGATCGCAAGGGTGAGGCGCATGCGCAAAACCATGGCGCTGCGTCTGGATGCCCCTTTGCGTCACACGACATGAGCGTCCTGTTCACGCCATCTGATGGGCAACCACGCTGCCTGTGGTGTGCGGCGTCGACCGACTATATCGCCTATCATGACAGCGAATGGGGTTTTCCGGTCGACGACGATCGCCGCCTGTTTGAGAAATTGAGTTTGGAAGGCTTCCAGTCCGGCCTGTCCTGGCGGACTATTCTCACCAAGCGCGAGAATTTTCGTGCAGCCTTTGCGAGGTTCGAGATCGATCGCGTTGCGGCCTTTGGAGAGGCCGATGTCGAACGGCTGCTGCAGGACGCAGGCATCGTGCGGCACCGCGGCAAGATCGAGGCCGTGATCAACAATGCTGCCAGGGCGCAGGACCTCGTGCGCGAGGCCGGATCGCTTGCCGCCTATGTCTGGAGCTTCGAGCCGCAGGGCGGGGATATCCCGTATCTCGCCTCGACCTCGCCGGTCTCGGTCGCAATGTCAAAGGATCTGAAGAAGCGCGGCTGGGCGTTCGTCGGCCCCACCACGGTCCATGCCTTCATGCAGGCGATGGGGCTCATCAACGATCATGCCGAAGGCTGCGTCACCCGCGCGAAAGCGCAGCGCGCCCGTGAGGCGTTCCGGCGGCCGGCCTGAACGGATCTTCCCGAATATCGTCCGGCCCATGGCGATGGCGCGATGCAGCCGAGCCCGTTGCGGCACGAACAGCGGTGCTATCGCCGAAGGTTTGCGGGAAAGCGTTGCGCCGCGACTCGCCCACGCGCCGCGCCTGATGCGCGGAGGGCTGATGCGATGCCCTGAGTCGGCGGTGGGAAAGCTTGCAATTCTGGGGCTGAGGCGTGCGATAGGCATGCGCCACTACAACGGATCTTCAGACAGGTCGGCTATGGCCACAGCGGACTGCCTCCGGGCTGCTGGAGACCAACCCCTCTTTTGTCGCCTGATACGAGCCTCGGCCGCCTTGGGCCGTCAACCCCGCGAGGGGGTTCCCCTCCGCTGACGCTCCGGTGACGTCGGCACCCGGTCTCTCCTGTGGGCGCCATCGGGGATGGTCCCCGA
>NZ_CAVK010000204.1 GCF_000382885.1 Sphingobium indicum BiD32
CCAAAGATGCGGAAGAACCCCTGATTGTCGCGCGGCAAATTCACCTGAATTACTCCGTACCTTCGCCCGCAGGCGCATTCACGGCCACCATTTTGATAGTGAACAGGAGTCTTCTCAGTTCATCCGTCACAAAGATGCTGAACTCTCGACCATCCCAAAGTACGTCAGGCTGATCGTTCATGATTTCGCCA
Organism: Sphingobium indicum BiD32; assembly: GCF_000382885.1. Taxonomy (GTDB): domain Bacteria; phylum Pseudomonadota; class Alphaproteobacteria; order Sphingomonadales; family Sphingomonadaceae; genus Sphingobium; species Sphingobium japonicum_C. The sequence continues at coordinate 192 of NZ_CAVK010000204.1, forward strand.
GCAAACTGGATGACGAAACGCCTTGCTGCAGCGTGATCGCGTAACTCTGTTCCTGTTTCATCCCCATCGGCATCTGACGCGGAAAAGAAGTAGCGTGGCATTTTGTCCTCCAGGCATCGCGCACAGTAATGCTTCGCCCGAACTCACGCTCTAACCTGGTTAAGGAAACATCGATGAAAGGGGACCGGGTAAGTGCGGCGCAACCTGATCGAGGTGCAGATAAAGCGGATTGAAGTCGCCTTCACGCCTGATCTTGTTCCAGTCCTGAATGGCGATCCATCGTCCGCTATGATCGACAAGGCCATCTTTCGCGAGTGCCTTCAGGGTTCGATTGACATGAACGCTGGTCATCCCGGTCGCGTCCCCCAATTGCTCCTGCGTCATCGGCAGATGAAAGTCAGCCGCACCGATAACACCGGCAGCGTGCATGCGAACGGCGATTTCGCACAATATATGGGCAATGCGCGCCCTTGCGTCGCGCCGCCCGACGTTGAGCACCCATTCTCGATAAATCGAGGCGTCCACCAGACCATCTATCCAGAGCGCTTGGCCGACGGCAGGCCGCTCCAGGGCCATTTCCCGCAGAGCATCGCGATCAATGTCGGCCACCTCAAGTTCCGTCAGAGCCTGGACACTGTGGTCGGCAATGTTAAGAAACAAATGTTGTAGATCGAGCAGATCGCCAGCCAGATGGATCGACACGATCTGACGCGCGCCATGCACCGTCAACTTATGCCGAAATGCGAGTCCAGAGAGGACAAAACTGCAATGCGGACGGGGCGGCTCCCCCTCGCGGACGACATAAGCGCTTGGGTTAAGGTAGCGATGCTGAAAAGGGAGTGCTGATACTGCGGCGCGATCTTCTTCGTCGAGCGCGGCCCGCTGCGAAAGCCGTCGCGCGAAGAAATCCAAATTGGTGATCGATGACATGCAGCCTCCACAGGGCGGGAGCACATGTATCTCTCTGTCGCCGGGACACCCATTTACTTGCCCGGCAATATACCGTCTTTAACATAGCAATTAACATGCAGCCTAACCAATTTAGTCAGGCGGTATCCCGACATTTTTGTAAGCCATACCGACAGGCAATACAGCTTCACCGACGTTGGCACCCACTCGAAAACGCCCTGTGCCTTGTCCAAAAGCGACCCGCTTCGGCCAGTATCGTCAGGCCTTCGCCTGATTACGCCGGGTTTCCCACCCCTTCTTTGCAGCGGCTGATCGCTCTTCATGGGTCTGGCTAGCTCCGCCGACACGCCCGCCTTTGCGCGATGACGCATGGCTCTCCGTCTTGCCCCGCCCCGAACCGGATTTCTTGCCACCGCCAGACTCTTGTTCACCGTCGCCCATGTTCGGCGGATCGTTTCAACGACAGGGCGATCGCTTTTGGATCAGTCTGCTTGAACAGGCCTTCATCAAGATCCAGTGCGTCGCCCTGCTCGGTCACATCTTGCGACCATTTATGTTTGCTCATCGCGTGTCTCCCGGCGCGTTCAGCTGCTGAACTTCCCGGTTCTATGTTTACAGGTGGTGCGAGCGGATTGTGGTTCGAACTCGATGCCTGCCATGGATGGCAGCCGCATGTTGAGGAGGGCGAAATCAAATGAGTGGCTGCTTCTTTCGATATCTTTCAGGGCTTCAACGCCGCTGGCGTATGTAGTGAGGGAAAAGTCGGAATCCCGCCCCAAAGCTAGTGCAACGATTGTGCGAATGCCGGGCTCGTCCTCCACGAATAGAATTTTCAGTTGCTGGGAGGGAGGTAGTCGCGATGCTAGAGAATGATCTTCCCACCACCTTGGCGCGATTGGGTCTTGCAACAGTCCTGGGTCTGGCACTGGGCGGTTTGCGAACTCACGGTCTCGTCACGCTCAGCTCAGCGATGCTAACCCTTTCAGCGCTCGAAATGGTCGAACAGCACAATGAGGGAGACCCCGTTCGGGTCGTGCAAGGCTTGGCACAGGCGATTGGTTTCATCGCAGGCGGTCTTATCTTCGTGCTCGGCGGCGATGTTCGAAACATGTCAACGGCAGCCAGCCTTTGGATGGCCGCTGCGGTAGGGATTACGGCAGGAGCGGGACAATATGTCTTGGTGCTCGCTGGAACAGTTTTGGCGCTTCTTCTCCTATCTGCTGCGTTCCTATTCGAACGTTTCATGACCAAGTCACGGAGGCAGGGACCCGTTGACACCACGGACGATATCCAAATGCCGAACCGGCGAGGTTCGCCAAGACAACAAGATGGTGAAATTGATAATCGTTGAGGAAGGCCGCCATCCAGCTGATGTTTTAGGAACTGTGCCCGCGTGCTTCCACAATGGCCAGTAGGCAATGGTATGGGTTGGATTACCCCCTCCCCTTCCTGGTCCGCCTTGCTCCGCGGAATTTCCAGCAACCATGCCTCGAGGTCGAAAGCCTCGACAATATGCTCAAACGGTCACGTTACACATTCTCGAAGACGTCGGGGCAATCCGATCGACCCGCGGCCTGATCAAGGTCATCAACCGGATAAAGCTCGAGGATCTGGCAGGTGATGCCTATGGTGTACCGGAGGCAGAATATCGCAAGCTGATCGGTCGGTTTGGCCGACCCGACGCCAACTGAGACCGGACACGGGCGCTGTAGAGCCACGCCTGATTGACCGATGAGCCCGGATCAAACGGCTCAATCGTCGCTCTTGTCGAACAGAGCGCGCAATTCGTCCTTGGCGTCTTCGAGCGTACGGCGGCGCTCGTTTGGCAGGTCCTTGCCTGCGCGGTTTATATAGAAGGTGAGCATGCCCATCGCCGACTGCAGCGGTGTCCCTTTGCGCCGTTTGCTATGCTCGGCGGACCGCTTGAGTGACTGGGCGATCGCCTTGGGATCGTCCTGCGTGAAAACGCCTTCCTCAAGGTCAAGCGCATCGGAATGCTCGGTAACATCCTGAGACCATTTCTTGGTGGGCATCGGATCACTCCTGGGTTTTCGTGGGTGACAATCGCGACACGCAGGCAATCATAAAATCGGTTTGCCCCCGGTGACCGCGATCGTGGCGCCGGAGATAAAGCTCGCTTCCTCGCTGGCGAGCATCACATAAGGCGCGGCTAGCTCGGCCGGCTGGGCCGGCCGGCCCATCGGTATGTTCTTGCCGAACTCGCGCACCATGTCGGGCGGCATGGTCGAGGGAATGAGCGGGGTCCACACCGGTCCCGGCGCCACGCAGTTCACCCGGATTCCCTTGTCGGCGAGCATCTGGGCAAGGCCCGCGGTAAAGTTCTGGATCGCACCCTTGGTTGTCGCGTAGGCGAGCAGCTGGGGCCGAGGCATATCGGCGTTGACCGACGCCGTGTTGATGATCGTGCCGCCGCCCTCCAGATGCTTGGTGGCGGCTTTGACGAGGTAGAACATCGCGTGGATGTTCGTGGCGAACGTATATTGCCACTCCTCGTCGCTGATCTCCTCGATCTCCTCGAAAGTCGCCTGGTGGGCAGCATTGTTGACGAGGATGTCGAGGTCGCCGAGCTCGCTGACGGCCCGCTCGATGATCGCGCGGCAGTGCGCCGGTTCGGCTATATCGCCGGCCATGAGGATGCATTTGCGCCCCTCGGCTTCGACCAGCTCGGCCACGCTTTGCGCATCCTCCTCTTCACTGAGATAGCTGATCAGGAGGTCGGCGCCCTCGCGCGCATAGGCGATCGCAACCGCACGCCCTATGCCGCTGTCACCGCCCGTAATGATGGCGTGTTTGCCAGCTAGCCTGCCCGAGCCTTTGTAGCTCTGCTCGCCATGATCCGGCTCGGGGTCCATGCGTGCCGTCTTGCCCGGCATCGGCTGCGGCTGATCGGGAAAGGGCGGCTTGGGATAGTCAGGCATCGTCGTTCTCGCTCGGCTCTGAAGATTGGCGGGATCCTCGCAGCAGCCAGGCACCAATTCCGGCTGCCGCGACGACAGCGGCCGCGGCGGCCAGCCCAATTCCGGCTTTGCGCGCTGCGGGGGAGCCCATGCCGCCATCGATGCCGCCCGGATCGCTTGGCGGCGCGAACAGATTGCCGTCGCTGACCGGTACCTGTTCGGCCGTCTCGAAATAACGCCTCAGGCCGATGTCCATCGCGCGTGCGCTGAGGTTGGGCGCGAGGAAGTGACCCATCCGGACCGCCGCCGTCGAAGCGCCGACCATGGTGGTGGCCTGCGGATGTCCATCGTCTCAGCCGCGCAGGCATCGGCACAGCTGGTGCACATCTCAGCGCAAAACATGGCATGGCGCGCAGCCGTCGCGAGCGTCTCGTTAAAGTCATCACCTACATCCGGGTGAAGCGCGATCATCTTGTGGATCGACATGGCTCAACCACCTTTCTTGCGGCGGGTTTCCCAGCCTTTCTTGGCGGCCGCAGACCGCTTCTCGGCGCTCTGGCTGGACCCGCCCTTCTGGCCGCCTTTGCGCGAGCTCTCGTGATTCTCGGTCTTACCGCGGCCCGAACCCGACTTCTTGCCGCCGCCGGATTCCTTGTTCACCGTCGCCCAGGCGCGACTTTCCGCCTCGTCCTTCGACACACCGCGCTTCTCGTAGCCTTCCTCGATATGCTCGGCCTTGCGCTTTTGTTTGTCGGTATAGCTCGATTTGTCTCCGCGGGGCATATCCATCTCCTGCTGCCCCCGATCCCATAACTCGCAAATCGCTCGAAAGTGTCGTGGTACATGCTTTTGGGAACCATCTCGCGCAGGCCGGGTTCCTCGGCAGGAACAAACGTTGAACATGAGGTCTGGTCATGACGAAACAATTGCATAATCCGAAGTTCGATGAGCATCCCGCGTCGAACACCGAGAAAGATCCGGAGGATTGGGTGTCGGGTGACGATCCGATGACTGGCGCTCAGGCATCTTACCTGACGACCTTATCTGAGGAAGCTGGGGAGGATTTGCCGGCCAGTGATCTCAGCAAGGCGGAGGCCTCTCGCCGCATCGATGAATTGAAGACAAAGCTCGATCGAGGTTGAAGGTGGCGGCGTGACGCGCCGGTATCAGTCGCACTGGCGGCTGATCAGACAATACCGGGCGGTTACTACCGCCCGGCAAACCCTTGAGGTCGTTAAGAAACACGCCTGCGCAGAGTCTAGCGTGATGTTATGGCGCGGCGATCTGGAT
>NZ_CAVK010000203.1 GCF_000382885.1 Sphingobium indicum BiD32
CCGCCCGGCCGGTCGCCCCGCCAATCGAGGCAGCCGCCATCGGCCATGCCCAGCCGATCGCGGCACCAGCGCACCAGCGCGCCATGGCTACCGCCCTCCTGCGCCCAGTCGCCCGGCAGGTCGAGCAGATGCTGGAGCGCCTCGTTCCACGCCGCGACCCGGCCCTGCGCGTCGAACAGGCAGACGCCTTCGGATAGATTGTCGAGCGTCGACTGGAGGATCAGGTTGCGTTCGGCCAGTTCCAGCGCCCGGTTGCGCGCATCCTGCGCCTTCACCTCGGTAATGTCGGTATAGATGCCGACGATGCCGCCTTCGCTGGTGCGCAGTTCGTTGATCTGGACCCAGCGCCCGTCCGACAGCGCCTGGACATGACCGCCATCGGCGACGCTGTGGCGCGCTAGCCTGTCAGATACCCAGCGGTCGGGCGCGACCAGTGATCCGGGCGTGCGATGATGCGCAGCGGCCAGCCGGGCGATCTCGTCAAAGGGCAGGCCTTCGCGAACCTGATCGGCGATTTCGGGCCAGAAACCCAGATAGGCCTCGTTGAACAGGACCAGCCGGTCCTCGGCATCGAACAGGACGAAGCCTTCATTGATCGAATCGATCGCGTCGCGCAGCCGGGTCTGCGCCGCGTCGGCGCTGGCATGGGCCTGCGCCAAATCGGCATTGGCGATGGCGAGGCGGCCCAGCGCATCCTCCAGTTCCCCGGTCCGCTCGCGTACCATCGCTTCCAGCGTGATCGCGGTCTCGAACATCGAAAAGGCATTGCCGGCCATGTCGCTCGACCGTTCGACCCGGTCGATCAGCGCGGCATTGATCTTGCGCAACTTGCGATTTTCTTCGCGCAACCTGTCCAGCTCGCTGTCGGGATCAGCCTGCGTGCTCATCGGCCGATCGCAAGCCCGCTGAAGGTCTGGTTGACGTGCAACGCATGATATTGCTCGCCATAGGTGTTGAAGCCGATGACGCGGTGGCGACCGTACAGTTCGGACACGGCGCGGCTGATCTGCCGCTGTTCGGCATCGATGCGGTTGAGGACGCAGTCGAACGCGATGATCCGGTCGACCGCGCCGACATGGGCGGCGATGTCGACGAACATCGCCTCCATCCCCGCGATCCGGTCCACCGGCTCGCCCACCGTCAGCACGATGCCTTCGTCAATCGCGCAATAGAAGGTCAGGCTGCCATCCGGGTTGGCACTCTGGATCGACCGGACATGATAGTCGCCACCAGCGCGCACCATCGGTGGATGGGCGGCGTAGAATGCCAGGCCCAGCGCTTCGCCTGCATGACCCGCCAGCCGCAGATATTCCTGCGCGGCGGGTTCGGCGTTGATTTCGGTGACGACACGGTCTTGCGGGATTGCACCGGTCACGACCATCTTGGCCGCGCCGGGGCGGTAATGCTGCCCCTTGAACACATGGAGCGGCCGGGGGGTAGAGAGGATGGCGATCACGGCCGCGCGATGGTGGAAGCGGCCGCCATGGAAGATCGCCGTTTCGCGGAAATCCAGCCCGTCGCCCGACGATCCGCCGATCAGCGGCACGTCGCCCAGTGCATCCTGGATCGTCATCGTCAGCAATTCCTCACGATGCGACAGGCCATCGACCAGGAACAGCGCGACATGATTGACCCGATCGCCCAGATGGCGGCTGTCGCGCTCGGCCACCGCGGCGAGCGCCCGGACGGCTTCCCGCGCAGCAACGGGGTCGAAGGCGTCGATATCGTCGAAACAATGGGACACCATATGGAAGCTGGCGGCAGGAAAGCCGATGACGCTCAAACTATCCTCGTCATAGCCCGCCTCGGTCAACTCACCCGAACTGGTGCAGCCTATGGCGACGAGTTGCTCGCCATGGCGGTTGACCGCACGGGCGAGCGCGTCGCGATCGAAACGGTGTGAGCAGAAGAGCAGCATCCCGGCCAGCGTCACATCGCCGAGCGCAGTGGCGACCTGCGCCATCGCGTCGGCCGGATCAGGCATGTGGCTCGACGCAAAGACTATATCCGCCGCCTCCATGCTCATCTTGCTCTCTCCCATCGCATCCCCCTTTTTCAGGGGTTATGCACTGTGCTGCGCATTTGTCACGTCAGGCGATGGCGTCGCCCCTTGGCGGATCGCCTGCCGCCTCCAGCAGGGCATTTTCCCTGTCGGTAAAGATGCGCGACCGGACGATGAAGCGCACCCCTTCCGGACTTTCCAGCGACATGCCCGCCCCGCGCCCCGGCACCATGTCGATCGTCACCTGGGTATGACGCCAATAGTCGAACTGGGCTGCGCCGATCCACACCGGCACGTCGCCCGCGATGTAGCCCAACAGGACATCCTGCGCGCCTATCCTGAACTCGCCGCGCGGAAAGCACATCGGCGCGGAACCGTCGCAACAGCCGCCCGACTGGTGGAACATCAGCGGGCCGTGCTTCGCAGCCAGTTGTACCATCAGCGCTTGCGCTGCGTCGGTCGCTAAGATGCGGGGCGGAAGCGGGGTTGTCACAGCCAGGCCTTCCTTCAAAAATATGGCGGACGTCCCGGAAGGACGCCCGCCGGGGACGAAGGCGCTCGAAGGGGAGAGGCAAGCGCCTTCGGTGCGACCCTTTAGAAAAATCCGAGCGCCTTGGGGCTGTAGCTCACCAGCAGATTCTTGGTCTGCTGATAATGGTCCAGCATCATCTTGTGGTTTTCACGGCCGATGCCCGACTGTTTGAAGCCACCAAATGCCGCATGGGCGGGATAGGCATGATAGCAGTTGGTCCAGACGCGACCGGCGTGAATACCCCGGCCCATGCGATAGGCGCGGCTACCGTCGCGGGTCCACACGCCCGCACCCAGCCCATAGAGCGTGTCATTGGCGATGGCGAGCGCCTCGGCTTCATCCTTGAAGGTGGTGACGGCCAGCACCGGGCCGAAAATCTCCTCCTGAAAGATGCGCATCCTGTTGTGGCCCTTCAGGACAGTCGGCGTGACATAATAGCCTTCGCTCAGTTCGCCATCCAGATGAGCGCGCGCGCCGCCGGTCAGCAGTTCCGCCCCTTCGGCCAGACCGATCTCGATATAGGAGAGAATTTTTTCCAGCTGGTCGTTCGACGCCTGCGCACCGATCATGGTGGCCGGATCGAGCGGGCTGCCCTGCCTGATCGCCTTCACCCGTGCGATGGCACGCTCGATGAATTTCTCGTAGATCGATTCCTGAATGAGCGCCCGGCTGGGACAGGTGCAGACCTCGCCCTGGTTGAGCGCGAACATCGCAAAGCCTTCCAGACATTTGTCGAAATAATCATCATCCGCATCCATCACGTCGGCAAAGAAGATATTGGGCGACTTGCCGCCCAGCTCCAGCGTGACGGGAATCAGATTTTCCGACGCATATTGCATGATCAGGCGGCCGGTCGTGGTTTCGCCGGTAAAGGCGATCTTGCTGATCCGCTTGTTACTGGCGAGCGGCTTGCCCGCCTCCACGCCAAAGCCGTTGACGACGTTCAGCACGCCAGGCGGCAGCAGGTCGCCGATGACTTCGAGCAGCACCAGGATCGACATCGGCGTCTGTTCGGCGGGCTTCAGCACGATGCAATTACCCGCCGCCAGCGCCGGGGCGAGTTTCCACACGGCCATCAGGATCGGGAAATTCCACGGGATGATCTGGCCGACCACGCCCAGCGGCTCGTGGAAATGATAGGCGATCGTGTCATGGTCGATCTCGCTGATCGACCCTTCCTGTGCGCGGACGCAGCCGGCGAAATAGCGGAAATGATCGATGGCGAGCGGAATGTCGGCATGGGTCGTCTCGCGGATCGGCTTGCCATTGTCGATCGTTTCGGCCATCGCGATCAGGTCGAGGTTCGCCTCCATCCGGTCGGCAATTTTCAGCAGGATGTTGGACCGGTCGGTCGAGGATGTCTTGCCCCACGCATCCTTCGCCTTATGCGCGGCGTCCAGCGCCAGTTCGATATCCTCGGCAGTGCCGCGCGCGATGCTGCCCACGACCTGGCCCGTCACGGGCGAGATATTATCGAAATAGCCGCCCTTGACCGGCGCGACCCACTGGCCGCCGATATAATTGTCATATTGATCACGGATCAGCGTCTTGCCGGTGAACCGCTCCATCGCCTGTTGCAGCATTGTCCTACTCCTATAGTGTCTGAATTGGCTGAAAGGATGGCGCGGCGACCGGGGCCGGGCCATTGCACCTTGGGTCTATTTCACTTTCGCGAGGGCCGCCGTCATGCGCTTGGCGGCGAAGGGCGGCAGCTTGGCCGCTTTGGCCGCCGTCAGCTCGGCGGCGGACACCTTGCCCACCTGGACCAGCGCGACCATGCCCATCGAATAATGAGGCATACATTTGATGCCATAGAGACCGGGCTTGGCGACGGTCAGCACCATCTCCTTGTTCATCGCGCCCTTCACCGGCGTCGCGCCTGCAGGCAGCATATTTGCCATGGTTTCGGCATTATGGCTGGGGTCGCTCGGCTTGAAGCGAATCGTGTCGCCCGGCGCGGCCTTTACGAAGGACGGCTCGAACACCATCGCCCCATCGGCACCCTGATTCTTCATATGGATGACAATATCCTTCGCTGCGGCGGGCAGCGGCGAAAGGAGCAGGGCGGCGGCGGCAAGGCCACCTGACAGGCGCAGGTCGATCACATCACTCTCCATGGAATCGCACGGCTCATGGCCGCCAGATTGCGCCAAGAGTGCGACCGGATCGCGCCTGCGCACAATGGGCCTTTGGTCCTATGGGGTGATGCCGCCGTCGGGCTGGACCGGTGCGAGCGGCAGGCCAAGGTCGCGCCATCCGTCGGTCCCCTCGGCCAGCCACCAGATGTTCGCATAGCCCATCGCACGCAGCCTTTTGGTCGCGTTCCAACCCATCCAGCAATCTGCACGGCAGAAGAGGATGAGCATCCTGCTGCGCTGTCCCCGCGTCAGCCGGGCCAGGCCCCTTGCAAAGCCTTGCGCGATGGCAGGGTCGGGCTGACCGCGCCCCGCTTCGGGGAACCAGTGCGCGCCGGGTATGGATTCGTGCGGTGAAGCCAGTCGCCAGCGGCCGCCCGGTTCGCGATGGCCACCCTGCGTCGGCAGGACGTCGATGAAGATCGCATCCCGGTCAGGCACCAACTGCGCCGCTGCCGCTGGTGCGATCCGCCCGACTCCGGCGGGTGGCTGTCGTACCGGCGCGCGATAATGTGCGATGCGATAACCATCGGCATCGAACAATGGCCCCTGCGCCGGGGCGGGTGACGCCAGCAGCAGGGCAGGGATGATGAAATGTCGCATGATCCTCTCCCGGCGCATGACCCAAGGGCCAATGGTAGCGTGTCGCGCGCGGGATTAGACCCTGTCATAAGGGAGAAGGACATGCGCAGGCCAAAGAGCCTTTGGGTCGCACTCATGCTGATGCTGGCGCCTGCCAGTGTCGGGGCCATGCCGCCTGCCGATCCGCTCGGGTCGCCCATGTGGACTGCCCATGCCCGCACCCAGTTCGGCGATGATCCAGTGCGGTTCGATCCGCGCGTGATCGTCTCCTTCCCGATGGTCGCGGAAAACCAGCGCGCCTTTCCGGTCGTGATCGATGCGCGCGGCATAACGGGCGTCAGGCGCATGATCCTGCTGGCGGACCTTAATCCCATTCCCGTCGCGATCGACTATCGCCCGGTCCATGCCGCGCCCTATTTCGCGACCCGCATCAAACTCGATCAGCGCACCCCGGTGCGCGGCGCGGTGCAACTGGACAGCGGGGAATGGCTGGTGTCGGGCGGCTGGGTCGATGCAGCGGGTGGCGGCTGTTCCGCGCCGCCTGTCAGTCGGGTCAAGGGTGACTGGGCCGATCATCTGGGCGAGATACGCGGCGAAGTCTGGCCGATGGCGAGCGGCCAAAACCGGGTGCGGCTGAGCTTCCGCCATCCGATGGATACCGGCCTCGTTGAAAATATCGCCACCTATCATCTGGAGGCCTTGTCGGTGACCGACGCGGATGGCCGTCTGCTGGGGGACATGGATATCTGGGCATCGGTGGCGGAAGATCCGGCGATCACGCTGATGGTCGATGGCGGCGCGGACGCGGCGTTGCGCGTCGCGGCGCGCGACACCAACGGACGCGACTATCGGGCCGCGCTGACGCTGGCACGCCAGTCGCCCATGCCGGGCGGACGATGATGCTGTCACGCCGCGCCATGTTGGGCGGGATGGCGAGCGTGGCGGTGATGCCAGCGCGCGCGGCCGATTACACCATCGCACCGGTGGCAGTCGGCGATGGCATCTGGATGGTGCGCGGCGCGGACGAGCCGATCGAAATCCGCAATGGCGGGGCGATCGCCAATATCGCGATCATCGCGACGCCCGCCGGGACCGTGTTGTGGGAATGTGGTCCCTCGCTTCGTTATGCCCGCGCCCTGCGGCAGGCGGCCGAACAACTGACCGGGACGCGCATATTGCGGGTCTATGTCAGCCATCTCCATCCCGATCATGGCATGGGGCTGGCCGCCTTCGACCCCGCTATCGTCGCCGCGCTACCCGGCACGATCGCCGTATTGGCGGCGCAGGGGCAGGGCTATGCCGACGGCATGTATCGGCTGCTGGGCGACTGGATGCGCGGCACCGACCTGATCCTGCCGGGGCGGGCGATCATGACGGCGCAGGAGGATTTTGGCGGACGGTCCCTACGTCTGCTCACGCTCTCGGGTCATAGCAGCGCCGATCTGGCATTGCTGGACGAGCGGAGCGGGCTGCTGCTAGGTGGGGATCTGGTGTTTCACGATCGCGCGCCAAGCACGCCGACTGCGGACCTTGCGATGTGGCGCGTCAGTCTCGATCAGTTGCGGGCGCTGCCCCATGGCGGCGTCCTGCCCGGCCACGGGCCGCTCGATCCGACCGGTATCGCGGCCATCGCCCAGACGCGCGACTGGATCGAATGGCTGGAGCGCGCGCTGATGCGGGCGGTGCGGGATGGTCTCGACATGGTAGAGGCAGGCGACCTGCCAATTCCCACCCGTTTCACCCGCATGGCTGCTGCCCGCTACGAAGTGCAGCGCAGCGTCGCGCACCTCTATCCGGCGCTCGAAGCTGCGCTGTTGCCGCGCATCGAGATCAGAAGCGTGCCCTGATCCCCACCTGCCAGCGGCGCGGTGCGCCCGGCCCATAAGCGCGCGGATTGGACGCGCCCGGCGCCTCCTCCAGTTCGATTTCATCGACCTCGCTGAATGTGCCAAAGGTCGCGTAGCGTTTGCCAAGGGCATTGCGGACCTCGCCGAACAGGGTGACACCGCGCACCACATCCACGCCCGCGCGCAGGTTGACGATGGCATAGCCAGCGAGGCGCGGCGTGTCATTGCCCTCGTCGCCGACCAGATACTGGCCGGACCGGGCGATGATGTCGCCGCCCACCGACCAGCCTTTCCCGGCATAGTCCAGATTCAGCGTCGCGCTGTGACGGGCGATACCGGGCAGGCGGTCGCCGCGCGCGACGGCGATCAAACCTTCCTCGTCCGATGTCGGATTGGCCGGGCTGGAAAGGCTGAGCGGCGCGCGATAGGTCGCGTCGGTAAAGGCATAGCTCAGGCCCGCGCTCAGGCCGCCCCGGTTCGCGCGCAGCGTGGCCTCTACCCCTTGCCGCCTGGTGCTGCCGATATTGCGGAAATAGGCGCGTCCCCGGATTTCCGACGCGATATATTGAATGTCATTGCGATTGTCCGTGCGCCAGGCCGACACCAGCCAGTCGATTGCAAATCCGCCAAGCTGCGCCTTGCCCTTCGCGCCCGCTTCCCAGCTTTTGGCGATCACCTGCTTCAACGGTGGATCGGCGACGAAGAAATTGGTCAGGCTGCACGGCGCATTTTCGTCGGCGCAGGACAGTTCGGCCGGGGTCGGCACGCGGTTGCTTTGCGCATAGCCTGCGCGCAGCACCAGTGCATCGGACAGTCGATAGTCTAACTCGATGCCGGGATTGACCCGCTCGAACCTGTGCCGTCCGTTGAGTGCGGTGCCGATCTGGTCCAGCATTACGATCCGGGCATGATTGTACCGCAGTGCGATCTCAGCGGACAGGCGCGCGGTGATCGGCAGCCGGTCCTGTACGAATATGCCCCAATAGTCGGTATGGGCGACCAGCCCGACCGGGGCTATCGCGCCATCAGGCTGGATGATGACCGGTCCCAGCCCTTCAACGCTGCGTTCGTCGGTCATCGCGCCCAGTTCGGTGGACGTGTCGAACCGGGTACGGCTGCTATCATAACTGAACCCCAGCGCCAGATGATTGTCGCCCGCACCCAGATGGCGCTGATCGATCAACTGGACCAGAGCGCCCATCGCCCGCGTCGCGGTGCGCCCGCGATTGAGCACGCCATAGCCTTCACCGCCCAGCGTGTCGGTAATCGCGTTGCCGCTGGCATCGGTCAGGACCGCCTGTTCTTCCTCTCCCTCATCGTCGCCTACGGTTTCCAGGCACAGCAGCCCAGCCTCCTCCTCCTCGGCCTCGCAGCCTTCAATGTCGGCGGCGTCGCCATTGACGCTGCGTAGCGTCAGCTTCTGGGCATAGAGCGTCCCTTCGATCCTGGTCGTGTCCGACAGCGACACCCAGGGGTGCAGGCTGACCCGGCCATAGCGGCTGGCACTATTGTCGGGCCAGGTGAACACCGCGCGCCGGTCGGCGGCGAGCAGTTCCACCGGCGATACGCCATTGCCGGTCAGGTCGGTATCGGCTCCCACCAGTTTCAGGTGCAGGCCTCCACTGGCAGTGTCGAAGCCCAGGTCCAGATAGCCATTATACAGGGTCGATGGCGAAAAGGCGCGCCAGCCATCGTCGCGCGTATATTGGAAGGCGGCAAAGGCGTTGAAATCGCCTTTTGTCCCGCCCGCCGCGATGCTGGCTTCGGTCATGCCGAACCGGCCATGTGACAGGCTGGTCTCCAGCCCCGGATCGCTCAAGCCGGTCCTGGTGTCGATCAGCAACGCCCCGCCCAGCGCATTGAGACCATAAACCGCACTCTTGTCGAGCAGGCTGATCCGCGCAATCGCCGCTTCGGGCAGCAGGTCGAACTGCATCGTGTCGCCAAAGGGCTGGTTGAAGCGCGCGCCGTCCAGATAGACCGCAATGCCCTGCGCCTGCCCCTGAAGCGGCGAGGCTACGAAGCCGCGATAAACCAGATTGGGCTGCCACGGATTGTTCTGCGCATCCTGCAAGGTGACGCCCGCAAAGTTGCGGACCAGCGCGCCGAGCAGATCGGGACTGCCCGCTTTGTCAATGTCGGCAGCGGACAGCGACAGGCCATCGTCGCTGTCTATGCCGCCGCCCGGCGCGGTGACGATGATCGGTTGCCGCGCTGCCTCTGTCTCGTCCGCCCACGCGACGCCGCCGCAAAGCGCCATCGCGCTGGTTGCCAGCAGCGCCGTGATGCCCTTCATGCCGTCCTCCCTATATGTTTGGAAGGAAGGCTAGGGGGTGGGCGGATGGCGCTCCATTAGACCTTGGGTCGGTTGCGCGTCAGCTCATCTGCGCTTTCAACAGCTTGTCGATGGTCAGTGGATAGTCGCGCAGCCGCAGGCCGGTGGCGTTGTAGATCGCATTGGCGACCGCCGCACCCGCACCGCAAATGCCCAACTCGCCCACGCCTTTGGCCTTCATCGGCGAACTTTTGTCATCCAGCTCGTCGATGAACAACACGTCCTGCTCCGGTATGTCGGCATGCACCGGCACTGCATATTCGGCCATGTCATGATTGATGAAGAGGCCAAAGCGCGTGTCGACCTCCAGCGCCTCCATCAGTGCCGCTCCCGCTCCCATCGTCATCGCGCCGATCACCTGGCTGCGCGCCGACTTGGGGTTGAGGATGCGTCCCGCGGCGAACGCTCCGCCCATGCGGCGTATGCGGACCTCGGCGGTGTCGATATCTACCCCAACCTCGCAGAAATGCGCGCCAAAACTCGCCTGGACATAGCGTTTGTCGAGATCGCCAAATTCGATGCTGTCCTCCGCCCACATTCCCTCGCGACCGGCCAACGCAGCCAGAGTCTGCGACTGGTTGCCCAGCTTCACCAGCCCATCGTCGAATTGCGCCTGATCGAGCGGATAGCCAGCTTTCTCCGCCAGCTTCGCCCGCAACGCGATGGCGGCGGCATAGACGCCCGCAGTCGAACTGTTCGCGCCCCATTGGCCGCCAGAGCCAGCCGATGCGGGGAAGCGGCTGTCGCCCAGCCGCACGATGACGTCGTCCAGCGACACCCCCAGCATTTCCGCTGCGGTCTGGCCGATAATCGTATAGCTGCCGGTGCCGATGTCGGTCATGTCGGTTTCGACAATGACCTTGCCCGTGCCATCCACGCCGATCCGTGCGCCCGATTTACCGACCAGATTGTTGCGGAAAGCGCTCGCTACCCCCATGCCGACCAGCCAGCGGCCATCACGGACCTTGCCCGGCCTGGGATTACGCTTGCTCCACCCAAACCGGCCTGCCCCTGCACGCAAACACTCCACCAGCTTGCGGCTGGAATAGGGACGCTGCGTCCCGGCTTCGGGATCATATTGCACATCGTTGCGGATACGCAGCTCGACCGGATCGACGCCACAGGCTTCCGCCAACTCATCCATTGCGATTTCCAGCGCGAGCAGGCCGACCGCCTCGCCGGGTGCGCGCATGGCATTGCCCTCCGGCAAGTCGAGCGTGGCGAGGCGATGCGCGGTCATGCGATTTGCGCCGCCATAGAGCAGTCGCGTCTGCATCGCCGCCGTCTCCGTGCCGCCGCCCGGCAGGTCGCCTGACCAGACTTCATGGCCGATGGCGTCGATCACTCCATTCTTGTCCGCGCCGATGCGGATGCGCTGGATCGTCGCGGGGCGATGGGTGGTGTTGTTGGGGATCTGGTTGCGGGCGATGGCGACCTTGACCGGTCGCCCGATTTGCCTTGCCCCCAATGCCGCGAGCAGCGCGTCGGCGCGCAGGAACAGCTTGGCCCCAAAACCTCCACCAATATAGGGTGAAACGAGGCGGATATTGGCCTTGGGGATGCCCAGCGTCTTGGCGACCTCCCCCACGCTCCAGGCGATCATCTGGTTGGCGGTCCATAGCGTCAGCTTGTCGCCGTTCCACGCCGCCGTGGTAGCATGTGGCTCCAGCATCGCATGGCTATGATCAGGGGTGGTATAGCGCTGGTCGATCCTGACGGCGGACCTGGCAAAAGCACCGTCGAAATCGCCGACCGCGCTGTCGGCCGTTCCGCTGAAGCCACCATCTGGCGGTTTGACGGCATTGCCCTGTTCGGCGGCCAAGTCGAACTTGCCGTCCTGTGGCGCATAATCGATCCGCACCAGCTTGGCGGCGGCACGCGCATTTTCAAATGTATCGGCGATGACCAGCGCCAGCGCCTGATCATAATGCATGATCGCCGGGCCTCCCAGCAGCCGGGCGGTATTATAATCGCCCTTGCCCAGTTTCCCGCCATTGGCGTGGGTGACGATCCCCAGCACGCCGGGGGCCGCTTCGGCCGCGCGCAGGTCCATGGCTGCGATCGTTCCCTTTGCAATCGCTGACCCGACGATCCAGCCATAGGCCGCATTGGGTGCGGCATCATGCCGTTCATAGGCATAGGGTGCGCTGCCCGTAACCTTGGCCGGGCCGTCGATACGGTCATGGGCAACGCCGACGACGCGCCCCTTGTCGATGGGATTGGTGGTGGCGGGCGTATCGAACTTCACGACCGGGCCTCCTTCTGTCGATAGAGCGACGCCAATGTCCGTTCGACCAGCGTCTTTTTGAACTCATTATGATGGGTGGTGCGCGCGCCGCTAAGCGCCGCCTCCGCTACGGCCTTGGCCCCGGAGGACGCGGCAGCATCGGCCGCTGGCGTCCGCCACGGCTTTGCGCCAATCCCGCCAAAGGCGAAGCGCCCGCCGCCATTCCTGTCGAAAACCGCTGCCACCGAAACCAGTGCGAAGGCGTAGGACGCGCGGTCGCGCACTTTACGATAGACATGGGTGCCATCTATCGGCCGGGGAAGAGTGACCGAGGTAATGATCTCGCCGCTTTTCAGCACGGTTTCGACATGAGGCGTATCACCGGGCAACATATGAAAATCAGCGATCGGTATGGCGCGCGCCACGCCGTCCGCGCCGACGGTGTCGACCTGGGCGTCGAGCAATCGCATCGCCACCGCCATATCGCTGGGATGCTGGGCGATGCAGGCGTCGCTCACCCCCAATATCGCCAGGCTGCGACTGATCCCACCGATCGCCCCGCAGCCGCTGCCGGGTTTGCGTTTGTTGCACGGCATGTTGGTGTCGTAAAAATAGGGGCAGCGGGTACGCTGGAGCAGATTGCCCGCCGTCGTCGCCTTGTTACGCAACTGCCCCGATGCGCCGGCCAGCAACGCGCGGCTCAGCACGCCATAGTCACGGCGCACGACCTTGTCGGCGGCCAGATCGGTATTGCGGACCAGCGCGCCAATGCGCAGGCCACCGTCGGGCGTCGGCTCAATCCGGTCGAGGCCAAGATGATTGACGTCGATCAGATGGGTCGGCGTCTCGATCTGGAGTTTCATCAGGTCGAGCAGGTTCGTGCCGCCCGCAATGAAACGGGCACCCTGCATCGATGCTGCGGCTTTGGCGGCGTCCGCGACACTGGTCGCACGGCTATAGGTAAAGGGTTTCATGCCTTTGTCTCCCCGGCCACATCATTCATAGCGGCGATGATGTTGGGATAGGCGGCGCAGCGGCAGATATTGCCGCTCATCCGCTCACGCAATTCATGGTCGGACAGGGCGACCTGGTTAAGATCGCCGGTCACATGGCTGGGGATACCCGCTGCAATCTCCTCCAGCACCGCGACCGCCGAGCAGATCTGTCCCGGCGTGCAATAGCCGCACTGATAGCCATCATGGGTGATGAAGGCGCGCTGCATCGGGTGCAGCGCGTCGGGCGTGCCCAGCCCCTCGATCGTCGTCACCTTGTCGCCATCATGCATCACCGCAAGCGTCAGGCAACTGTTGATCCGCCGTCCCTCGACAATGACGGTACAGGCACCGCACTGGCCCTGATCGCAGCCTTTCTTGGTCCCGGTCAGGTGCAGATGCTCGCGCAGCGCGTCGAGCAGGGTGGTGCGCGGGTCAAGTTGCAGATGCACCTCGCGCCCGTTCACGGTCAATTCCACGGGGATCATCCCGGTTCCTTCCTTGGCTTTCGACCGGGCTGCGGCAGCGGCACCTGCCGGCGCAAGAGCGGGTGCCGCTGCGGCGATTACTGCGCTCCCCTGCAGCAGGGAGCGGCGCGTGAGTTGATCGGACGGCATGGCGGTGCTTCCTCCTGTTCGGTCTGTCATACGAAGGGATGCGACAAACGATCCGCCGCTTGGTGGAAAATATGGGGTCGGACCGTCAAATTAACAGAATGACCGCCCAGGCAAAGTTGCGAAATGCCACTCAGATGGGTTTTTGGACGATGCGAATCGTCTGGCGGGACCGAAAGAGCGGTTTGGCGCGCGCGCGGCAGCCATGGCCCTGTGGAGCGGCAGGCGAAAAGCCCGGTAAAGTCGTCATCTTTGCAGGTGCGGCAAGGAATTTGATGGTCTTGCCAATTCTCCCCTTGCCCATCCTGAAAAGCGCTGCTAGTTGCCCGCCTCACCCGACGGGGACAGCGTCTCCATCAAGCGCCGAGCGGGCGTAGCTCAGGGGTAGAGCACAACCTTGCCAAGGTTGGGGTCGAGGGTTCGAATCCCTTCGCCCGCTCCAGTTTTCTCCCAGAAAATCAACGATTTCGCCGACCGGCGACCCTTGAAATTCTGGAGACAATGCCTCGCCGAGACCCCCATTGTCTCCATATTGTCTCCAATTTTGGTACAGGTTGGGGCGTCGTGGGGAAAGCCGGTCGTAGCTCGTGAATTTTGAGCCCACTTTTTGCACCTAGATTGTCGATCGATGTCGCCCGAACTTGCGCCTAACGTGTGGCGTGAAACGGCTCATCTCGCTGCTAGCAGTCGGGCGCCTTGGCCGAGGGGCAGCGTGCTGCGCCAGAACAGCGCAAGGTAAACTCTTTCGCGGATCGCCGAGGTCGCACATATCGATATTGTCGGCCGCGTAGTGCCTGACCGATCTTGAGAAACTGGCCGTCAACGGCGGATACCTGAAGAATATGTCACCGTCGGAATCTGACTGGCGCAATTGGCATAACTCGAACCGCCGCAGAACCACTCGCTCGCATTAGCCGCTGATCCCTGGGCGCGAAGTCTGTCCTCCTTCAATCAACCCGTGAAGGGTCCGCTACGCGTGCGCGTGCGGCCGCAGCTTTGCTGCGGTGATTGCGGCCAGCCCCCGGCCTGTGGGGCGACTGTCGAGCGGGGTGGTCCCGCTCCTAGGCAGGAGCCGCAACATGCCACTGGCAACCGCACAATCGCTTGGCTGGAACCTCTCCCGGACGCTGATGACGGTCATCGTGCTCATCGAAACCAATCAGGGCTACTTCGTCATCCCCGCTGACGAATTTGACGGTGACCCCGAACAGGTGGTTCGCGAATATGACCCCTTCAGCCGCTAACCTCAGGCACATTTCGCCTTTTCGGCCTGTGCCCTGCCGTGCTATTCTTGCACCGCAGATTGCGCTGAGGAGGTGGTGGCGAGCGCGTCCAGACAAGGGACGCTTATGACCATTTTTCTCATCCTCGGGGCCGTGGCTGGCCTTTATGTGCTCGCGCTGCTCTTCCGCCTCGCCAGCTATGCGCTGCCTGTCTACGCCGGGCTCACGTGCGCTTTCCTGCTGCTCCGCCATGATGTTGGTCATCTCGGAGCAATCCTGGGCGGACTGTCGGCAGGCATTGCTACGCTTCTGATTGGACAGGGCCTCATCGCCTTTGTCCGCTCTCCCATGATCCGTGCCGGGATCGCGCTCCTCTTTGCCATACCCGCGGGATTCGCCGGCTTTCAGGCCGCGCACGCGCTTGGATCACTAGCAACGGACAACAGCATGCTGCTGGCGATCCTTGGATCCATCGCTGCTATGGCGACATCCCTCTCGGCATGGCGAAGCGTGACGATGTCGGAGCGTGATACGCGCGTCACCTCACAGTTTGCTGGTCCCGTGGCTGGGCAAGCCTCTACAGGCCAATCAATGTCGGCCGAGTGATGGCCGTGAGGGGGCAATACCGGTGTTCCAGTCGTGTCCTCCGCTTTGCCGATTTTGAACCGAGGGGTCAGGGCCAGCGTTCACCCGAGCCAGTGCATTCGATCAGCATCTGGCGTCCTTCCCGGCAGAACCGACCAGTACGGCCTCTTTCGATCCGCGCCCATGTCAGCAAGACGCTTCGCTTGGCAGGCTTGCCGCAACGGTGCTTGCCGAACTTTCTTCCCCCGGCGTTCCGCCGTTCCTCGCGAGACAAGAAAGCTCGGCCACACCGTCCTTCGCTAACGCTGCGGGCTGACGCTGCGGCGCCTGCCACTGCCTGACCCTTTTCCGCGCATCGAGGCCGCACCGGCGCGGTCCCGTCCAACGGAAAGGAAATACCCATGGCAAAGATCGGCAACTTCAAGATGGTTTCAGGTGAACTCCGGGGCCAGATCGTCACTCTCGCCCTTCAGGCCAAATCGGTCAGGATCGTCGCGGAAGAAAACACCAGCGGCAATGCCCCGACCCACCGGGTCCTCATCGGCGAAGTCGAAATCGGCGCTGCCTGGAAAAAGCACACCCAGGACGACCGGCCGTACCTCTCGGTGAAGCTCGACGACCCCAGCTTCATGGCACCCATTTTCGCCCAGCTGTTCGAAGCCGAAGACGGCAGTCACGATCTGGTCTGGAACCGCCCGAGCCGCCGCAACGACCATTGAATCGGCCAAGTCATCGCCCGGGTCACTCCGGGCGATGACGAATCCCTAGTATATTGGGTGGCAGTATATTAGGGTTACGCCGACCCACGAAGCATGAGGCTTCGGGAGATTTTTGGGACGAATTTAAGGCGATTGCGACACGCCAGTGGGCTTTCGCAGGAGGAATTGGCGCATCGTGCCGGAATCAACCGAAACTATGTCGGCCTTCTCGAACGCGCAGCCAATTCGCCGACGCTCGACACGATTGAGCGACTCGCAGAAGAACTTGCCGTCGATCCCGTGCGATTTTTCGAAAAACCTGGCGGTCGTTGAACGCAAACCCACCGCCATTCACCGAATCTCAGCAGCAATTTTACAATTTCTGAACTACAACAGGCAGATCATTGCCTCTGGGAAAGTTTTGTCCCGGCAATCTGGGCTCGGCATTATCCCGTGCTGGGGATAGCGCACTGCCCGATTGGGGATAAGTTCACCCTGCTTCTCTGCGCACGTTGCTGGGGCGCAGTCACTAAACAGGTTTTGCTACAAGGAGAGACCCATGTCGGCTCCTGAGTTTGCCGATGAACCACCGCAGTCAGACCGATTGAGCGCTTATGATGAGCGCCACCTTGTCACGTATCTTCGCCTGCTGGATGCCGAAAAGGACGAGGCATCATGGGAAGAGGTGGTTTCGATCATCTTCGCCATCGATCCTGCCAGTGAGCCGGATCGCGCGCGAAGGGTCTATGATACCCATCTCGCCCGCGCCAGGTGGATGACGGAACACGGCTACAAACACCTGATGGTCCCGCGAACCCAATAAAACTGGGCATTTAGCACCAATCTGGCGCAATCGATTGTGCCTTGCCGCGGGGGAGCCCGGAACTGACTCGAGCACTTCTCTCGTCACGGCTCCGACGTGATCGTTCGACTCCAAAAAAACCTCATAGGAGAGGTGCGATGGAGAAGCCGCCCGACTGGCGTTCGGAGAATTACGCCAAAGCGTATGAAAACTATGACCGCACGGATTTCGCGCAGGAATTCCTGCGCCGCAATCCTGAATACCGCGACCAATATGCTGAGGTCGTTGACGCTGCGCCACTCGCGCTGAGGCGTCTTGCCCGGCACTGGGGGTTGGTCTTTCGCTGCGGACCCTGACCTCCCGGCCCACCATCTCCCGATCATCTGGCACCCATCTACAGCGGCCAGCGTCATCCTTTTGCGCCCGGCTCCTTTCCCTTGCGAAGGCTGCAGCCAAGCCGAAATTGTCGGGAGCATGAATATCGCGGCCCAGCACCGCGATGAGGAAGGGCGGCATCTCGTCCTATCGACGGCTAAGCGCCGCCACCGCCTGAATATTTGTGGCGAGACAACAGAGACCGAACCGCTCGCCTATGTTCTTCCGGGCGACGCATTTTGGGAAACACGGAAGGCCGCCGTTTCCGATTTTCATGATCATTGCCGTCTCGGGCATGTGAAGAAGCGCCCGTTCTGCCTTGCGCCTGGTCCGTCAGAGCACTGGCGTCTGGTCCAATGGCTTCGGTTGCTCGATGCGCTGTCCGGCGGTGCAACCACACGCGAATTGGCCATCGAACTTATCGCCCGCGATGCCGGACGATATTCGGCCGCAGAATGGGACACGTCGAGCGAGCGCAAACGGATTGCTCGCTGGCAGCGACAGGCGCTCGCTATGCGCGACGGAGGCTATCTCGCCCTGTTGAGCGGCCACTGATCGGGACATTCGGCAGCCACGCCTTATGTCCGTTCACCCAAGTCCCTGAAAATCTCAAATCTCGCCTCCTGCTCGCCGGGCCAACCCCTTGTGTCCGGCACTTCACAGGAGACGTTTCATGGATGGAGATTTCGTCCCGGTATTCCCGCGCTATGTCAGGACGCCCGATGCTGCCGTGCATTTGGGTCTCTCAGCCCGCACGCTTGAAAAGCATCGTTGCTATGGGACGGGCCCGGCCTTTCACAAGCTCGGTCGGCGCATTGTCTACGCCATAGTCGATCTCGATGCCTGGGCGCAAAATGGTCGCCGCAATTCAACATCCGATCCCGGACAAGGCATTTGCCTGTCAGCACGACCGGTGCGCCGTTGATGCGTTCGGTGAGCCCCCAACAACAGCTCGACCTGTTCTACTCGATGCCCGGTGACATTGCCGCGCGCGATGCTCAGGATCTGATGTCCTGGCCCTTCTTCAGCCTTGCCAAGTCGCGGCGCTCCGCACCGATCGACTTTGCGATGGGGGCCACATGGATTTCGGTCGAAGCCGTAGCCGAACACGGCATGGCGACCATCTGGGATGCCGACATTCTGATTTGGGCGGCGAGTCAGCTCGTTGAAGCGCGCGACGCAGGCCGCCCGACATCTCGGCACATCGCCGCCCGTCCACACGAGATTCTGACCTTCATCGGGCGCGGGACGGGCAAGGACCATTATGAGCGGCTGCGCGCAGCGCTCGACCGCCTGCAGTCGACGACCGTCGCCACGTCGATCCGCCAGCAGCACCAGCGCCGCCGTCACCGTTTCTCCTGGATCAACGAATGGCGGGAAACACTCGACGACCGTGGCCGCGCCGTTGGCATCGAGCTTATCCTGCCCGACTGGTTCTACGCAGGCGTGCTCGATCGCGGCCTGATCCTGACGATAGACCGCGCCTATTTTGCGCTGACAGGGGGCGTTGAGCGCTGGCTCTACCGTATCGTGCGCAAGCATGGTGGACATCAGCGCGGTGGCTGGAGCTTCGACGTTCCGCACCTTCATCTCAAATCAGGTGCGCTTTCGCCGCTCAAGCAATTCGCATTCGAGCTGCGGACCATCGTCCGGCAGCAGTCTCTCCCGGGCTACCATCTGAGCCTTGAGCACAGCTTCGGCCGCGAGCGGCTGATCTTCAAACCCATCCCCGTCGACCCGTTCGTTGCCGCTGCCCGGCGCGTCGGTTTCCCTGTGGAGAAGTTGGCATGACATTCGGCCTATCAAAAACCGTCGGACTCGGCCCATCGGAAACCCGATCCTCGGCCTATCGAAAACCGGGACCATGCGGAAACCCGCAGAAATCTGAGGTAAATCGGCGCTCCTCTAACGATGCTAATAGAAAAGAATCCTTCGGATTCTTGCTAACCCTTTTTCAGCCTGTGGATAATCTCGGTGCAACGGGCCTGCTCAACGCCCGCGTCAAGCTTGTCGGGTTCGCGGTGGCAGGAGCGCGGCCATGAGCGAGCCAACTGCGCAGCGGCACAGCTCCTCGCACGCCATCAGGTCAGCAACAGCCAGCGCCCTGACCGAGGTCGAAGTGACCTGGATCGAGAAGCGCTACGAACAATGGATCCGCTTCGGTCGCATTGCGGCTGACACGATCATCAACCGCCGCACGCGCGTCATCGCCTTCCGTCCCGGCGCGGTCTTCGCTTTCGTGCGCTGGACCTCGAACGACTATGGCACCATCCATTCGTGCATCGACATCGTGACGGCAGTGGCACCGGGCGAGGCCTACACGACGTTGCCGTTTGTCCGTCCCGGCGCTGACATTCTGCTGCACATCGAGGGCTGGCCCAAGGTCGCACAGGTGTTGCAGGCCATCGATGCGGTCGAATCCGCCGGTGTTGATCCGTGCGACGCATCGCCCGATCACTGGCGCCACGTCGGCAACCGGCTGAATGCCGGAATGCCGTTCAGGGCTTACACAGCGGAGCGGCACGCGGCCTGGGTCCGGCGCAAGGCGCTCGAAGCATGAGCCGCCGCCGCTATGTTCGCGCCACGATACTGTGGGCAGGCTTGTTCAGCGCCGGGTTCTCAGCAGTCGCCATGCTTTCGCCGCGACCGCGACTGATGTGGAACGCGAGCGCCAGTGCGCCCGTCGGCCTCTATCGCCTCGAGGTCGATAAACGCCCAAGGCTCGGCGAACTGGTCGCCATTGCGCCGCCGACTGCGACCGCGCGGATGATGGCCGATCGCCACTATCTGCCGATCGGCGTACCGCTCATGAAACATGTCGCGGCTTTGCCCGGGCAATGGGTGTGCCGCGCCGGCGCTGTCGTCTCGGTGGACGGCCACCGCATCGCCACAGCCAAATCGCACGACAGAATGGGTCGGCCTTTGCCAAGCTGGCAGGGCTGTCACCGTGTTCGGACAGACGAATTGTTCCTGTTGAACCCGGCGCCCGACAGCCTTGATGGGCGCTATTTCGGCGCTCTGCCCGCAGCCGGTCTTATCGGCACGGCACACCCCATCCTTACCCGTGATGCACCTGACCAGCCCCTGCGCTGGCGCGGCTTTGGTGCGTCCGCCGCTTCCCCAACCACCAACCAGGAGCACAAACCATGATGATCGGCGTCTTTCATTCCGCGCAGGACAGTTTCACGGGGCAAATCCGGACCCTCATGCTCGATGCTGTCGTGACACTCGTCCCGGCTCCATCGAACGACAGCGACAATGCACCCGACTGGCGCGTGCTGCTCGGCGATGCCGAAACCGGCACTGAAATTGGTGCTGGCTGGAACCGCACAGGCGAGCGCGCCGGTGCCTTTGTCGCGGTGCAGATCGACGACCCGTCCTTTGCCTATCCCCTGCGCGCCAACCTGCTTCGATCCATGTCCCGTGACGACGAGCATCACCTGCTCTGGTCGCGTCCGACCAATCGCGATCGGAAATAGGCCATGACCGTTGCTTCGCTCCGCCGTCGCAGGTGTTCCGTAGTTCGGATTGCCGTTCGGCTGCGCCTTCACCTTCTTCTTCCCGGCACTTGTTTCGCTCTCGGCTTGGCAGCGGCGACTTCTCCGGTTGCCGCAGTTGCGACGGTGCCTGACCAGTTTGCAGCGCATCCCTATGCGCCGCATGTCGCAGAGGCATCGCAGCGCTTCGGCATTCCCGAGCTCTGGATATGGGCGGTGATGCGGGTGGAAAGTCGCGGCAACTCGCGTGCGGTTTCGCCTGCAGGAGCCATAGGGCTGATGCAGATTATGCCCGGCACTTGGTCTATGCTGAGCGCGCGGCATGGCCTTGGCTCTGACCCGTTCGATGTGCGTGCGAACATCCTTGGAGGTGCGGCCTATCTGCGCGCCATGTGGGATCGGTATCGCAATGTCAGCTTGATGCTGGCGGCCTACAATGCGGGACCAGGCCGTGCCGATGACTATGCTGCCGGTCGTCGCAGTCTTCCTGCAGAAACCGTCAACTACGTCGCCCAGATCGCGCCAAGTCTTGGAATGGTCAGCATCGCTTCGCCTGCTGCCATGCCACCTGCCAATGCTCATCCCTGGCGTCAGGCTACATTGTTCACACGGCGCGGCGATGGAGAAGCGAGCAGCACTGACGGTGCTGCCGATGTGCAGCCACAGCGCACCCAGCTTGCGTCGCCGTCGGCCTCTTTGCCGTTATCGAGCCCTGCGCCGCACCCCCTGTTTGTGTCGCTTTCACCGCGAAATCCGTGATGGGTTACACCAGTGCATCTCTGACGGTTCGAGCGTCGTGTCGGAAAGGTACGGTGGGGAGGCATGTGTTTGAGCGAGAGGGCAATTTTGGAGGGCAAGATAAAAGGAGTGCCAGCACCTGGCCCTCATGTGGTTGTTGTAGCGCGATAATTTCGTATGGCACCGGACATGACCGGCCATACAATGCTTCCCACGCGCCCGGAAATCTGCCGCGCAATCGTATGGCACCTTCAAAATGAGCCGCGACGACAATGAATTTCGGGTGCGGCCGGGAAGAAGCAGGGACAGCGGTGCAGCCTCTGGGCGGCGGAGCCAGAAGCTGGCGGCTCAGGTCCAGCGTGCCGCCAACAAGGCGGGCCATGCGGGTTCACGGCGAGCGGGTCTGAAACGCGGCAGTGGCAGCGGCAAAGCCGCGCGCGGGCGTCGGACGGTTGCCGCGATGCGCCGCACACCTGGCCAACGCCGCGTTACTGTTATGGCGCGCATCGCTCGCCATAAAGGTGCGCAGTACCGCGCCGCACCACTGGCAAAGCACATCACCTATCTTGAGCGTGACGGCGTGTCCCGCGACGGGCGCGATGCCTCGATGTTCGATGCCCAGACCGACAGGGCTGATCGGGATGCCTTTGCAGGGCGTTGCGAAGATGACCGGCACCACTTTCGTTTCATCGTCTCGCCCGAAGATGCCGGGGACATGGAAGACCTGCGCAGCTTCACCCGCGAATTGATGGCCGACGCGGCCAAGGATCTGGGCACCGAACTGGACTGGGTCGCCGTTGACCATTGGAACACCGACAATCCGCACATCCATGTGCTGGTGCGCGGCGTTGCCAGTGACGGCACCGATCTTGTCATTGACCGGGGCTATATCAGCGAAGGTCTGCGGTTCCGGGCGGAAGAGCGGGTGACGCTCGAACTGGGGCCGCGCACCGAGTTGGACATCCGCACCGCACTCGAACGCGAGGTCGATGCCGAGCGCTGGACCAGTCTTGACCGGCAGCTTGAACGCTTGGGTCAGGACGCGGCCGGTCTGATCGACCTGCGCCCCGGCGGCGACGCCGATCCCGAAATGCGCCGGCTGCTGTTGGGCCGCGCCGCCAAGCTGGAACAGCTGGGGCTGGCGGCGCGCGAAGGGCCTGCGGTGTGGGCTCTGGAGCCCGGTGCCGAAAACACATTGCGCGATCTTTCGGTGCGCAACGACATCATCAAGACGATGCACAATGCCATGAGCCGCGACGGCGGGCGGTTTGATGTATCGGCATTGGCCTTGCATCAGGACGTTCCAAGCGAACCGGTCATCGGACGCCTGGTCGAACGTGGCCTCCAAGATGAACTGACGGGCAGCGCCTATGCCATCGTCGACGGTGTCGACGGCCGCACGCACCATCTGCGGTTCAATGACATGGAGATGACCGGCGACGCCAAAGCCGGATCGATCGTCGAATTGCGCTCTTGGGAGGATGCCAAAGGGCATGACCGCCTTTCGCTTGCCACGCGATCAGACATACCCCTCGAGGCACAGATCAAAGCACCTGGCGCGACGTGGCTTGATCGCCAGCTTGTTGCCCGCGATCCCGTAGCAACGGGCAATGGTTTCGGGCGCGAGGTGCGCGATGCGTTGGATGCCCGCGCCAGCCATCTCGAAACGCAAGGGCTTGCCCGCCGGCAGGGCCAGCGGGTCATCCTTGCTCAGGATCTCGTCGGGACGCTGAAGAATCAGGAACTGACGGCCGCCACGCAGGCCATCGCCGCGCGCACGGGACTTGAGCACAAACCGTCGGGCGCAGGCGACTATGTCAGCGGCATCTACCGGGAGCGGGTGACGCTTTCGACGGGCCGCTTCGCGATGATCGACGAAGGGCTGGGCTTTCAGCTCGTGCCCTGGCGCCCGGCGCTCGATCAGCACCTCGGCCAGCACATCACCGGCACCATGTCGCCGGGCGGTACTGTCGACTGGGCCTTGGGCCGCGGACGCGGGATCAGCCTGTGACCCTCATTTACCCCCTCATCAGGAGTAACTTTCAATGAACGCCACCCGTATTCTCTGGGGTCAGGTCATCGCCGTCATCAGCGTCACCTTGCTTGGCATCTGGTGTGCCACCCAATGGACAGCCCACGCCCTTGCGTACCAACCTGAGCTCGGCCAACCTTGGTTCTGGCTTGGACCTTGGCCAATCTACCCGCCCTACGCCTTCTTCTGGTGGTGGTTTGCGTTCGACGCCTATGCACCACAGATCTTCCAGACCGGCGCATTCATCGCGGTCTCAGGTGCCATGGCCGCCATAGTCATCGCGATTGCCATGTCGGTGTGGCGCGCGCGGGAGGAGAAGCAGTCAGAGACCTATGGGTCTGCGCGCTGGGCAACCGACAAGGAAATCAAGAAGGCTGGCCTCCTGAAACAGGACGGCGTGGTGATCGGCTCGCACAAGAACCGGTATCTGCGGCACAATGGCCCCGAGCATATTCTCTGCTTTGCGCCGACCCGTTCCGGCAAGGGCGTTGGTCTCGTCATCCCGTCGCTGCTCGCCTGGCCGGGCAGTTGCATCGTCCACGATATCAAGGGCGAGAACTGGGATCTGACAGCTGGCTTTCGCGCCCGACACGGCCGCGTCTTGCTGTTCGATCCGACCAACCCCGCATCCAACCCCTACAATCCGCTGCTCGAAGTCCGGAAGGGCGATTGGGAGGTGCGTGACGCCCAGAACATCGCCGACATATTGATCGACCCTGAAGGGTCACTGGAAAAGCGCACGCATTGGGAGAAGACCAGTCATTCGCTGCTCGTCGGCACGATCCTGCACGTCCTCTATGCCGAGAAAGACAAGTCGCTGGCCGGGGTCGCTGGCTTCCTTTCCGATCCGCGCCGTTCGATCGAAACTACGCTGCAGCGAATGAAGACGACCCCGCACCTCGGCAAAGATGGTGTTCACCCCGTCGTGGCTGCCGCAGCGCAGGAACTGCTGAACAAGTCTGACAATGAGAGGTCTGGCGTCCTGTCGACGGCCATGTCGTTCCTCGGCCTCTACCGCGACCCCGTGATTGCGCAGGTCACCGGAGCCTCCGACTGGCGCATCACTGATCTTGTCGATTCAGCGGCACCTGTGTCGCTTTATCTGGTCATTCCTCCTTCCGATATCAGCCGGACCAAGCCGCTCGTCCGCCTGATGCTCAATCAGATCGGGCGCCGCTTGACCGAAGAGCTGAGAGCCAAGGGTCGCCGGCAGCGCGTGATGTTCATGCTCGACGAATTCCCGGCTCTGGGGCGGCTAGACTTCTTCGAAAGCGCACTGGCCTTTGTTGCAGGCTACGGGATCAAGGCATTTCTGATCGCCCAGTCGCTCAACCAGATTGAAAAAGCCTACGGGTCAAACAACGCCATTCTCGACAATTGCCATGTCCGCGTCGCGTTCGCGGCCAATGATGACAACACCGCCAGCCGCGTTTCCAATGCGCTCGGCACCGCCACCCAGATGCGGGCAATGAAGAATTATGCCGGACACCGGCTTTCACCATGGCTCGGCCATATCATGGTCTCGCGCACTGAGACCGCGAGGCCGTTGCTGACGCCCGGCGAAGTTCAGCAATTTTCTGAGCACGAGGAGATTGTTCTGGTGGCCAGCACGCCGCCGATCCGCGCGGAAAAGGCGAAATACTTTCTCGACCCGAGATTCCGCGCACGCCTTTTGCCTGCGCCGACCCCCAAACCGCTGCACCCGAAAAAACGGCCAACGGACGACTGGTCCGCGCTCGCACCCATTGCGGCACCGCTGCCGACTGAACCAGCCAAGGCAAAAGCGAAAAGCTCCGAACAGCCGCCTGTTGATCAGCCAAAGCCGGACGTGCCGTCAGATGCCGATGGGGCCAAATCCAAAAATGATACGGCGAACTCCGGGATCAGGCGAGAACCCGAACTGGGGGAACATGAGGATGTCGTTCCCGCCCCCAAGCCACCGGTCAACGAGTTCGATCTTGATCGCGATGCGCCCGAGGATGACGCAGCCAGGGCGAAACGGGAAGCTGATCGCACTATGAACCGCAATGCCCGCAATGCATCGCTCGACCCCGATGACGGCATCGACCTGTGAGGAAGAAGCCCCACAGCAAACAAACCTTCCGGCTCGATATCGAACTCGCCAATTTGCTGGAGGAACGCGCTCATGCCCGCGGCGTCTCGCGCACCGAAGTGGTGGAAGCGGCGTTGATGTCCCTGCTGCAGTCCGATCAGGATGAGCGGATGGAAGCCGCTCTGGCGAGGCGGCTCGATCGCCTGTCGCGGCAACTGGATCGGCTCGAATGGCATGTGGAATTGACGAACGAAGCGATTGGCCTGTTCGTGCGCTTCTGGCTCACCAGCAATCCGCCGCTACCCGACACGGCAATGAAGGCGGCGCAGGCGATGGGCAAGAAGAGGTGGCACGGATTTGTGGAATCACTTTCACGGCGGATGGAGGCGGGGCCGAAGCTAAGGGATGAAGTGGGGCGAGAAATACCGAGCGCGACTGATGCCTGATCTCATTCTTTGCTATGAGCTCTGGCAGCAAGTCTAGCGCGAAAGGCGGACACTCTTCCATCCGTTTATTCAGCCCGTTTTGCCCCAACAACCCCATGTTCAAGCTCGGCAAGGAAGGTGTTCACTGCCCTGTGCTTGTAGACCGACTTCACCGCGGCAAAGTCCGATTCCGTCAACGCTAGAAGCAAATCATCGTCGAACCGCATGCCGCTGGTGAGCCAATCGAGACCAGACCATTCCACCTTGCGCAGAGCGACAAGATCCATAAGTGCGCGCAGCGGCTTAGCGACAAAGGCGGTGAGCTTGTCGAAGGTCACCCGTTCGACGCCGCTGAGGAAGCGATAATCGGCAATGGCCAGCGGATGATATTTGAACGGACCAAATTCGGTGGCCGGTATCTCCAGCGTTTTACGCCCCGGCGTCACGCTGGCAGTGACAAGCACGGCTTCAGGAATCCAGCGATGGTAGGTCAGCGCGCTTTCAAAGGAAATATAGCTCCCGGGAAGCAAAGCCTGCGCCACCGCGAAGGGATGCATAGGAGCGCTTCGATACGCGGGGGCAAGCGCGTAGACACCGCGCTTCAGGCGAATGAGTGACCCGTCCTTGATGGCACGATTGACGAGGCCATAACGCCGCGCATCGCCTCCCCCCAGCATTTCGCTGAGCTGGCGATCATTGAAGACCCGGTCGCGGAGGGCGCTTACGGAAACTTGTTGCGCTAGACTGGACATAAAATTCCCAATACTTCCTGATTATGGAAGTTTCAGGAATTTTCTTAACCTCTCCGACGCGCACCAGTCGAGCTCCAATTGACACCCTCAAGCATGGGTCGGCGGCGCACAGGCCATAGTCAAAGCGGTGCGAACTACGCTCCTCCCTGTTTTTCTATCCCCCACTGCTACGACGCTAAATCCTTGTTGAACTAGCCCCTTTTCTGCGTCTCTTACTCGTCCCCGTCGAGCCGGACGATCCTGTCCCGCTCCCGAAGCGGGGTATCCGATGGGCGCTGAGCCAGTCCGAATTGAAGCACGTTCACGTGGCGCACGCATGCTGCGCACGGCGATGGGCGTCTCGATCGCGACCTGGCTGGCTGACCCGCAGGTCATCGAGATCATGCTCAATCCGGACGGACGCCTCTGGGTCGACCGGTTGGGCATGGGACTGTCCGATAGCGGTGAACGCCTGACAGCAGCCGATGGTGAGCGCATTATCCGATTGGTTGCCCATCATGTGGGTGCCGAAGTTCACGGCGATGCACCGCGCGTGTCAGCGGAGCTGCCGGAAAGCGGAGAGCGGTTCGAAGGCCTCCTGCCACCGGTGGTGGCGGCTCCCACCTTTGCCATCCGCAAGCCCGCCGTCGCGGTGTTTTTGCTCGATGACTACGTCAGCACAGGAATCATGTGCGCAACTGAAGCCGAAAGTCTTCGTTCGGGTGTTGCAGAGCGGCTGAACATCCTTGTCGCTGGGGGCACTGGCACCGGTAAAACGACGCTCACGAACGCGCTGCTCGCCGAGGTCGCCAAGACCACCGACCGGGTGATTCTCATCGAAGATACCCGCGAGCTCCAATGCCGCGCGCCAAACCTTGTGGCGATGCGAACCAAGGATGGCGTGGCCTCGCTCTCTGATCTGGTCCGCTCCAGCCTTCGACTTCGCCCTGACCGGATTCCGATTGGCGAAGTGCGCGGCGCCGAGGCGCTTGATCTCCTCAAGGCCTGGGGCACCGGCCACCCCGGCGGGATCGGGACGATCCACGCCGGAAGCGCGATCGGTGCCCTGCGGCGGATGGAGCAGTTGATCCAGGAAGCGGTCGTCACCGTTCCGCGCGCTCTGATCGCTGAGACCATCAACCTCATTGCCGTGCTGGTGCGCGATGGCACCAGGCGGCGTCTGGCCGAACTGGCCCGCGTCGACGGGCTCGACCCGGTCACCGGCGACTATCGCCTGATTCCCGCCACCCAAACCCAAGGAGACTCTCTATGATCCATGCCCTCCGGCGCGGCACCAATCGCGCTGCGCTCGCTGCTACCGCTGCTTTCGTGATGGTGGCCACTGCCACCCCGGCGCATGCCGGCGGTTCGTCGATGCCGTGGGAAGCTCCGCTGCAGTCGATCCTCGAGAGCATCGAGGGGCCGGTCGCAAAGATCGTTGCGGTGATCATCATCATCGTCACCGGCCTCAGCCTTGCCTTTGGGGACACGTCGGGGGGCTTTCGCCGGCTGATCCAGATCGTGTTCGGCCTGTCGATTGCCTTTGCCGCATCGAGCTTCTTCCTGAGCTTCTTCAGCTTCGGCGGCGGAGCGCTGATCTGATGACATCGGCAGACGACATCCCCGGCTTCTATGCCCCGGTCCACCGCGCACTGGCCGAGCCGATCCTGCTCGGCGGTGCGCCGCGCGCACTCGCCATCGTCAATGGCACGCTGGCGGGCGCAATTGGCCTTGGCTTGCGGCTCTGGCTCGCTGGCCTTGCCATCTGGGCAATCGGCCATGTGCTTTCGGTCTGGGCTGCCCGCCGCGATCCGCAGTTTGTCGATGTCGCGCGCCGCCATCTCAAATATCCGACCTGGGTGCGGCCATGATGTCGCTTCAGGAATATCGGACCAAATCCGCCAGTCTCGCAGACTTCCTCCCCTGGGTCGCACTGGTGGGGCCGGGCGTGGTGCTCAACAAGGACGGATCGTTCCAGCGGACAGCGCGCTTTCGCGGTCCCGATCTCGACAGTGCCACGCCCGCTGAACTCGTCGCCGTCACCTCCCGGCTCAACAATGCCCTGCGGCGGTTGGGCTCGGGATGGGCGGTTTTCGTCGAAGCGCAGCGCACCGCGGCGCAAGCCTATCCGCAATCCCGCTTTCCCGATCCTGTGTCGGCACTGACCGACAGGGAACGCCGCGAACAGTTTCGTGAGGAAGGCGCGCACTTCGAAAGCGGCTATTATCTGACTCTGCTGTGGATGCCGCCGCCCGAGGAAGCGGCGCGCGCCGAAGGCTGGCTCTACGAAGGCAAGGCGTCGACCGGGGTCGATCCCACGGAACTCGTCAAATCCTTCGCCGACCGTACCGACCGCGTGCTGCATCTGGTTGAGGGATTTATGCCCGAGGCCGCGTGGCTCGATGACGCTGCCACGCTGACCTATCTCCACAGCACGGTATCGACCAGGACGCAGCGCGTTCGCGTGCCCGAAACGCCGGTCTATCTCGACGCGCTGCTGGCCGATGAGCCGCTGACTGGCGGGCTTGAGCCCATGCTCGGCGCCCATCATTTGCGCACGCTCACCATCACTGGCTTTCCGACGGCGACCTTTCCCGGGCTGCTTGATGAGCTCAACCGGCAAGCCTTCCCTTACCGCTGGTCGACGCGGGCAATCATGCTCGACAAGACCGACGCCACCAAGTTGCTCTCGAAGATTCGGCGGCAATGGTTCGCCAAGCGCAAATCGGTTGCCGCCATCCTCAAGGAGGTGATGACCAACGAGCAATCGGTGCTGATGGATTCGGACGCCTCCAACAAGGCGGCCGATGCCGACATGGCGCTGCAGGAGCTTGGCGCAGATCATGCCGGCATTGCTTATGTCACTGCGACGGTCACGGTCTGGGACCGCGACCCGGCGCTGGCGGCAGAGAAACTAAGGCTGGTCGAAAAGGTCATCCAGGGCCGCGACTTCACCTGCACGATCGAAGGCATGAATGCGATCGAGGCCTGGCTCGGATCGCTTCCCGGCCATGTCTACGCCAATGTCCGGCAGCCGCCCATTTCCACACTCAATCTCGCCCACCTGATCCCCCTGTCAGCGGTATGGGCGGGAGCGGAACGGGACGAGCATTTCGGTGACGCCCCCTTGCTTTACGGCAAGACCGAAGGCTCGACCCCGTTCCGCCTTTCCCTTCATGTCG
The DNA here is from genome assembly GCF_000382885.1 of Sphingobium indicum BiD32. Classification (GTDB taxonomy): domain Bacteria; phylum Pseudomonadota; class Alphaproteobacteria; order Sphingomonadales; family Sphingomonadaceae; genus Sphingobium; species Sphingobium japonicum_C. Next base: position 29,608 of record NZ_CAVK010000203.1, read on the forward strand.
GCGATGTCGGTCACAGCCTCATCGTCGGCCCGACAGGGGCAGGCAAATCCGTGCTTCTGGCGCTGATGGCGCTGCAGTTCCGGCGCTACAAAGGCAGCCAGATCTTCGCCTTCGATTATGGTGGATCGATCCGCGCTGCCGCGCTCGGCATGGGCGGCGACTGGCAGGATCTCGGAGGCGCGCTGCATGCCGAGGAAGGCGACAGCGCTGCCGTCGCCCTGCAGCCGCTTGCACGGATCGACAACGCCGGCGAACGCGCGTGGGCAGCCGAATGGCTGGCGGCGATGCTGGCTGGTGAAGGCATGGTGATTGACCCTGCCGCCAAAGAGCATCTCTGGTCGGCCCTGACATCGCTTGCGTCCGCACCACCTGCCGAGCGCACACTCACAGGTCTCGCGGTCCTGCTGCAATCCCAGGAATTGAAGCAGGCACTCGCCCCGTATCTCATCGGCGGTCCATGGGGACGGCTGCTCGATGCTGAACAGGAACGTCTGGGTGAGGCGTCTGTGCAGGCTTTCGAAACCGAAGGTCTGATCGGCGCGTCGTCGGCCGCAGCTGTGCTCGCCTACCTGTTCCATCGGATCGAAGGGCGGCTCGACGGCTCGCCGACCATGATCATCATCGATGAAGGCTGGCTCGTGCTCGACAGCCCGGCCTTCGCCGCGCAGCTACGCGAATGGCTGAAGACGCTGCGCAAGAAGAATGCGAGCGTCATCTTCGCGACCCAGAGCCTTGCCGACATCGAGACGTCGGCCATCGCGCCTGCCATCATCGAAAGCTGCCCGACGCGCATCTTTCTGCCCAACGAGCGCGCAGCCGAACCGCAGATCGCACGGGTCTATGAGCGGTTCGGTCTCAATGATCGCCAGATCGAAATCCTGAGCCGGGCTACTCCGAAGCGCGACTACTACTGCCAGTCGCGGCGCGGCAACCGGCTGTTCGAGCTGGGCCTTGGCGATGTCGCACTCGCCTTCAGCGCCGCCTCTTCCAAAGCCGATCAGATCCGCATCGCCGAGCTTGTCGCAGCCCATGGCCGCGAAGGATTTGCAGCGGCCTGGCTCCAGAACCGCAGCCTCGGATGGGCGGCCGAGCTGCTTCCTCCCCCGCCGCCCGCACTAACGGACAAGGAAAACCGCCCATGAAAATACCCGTCCTCCGCCGCGCTCTCATGGCGACGGCGATCGCCACTTCGCTAGTATCAGGGACCATGATCGCCGCCCCAGCGCAGGCCCAGTTTGGCGGGATCGTCTATGATCCCAGCAACTACGCGCAGAACGTGCTGACCGCCGCGCGGACGCTGCAGCAGATCAACAACCAGATCCAGCAGATCCAGAACCAGGCTACCAGCCTCATCAACGAGGCCCGCAATCTTGCCAGTCTGCCGGTCTCGACGATCCAGACGCTGCAGCAACAGGTCGACCAGACCCGCCAGTTGCTGAACCAGGCCCAGCGCATCGCCTATGACGTGACCGACGTGCAGCAGGTGTTCAACGGCCGTTACAAGGGGGCGGCACTGACCGGCGGGCAGGCCCAGATGGTCGCTAACGCCAATGCGCGCTGGCAGGACAGCGTCGGCGCCTTCGAAGATGCAATGAAGGTTCAGGCCGGCATCGTCGGCAATCTGGGTGCGACCCGCAGCTCGATTACGACACTGGTCGGCGCCAGCCAGTCAGCGACCGGGGCTTTGCAGGCGGCACAGGCCGGCAATCAGCTACTGGCCTTGCAAACCCAGCAACTGGCCGATCTTACCGCCGCCATTGCGGCGCAGGGTCGCGCGCAGTCGATCGAGGCCGCGCGCAATGCCGCGACCGAGGCCGAGGGCCGCGAGCGTTTCCGCCGCTTCCGGACCCGGAACTGACATGAGCCGGTCGGTCAAGCTGGCGGCAGCCGCCGCTTTTGGCGGATTGCTGATCGCGGTCGCGGTTGTTTCGGCAACGCGACCGCCAGCTCGGCACGACACAACGACCTATGTCGCGGACGAGACAGGATCTCCGAACCCTCACGCCGCAGAACTGAAGCGCTGCAGCACGATCACCATGCCGGAATCGGGATGCGATGCGGTCTGGGAAGCTGAGCGCCGCCGATTTTTCCATGGAAGGGAGCGGCAGCCATGAATGATACCGGCGTCATCGACCAGTTTCTGACGGTCTTCACCCAATATATCGACAGCGGCTTCGGCCTGCTCGGCGGTGAGGTCGGCTTCCTGTCGACCACCCTCATCGTCATCGACGTGACGATCGCAGCCTTGTTCTGGGCCTGGGGCACCGATGAAGATGTGCTGCAGCGCCTGATCAAGAAGACGCTCTACATCGGCACTTTCGCCTTCATCATCGGCAACTTCTCGAATCTCGCTGGCATTATGCTGCAGAGCTTTGCCGGGCTTGGCCTGCAGGCCAGTGGCAGCGGCATGGCCATCGGTGATTTCATGCGCCCCGGCGTTGTCGCCGCGACCGGTCTTGATGCCGGACAACCGCTGCTCGACGCCACCGCCGACCTCGTCGGGCCGGTGGGGCTGTTCACCAATTTCGTGCAGATCCTGATCCTGCTGATATCCTGGCTGATCGTCGTCATCGCCTTCTTCGTGCTGGCGATCCAGGTCTTCGTCACCATCATTGAGTTCAAGCTGGTGACGCTTGCAGGCTTCGTGCTGCTGCCGTTCGCCTTTTTCGGGCGCACCGCCTTCATGGCCGAGCGCGTCCTTGGCCACATCATTTCCTCCGGCATCAAAGTGCTCGTGCTTGCCGTCATCACCGGCATTGGCACGACCCTCTTCACGCAGTTCATCAATGCCGGACTCGGGGTCGAACCCGACATCCAGCAAGTCATGGCGATTGCGCTCGCGGCCCTGACCTTGCTCGGCCTCGGTATCTTCGGTCCCAGCATCGCCAACGGCATTGTGTCGGGCGGACCGCAGCTTGGCGCAGGCGCAGCGGCAGGCACTGCGATCGCTGCTGGCGCGACGATTGCGGGCGGTATCGCAGGTGCCAAGCTCGCCGCAGGGGCCGCCGGCTCGGCCATGGCGGGCACGGCCACGGGCGGTGCCCGCGCGGCAGGCGGCGCGTCGGG
>NZ_CAVK010000202.1 GCF_000382885.1 Sphingobium indicum BiD32
GGGGAGGTGGATGGCCAAAGGCCAGACGGAGGGGTGTCCCGTCATCGATAGGGTGACACCCCTCCACCATCGCTACGCGATGGTCCCCCTCGCCTTAAAGGGGAGGATTTGCGGTTTGCCGAATGCGGACTCTGCCGCTAAGGGGCTTTGCTTTCCGGGCGGTACCGTGAAGGCCGCGCCATGAGGGGAAGCACGGGCATGAGCGGGGCAATCGAGGTCGGCATCATCATGGGCTCGCGGTCCGACTGGGACACGATGCGCCATGCGGCCGAAACGCTGGATGCGCTGGGCGTCGCCCATGAATGCAAGGTGGTGTCGGCGCACCGCACCCCGCAGCGGCTCTATGATTATGCCACCGGCGCTGTGGCACGCGGCCTGAAAGTCGTCATCGCGGGGGCGGGCGGCGCGGCGCATCTGCCGGGCATGTGCGCGTCGATGACGCGGCTGCCGGTGCTGGGCGTGCCGGTCGAATCGAAGGCTTTGAAGGGCATGGATTCGCTGCTGTCGATCGTCCAGATGCCCGGCGGCATCCCCGTGGCGACGCTGGCGATCGGCAAGCCCGGCGCGATCAATGCCGGGCTGCTGGCGGCCGCGATCCTGGCGACCCATGATCCTGCGCTGGCCGAGCGGCTGGACGCCTGGCGCGCGAAGCAGACCGATGCGGTCGCCGAAACGGTCGAGGACTGATCGGTCCCATGACGATTATCGCGCCCGGTTCGACCATCGGCATCCTTGGCGGCGGCCAGCTGGGCCGGATGATCGCCATTGCGGCCGCGCAACTGGGCTATCGCACCGCCATCTATGCGCCGGAGGAGAGCGGGCCAGCCGCCGACGTGTCGCCGCGCTGGACGCGGGGCAGCTATGATGACGTGGCGGCGCTGGCGGCCTTTGCCGACAGCGTCGATGTCGTCACCTATGAATTTGAGAATATCGACCCGGCGGCGGTCGAGATATTGGCGACGCACGGGCTGGTCCGCCCCGGTGCGCAGGCTTTGCGGGTGGCGCAGGACCGGCTGGCGGAAAAGCGGTTTGTCTGCGATCTGGGCGGGCTGACCGCGCCCTTTGCACCGGTCGAGGATCTGGAGGATCTGGAGGCGGCCATAGCGCAGGTCGGCAGCCGCGCGATCCTGAAAACCAACCGCATGGGCTATGACGGCAAGGGTCAGGCGCGGCTCAATGACCCGGGCGATGCGGTCGGCGCGTGGAATGCGATCGGGCGGCAGAGCGCGATCCTGGAAGGTTTCGTGACGTTCGCGGAGGAATTTTCGGTCATATTGGTGCGCGGCGCGGATGGGCAGGTGCGTTTCTGGGACAGCGCGGCCAATGTTCATGTCGGCGGCATCCTCGACACGTCGATCGTGCCGGCCGGGCCGCTGATCGAGGGGCAGGTGCCCGCTGCGCGCGCGCTGGCGCAAAAAATTGCCGACGCGCTGGATTATGTCGGCGTGCTGACCTGCGAATTTTTCGCCAGCGCCGATGGGCCGGTGTTCAACGAAATGGCCCCGCGTGTCCATAATAGCGGCCACGGCACGATCGAGGGCGCGCTGACCAGCCAGTTTGAAAATCACGTCCGCGCGATCTGTGGCCTGCCGCTGGGCGACACGGCGCTGGCCGCGCGCCGGGTGGAGATGTGCAACCTGATCGGCGACGACGCCCATGACTGGCAGGCGATCCTGTCCGACCCGGCCAACCATCTGCACCTTTATGGCAAGCATGAGGCGCGGCCGGGGCGCAAGATGGGGCATGTGACCCGGCTGAGCCTGTGAGCGCAGCGCACGAAACCAATGCTGTGACGGAGATCGTGCTGATCCTGGCCCGCGCCGACAATGGCGTGATTGGCCGGGATGGCGACCTGCCCTGGCGGCTGCCTGCGGACCTCAAGCGGTTCAAGGCGCTGACGCTGGGCCATCCGATGATCATGGGGCGCAAGACGTTCGACAGCCTGCCGGGTTTGCTGCCGGGCCGGCGCCATATCGTGCTGACCCGCGACCGGGCGTGGACGGGGGCCGGAGCGGAGGTGGCGCATGATGTGGCGGGCGCGCTGGCGCTGGCCGATGCGCCGGTTGTGATGGTGATTGGCGGGGCGGAAATCTATCGGCTGTTCCTGGACGCTGCGCATCGGATCGAACTGACGGAAGTGCATCTGGAGGCGGAGGGGGACGCCTGTATCGGCTATCCCGATCCGGCCGAGTGGGCGGAAATGGCGCGTGAGGATCATGCCGCGCTGGACGGACGGCCTGCTTACAGCTTCGTGACCCTGCGGCGCGCCTGATGCCGCATTGCCACGCCCCCTGCGCGCCCCTATAGGCCGCGCCATGGAGCGGCTGACGAGCGGCGCCCCGGTCCCGGCGCATTTGCGCGGGGCCATCATGGCGCTGGGCAATTTTGACGGGTTTCACGCCGGGCATCAGGCCGTGGTCGGCCATGCGGTCGATCGCGCGCGGGCGGAGGGGCGTCCGGTCATCGTCGCGACCTTCGATCCGCACCCGATGCGGCTGTTCCGGCCCGATACGCCGCATTTTCGCCTGACCACGCTGGACCAGCGCCAGGCATTGTTCGCCGCCGTCGGGGCGGATGCGATGATGGTATTCGCTTTCACCCCGGAACTGGCCGCGCTCGATCCGCAGGCCTTTGTGCGGCTTTTGGCGGTGGATATGGGCGTTGCCGGGGTGGTGACGGGGCAGGATTTCACCTTTGGCAAGGGGCGGGCCGGGTCGGTCGCCACTTTGGCCGAACTGGGTACGCAATGGGATATGTGGGCGCAGGCGGTGGCGCCGGTGGCCGATGCGGACGGGGCGGTCATTTCCTCCAGCCGCATCCGCGCGGCATTGCAGGCGGGCGATTGCGCCACCGCGACCCGGTTGCTGACCCGGCCCTTCACCATCGAGGGCGCGGTGCAGCATGGCGACAAGCTGGGACGGACGATCGGCTTTCCGACCGCCAATGTCGACATGGGCAGCTATCTGCGCCCGGCCTATGGCATTTATGCGGTGCGCGGGCGGTTGCCCGACGGGCGGGTGCTGGACGGGGCGGCGAATCTGGGTATCCGCCCGACCTTCGACCCGCCCAAGGAGTTGCTGGAGCCGCATTTCTTCGACTTTGCCGAGAGCCTGTACGATCAGGTCATCGCGGTCGAACTGATCGCCTTCCTGCGGCCGGAGGCGAAATATGACGGGCTGGACGCGCTGATGGCGCAGATTGCGCGCGACTGCACGCAAGCACGGCAAATCCTTGCGGGAACGCCTTACGTCGCTTAAGGCACCGGGCATATTTTTCTCACCCGTTTGGGCTGAGCCTGTCGAAGCCTCGTCCTTTTCTTCGGAAAACAAGTACGGCCCTTCGACAGGCTCAGGCCGAACGGATTTTGGTTGTTCTGGAACCCCATGACCGACGCACCTGACTATAAGTCCACCGTTTTCCTGCCCGTCACCGACTTTCCGATGAAGGCCGGCCTGGCGCAAAAGGAACCCGCGATTGCGGCCAAGTGGGAGGCGATGGGCCTGTATGACCGGCTGCGCGAGCGGCGCGCGGGGCGTGAGCGCTTCATCCTGCATGACGGCCCGCCCTACGCCAATGGCGACATCCATATGGGCCATGCGATGAACAAGGTGCTCAAGGACATCATCGTCCGCAGCCAATCCCTGCTGGGCAAGGATGCGCCCTATGTGCCGGGCTGGGACTGCCATGGCCTGCCGATCGAATGGAAGATCGAGGAGGAATATCGCAAGAAGAAGCTGAACAAGGACGAGGTGCCCGCGCAAGAGTTCCGCGCCCAGTGCCGCGCCTATGCCGACCGCTGGGTGGGCGTGCAGAAAGAGCAGTTCAAGCGTCTGGGCGTGATGGGCGACTGGGCCGATCCCTATCTGACGATGAAGTTTGACGCGGAAGCCACCATCGTTGGCGAGTTGCTGAAGTTCGCCGAGAGCGGCCAGCTCTATCGCGGGGCCAAGCCTGTGATGTGGTCCCCGGTCGAAAAGACCGCGCTGGCCGAGGCCGAGGTTGAGTATGAGGATGTGACGTCGACGCAGATCGACGTGGCGTTTGAGATTGTGGAAGCGCCGAACGCGCCGGAGCTGGTCGGCGCTTATGCGGTGATCTGGACGACGACGCCCTGGACGATCCCGGTGAATCAGGCGATCGCGTTTGGTGAGGGGATTGAGTATTTTCTGGCTGAGATCGTTCTCGCGCAAGAAACAGAAGTTCAACCGGGGCAGCCGGTTGCTGATTTAGAGCATGGCCGGAAAATTCTAATCGCGGCATCGCTATATTCGGCTTTCGAAGCGCGCACGGGCTTGCCGCTTTGGCAGGTGACGAATGATGATGGAGAACCCATTGTCATCAAAGGCACCGACCTCGCTGGCGCAATCGCCCGCCACCCGATGCACGCGCTCGGCGGCTTTTTCGCCAAGCCGCGTCCTTTCCTCCCCGCCGATCACGTTACCACCGACGCGGGCACCGGCCTTGTCCATATGGCGCCCGACCATGGCGAGGAGGATTTCATTGCGTGCAAGGCGCTGGGGATCGACCCGGTGTTTGCGGTCAATGATGCCGGCTTCTATCGCGACGATTGGGAGTGGTTGGGCGGCCAGGGCAGCGTCATCAATACCAAGTTCAATGGCGCGGACGGTCCGATCTGTAACGACCTGCGGGCCGCTGGCGCGCTGCTGTCGGCCAGCGAGTTTAGGCATAGCTATCCCCATAGCTGGCGGTCGAAGGCGCGGATCATTTATCGCTGCACGCCGCAATGGTTCATCCCGATGGACAAGCCGAGCGGGCAGGTGGCGGACTATCCGCTGCCGCCGCTGGAGCCGGTTACCGGCGCGCTCGCTGCAATCCTGCCGAGCAATGGCCCGACCCTGCGCGGCGTGGCGCTCGACGCGATCGCCAATACCCGCTGGGTGCCGGAACGGTCGCGCAACCGGATCAATGCGATGGTCAGCGACCGCCCCGACTGGGTGATCAGCCGCCAGCGCGCCTGGGGCGTGCCGATCGCGCTCTATGTCCATCGAAAGAGCGGGCAATATCTGGTTGATCCGGCGGTCAATGCCCGCATCATCGAAGCGTTCAAGGGCGCGGGGGCGGATGCCTGGTTCGGGGCGGATCATCAGGCGTTGCTGGGGCCGGACCATGACCTTGCCAACTATGAGGTCGTGACCGACATTCTCGACGTCTGGTTCGATTCCGGGTCGACCCACAGTTTCGTGGTGGAAGCCCGCTATGGCGAAGGCGCGCGCGCCGACCTGTATCTGGAAGGGTCGGACCAGCATCGCGGCTGGTTCCAGTCGTCCTTGCTCGAATCCAGCGGCACGCGCGGGCGCGCACCCTATGACGCGGTGCTGACCCACGGCTTCGCGCTCGACGGGACGGGCCGCAAAATGTCCAAGTCGCTGGGCAATGTGGTCGATCCGCTCAAGATCATGGGCGAAAGCGGCGCGGATATCTTGCGCGTCTGGGTCGCCAGCACCGACTATTTCGATGACGTGCGGATCGGCAAGGAAGTGCTGGCCGGATCGTCCGACGCCTATCGCAAATTGCGCAATACTTTCCGCTATATGCTCGGCGCTCTTGCCGATTATGATGAAGAGAGCGAGGCGGTGTCCTACGCCGAAATGCCGGAGCTGGAGCGTTATATGCTCCACCGGCTGGCGACGCTGGATGCGGAATTGCGCAGCGTCGTGGACAAGGCGGCAGGCAGCGACAATTGGCTGGAGTTCAGCCGCTATACCCGCGCATTGTTCGATTTCGCCAATAGCGACCTGTCGGCCTTCTTCTTCGACATCCGCAAGGATTGCCTCTATTGCGACGCGCCGACCGACGCCAAGCGTCGCGCCTATCGCACCCTGCTCGACACGCTGTTCCATGCGCTGATCCGCTATGCCGCGCCGATCATCCCCTTCACTGCCGAGGAAGTGTGGCAAAGCCGCTTCCCAAGTGACGAGGAAAGCGTGCATTTTCTGGAATGGCCGGAGATTGACCGCCACTGGATCAACGCCCATCTGGACGATAAATGGACCGAGTTGCGCAGCCAGCGCGAACAGGTGAATGAGGCGATCGAGCCGTTGCGGCGCGAGAAGATCGTGCGCTCCAGCCTGGAGGCCGATGTAACCATGGGACAGGTGCTGGCCGTGGGCGACGTGGATTTCGCCGAAGTCGCCATCGTCGCGCGCGTGACCATGGGCGAGGGCGACGGCATCAGCGTCCAGCCCAGCGACTGGCACAAATGCGGCCGCTGCTGGCGGTTGCTGCCCGAAGTCACCGAGGATGGCGCATTGTGCGACCGCTGCGATGATGTGGTGACGGCATAAGGGCTGTCGCAAAATCTCGTCATCCCGGACTTGATCCGGGATCCATTGGCGCAACCGTTGCGATGACGTTCGGAGCGTTGGGCGAATGGATCCTGAAACAAGTTCAGGATGACGTCATCTTATAAGGCTGACATAGCGTTCCGATGCCAACACCTATCAACCACCGCCCGCTGGGGCCGACCGTCGCGATCGTGACGCTGGCGCTCGACCAGTTGATCAAATATGCCGTCACCTATCCGCTGGCGCTGAAAAGCCGGGCGGAGACGGGCATCGAGATCCTGCCGATCTTCCGCCTGCGCTGGCTGGAAAATCGCGGGGTGTCGATGGGCTTTTTCCATGCCGATACCGACCTGATGCGCTGGGCGCTGGTGGGGATGACGATATTGATCGCGGGCTTCGTGGGCGTGTGGATGTGGCGCGAAAAGGCGCGGCAGGATGTCGCGGCGCTGGGGCTGGTGCTGGGCGGGGCGATCGGCAACATTGTTGACCGGATGCGGCTGGGCTATGTCATTGATTATGCGGACCTGCACTTTGGCGAATGGCGGCCCTTCCTGATTTTCAACCTGGCTGACGCAGCCATCACCATCGGCGTGCTGATCCTGCTTGCGCGCGCGTTGCTGCTGCGCGACAAGGGCGCAAATACGGAGACTTTGAAGTGAAGCTTAATCTGATCCTTGCCGCCGGTCTGCTGTCCACCCTGTCGGCCTGTGGCGGCGGCGGCGGCCTGTTCAACCGCGAACGGCCCGATGAATTTGCGGTTTCGCGTCAGGCGCCTTTGGTGATCCCGCCCGATTTCTCGCTGGTCCCGCCTGCCCCCGGCACGCCGTCTGCCAATGCGGTCGATTCGAGCAAGGCCGCGATGGAAGCGATGTTCGGTGGCCCGGCCCAGCGCAGCGCGACCGAAAGCGCGACACTGAACGCCGCCGGTCGCGCCAACGCAGCAGCGGGCATCCGCTCCACCGCTGGCGATCCGGGCACCGAAGTGGTCGATAAGGGCGCGACCACCCGCGACATTATCGCTGCGCCCGAAGGCGACGGGCAGGATGCACGGGCTGCGGTGCCGCAGTAAGGGGTAAGGGGAGGGGCCGATTGGCCCCTTTTTTGTGCGTGGTAGATATCGAGACATCCTCCCCTTGCAGGACAGGCTTATCGCATATGGAACTGTCCCCACCTTCATCGTCATGCTGAACTTGTTTCAGCATCCATTTCGCGTCTCCAGCGAAGGCTCTTGGGGCACGATGGATCCTGAAATAAATTCAGGATGACGTTGCAGGGATAACGAAAAGTCATATGCAATTCCCCTGACTTTGCAGGGGAGGATTTTTACGCCCGCGCTTCCGTTCCCACACTGTTATGCCGCAGCGCCGTCAGCACCGTGTCGATGATGGCGTCGGCGTCCAGCCTGGCGTCGGCATATTGTTTTTCGGGCTTGTCCTGATCCTGGAAGATGTCCGGCAGGCGCAGGGTGCGCAGTTTCAGGCCGTTGTCGATGAGGCCGAGGTCGCTGGCCAGCGTCAGCACATGCGCGCCCAGGCCGCCGATCGCGCCTTCCTCTATCGTCACCGCGACTTCATGGGTGGTGAGCAGGCGACGGATCATCGCTTCGTCGAGCGGCTTGGCGAAGCGCAGGTCGGCGACGGTGGTGGACAGGCCGCGCGCTTCCAGTGCTTCGGCGGCTTTGAGTGCTTCCTCCAGCCTTGTGCCGAGCGAGAGGATGGCGACCTGCCGCCCGTCGCGGACGATGCGGCCCTTGCCGATTTCGAGCCGTTCAGGGACCACCGGCATATCGACGCCGGTGCCGTTGCCGCGCGGATAGCGCAGCGCGATCGGGCCGCTGTCGTGGCAGGCGGCGGTATGGGTCATATGGACCAGTTCAGCCTCGTCCGCTGCCGCCATCACCACCATATTGGGCAGGGTGGCGAGATAGGTGACGTCGAAACTGCCCGCATGGGTGGAGCCGTCCGCGCCGACAAGGCCCGCGCGGTCGATGGCGAATCGGACGGGCAGATTCTGGATCGCGACGTCATGGACGACCTGATCATAGGCGCGTTGCAGGAAGGTCGAATAGATGGCGCAGAAAGGCCGCATCCCCTGCGCGGCAAGGCCCGCGGCGAAGGTGACGGCATGTTGTTCGGCGATGCCGACATCAAAGCAGCGGTCGGGGAAGGCGGTCGCGAATTTGTCGAGACCGGTGCCCGACGGCATGGCCGCGGTGATGGCGCAGACGGTCTGGTCGCGCTGCGCCTCGGCAATCAGCGCCTGGGCAAAGACGTTTGTGTAGCTGGGTGGTCCGGGCGGTGCCTTGGCCTGGGTGCCGGTGATGACGTCGAATTTCTGGACGCCATGATATTTGTCGTCGGCCGCTTCGGCGGGGCCATAGCCCTTGCCCTTTTGCGTGACGACATGGACCAGACATGGTCCTTCGGCGGCGTCGCGGACATTTTCCAGCACGGGGATCAGCTGGTCGAGATTATGGCCATCGACCGGGCCGACATAATAGAAGCCCAGTTCCTCGAACAAAGTGCCGCCCATGGCCATGCCGCGGGCAAATTCGTCGGTCTTGCGCGCGGCATTGTGGAGCGGGCGAGGGAGCTTGCGCGCCAGCCGCTTGGCCAGATCCCGCAGGCCCAGAAATTCGCGGCTCGACACCAGCCGCGCGAGATAGCCGGACAGGCCGCCGACCGGCGGCGCGATCGACATGTCATTGTCGTTCAGGATGACGATCAGGCGATTGCCTGCCGCCTGCGCATTGTTCATCGCCTCATAGGCCATGCCCGCCGACATGGCGCCGTCGCCGATGACGGCGATGCCCTTGCCGGGCTGATCCTGCATCTTGTTGGCGATGGCAAAGCCCAAAGCCGCGCTGATCGAGGTGGAGCTGTGCGCCGCGCCAAATGGGTCATATTCGGACTCGGCGCGCTTGGTGAAGCCCGACAGGCCGCCGCCCTGGCGCAGGGTGCGGATGCGGTCGCGCCGTCCGGTCAATATCTTGTGCGGATAGCATTGATGCCCCACGTCCCAGATCAGCTTGTCGCGGGGCGTGTCGAACACATAATGGATGGCGGTGGTGAGTTCCACGACGCCAAGCCCAGACCCCAGATGGCCGCCGGTCACGCCGACAGCGGCGATCACTTCCTGCCGCAGTTCGTCGGCAAGCTGGCAGAGTTGCTCTGGCTGGAGGGCGCGCAGGTCGGACGGCCAGATGACCTGGTCGAGCAACGGGGTTTCGGGACGATCGTTCATAAAAGGCATAGACTCGTCAGGGCGCTAGGCCGTTCCGTCGCGAAGCGCAACGATCCACTTATGCAGCGCATTTGGCGCATGTCCCCAAAATCTCGATCACCGGGCGTTCGGGCTTGAACCCCTCCTGCTCGGCGACGGCGCGGACCTGATTGGTGACCTTGTCATCATCGACATGGGTGGCCTGCTTGCAGGTGCGGCACACCAGGAAGATGCAGTCATGATGACAGCCGGGATGGGCGTTGGCGATATAGGCGTTGGCGCTTTCGACCCGCATAGCGATATTGTTGGTCACGAACAGGTCGAGGATGCGATAGACGCTGTTGGGCGCGACCCGCTTGCCGCGCGCTTTCGACACGGTATCGGCGATGTCATAGGCCGATGCAGGCTTTTCCTCCGCCGCCAGCGCATCGAAAATGGCCGCGCGCATGGGCGTCCATTGCTCGCTCTGCGCTTCCAGCGTGACGCGCGCGGCGTCGGCCAGCCGGGTGCCTGTGGGTTCGTGATGATGATGGTGATGGTCGGCCATGACGTCAATCTAGGCCGGGTCAGTGGCCGGGGCAAGGGCGCGCGTCAGCGTTGCCCGAAGGTCCATGCCGCCCAGAGCCAGCCGGCGATCATCAGCAGGCCGCCGATCGGCGTCACCGCGCCCAGCCATTTGGGTGCGCCCAGCGCCATGGCGTAGAGGGTAAGGGCGAAGATCGCCGCGCCTGTCAGCAACAGCGCCGCCGCGCCGCGCGCCACGCCCATGATCGCCAGCGCGGCGACGGCGTGGACCAGTTGGTAGAGGCCGCCGGTGCGCAGCCATTCCACGGCTTTGGGATCGGTGACGCCATGCGCGCCAAATGCCCCCGCGCAGATGGCGAGGGCGGCGGAAAGGGCGGCAACGATCGCGATCATGGCTTGTCTCCATCGCCACGGGTGAGCAGGCGCATCCCCCGGCCGGGGCGATACATCAGGTCTTTCGCGGCGATCAGGCTGCCATGTTCGATCTGAAGCGCGAGGCGCTGCTGGTCGTTGGCGCGATACTGGCGCTCGACTTCCTCGATTTCCTGCGGAGGAACGCCGAGTGCCTGCATCGCCTGCACGCCCATGCAGATGGCCGATTCATAGACTTCGCGGACGACGGCGGCGAGATCTATATCCTGCAGGGCCAGCAGCTGCTTCCGGTCGAACGCGCGGACCATCAGCGCCGCTTGCGGGAAAGCCTCGGCGATCGGCTGGAGCGTGCGGCTGTCGAGCGAGGGATCGTCGATGCAGAAGGCGATCAGGCGGGCTTCGTCCGCGCCCGCGCGGTGGAGCAGGTCGATGCGGGTGCCGTCGCCATAATAGACTTTGGTGTCGAACCGCTGCGACACCTCGATCTGGGCGGGCTTCTTGTCGATCGACACGACCGCAAAGCCATGGCCGATCAGCATTTGCGCGACGGTCTGGCCGAAGCGGCCATAGCCCACGATGATCGCGGTGCCGCGTGGCGCATTGTCCGGGCCGGGCAGATCAGCCCCTTCCTTTGGCGCGGCGAACTCGAAGCGGCGGGCAAACAGCATCAGGAAGGGCGTGGTCGCCATGGAGAAGGTGACGATGGCGCTGAACAGGCTGGCGGCTTCGGGCGCGATCAGCAGCGCGCCCTGCGCCTGGGCGAACAGGACGAAGCCGAATTCGCCGCCCTGGCTTAGCAGCAGGCCAGCGCCCAGCGCCGGTCGCCAGTCCATGCCGAACAGGCGGGCGAGACCCGCGATGATCGCAGCCTTGGTCGCGACCAGCATCAGCGCCATGCCGACGACGAACACCGGGTTGGCCGCGACGGTGTTGAGGTCCAGCACCATGCCGACCGCGAGGAAGAAGAGGCCGAGCAGGATCGAGCGGAAGGGTTCGACGTCGGCCTCTATCTCATGCCGGTAGGGCGAATCGGCGAGCATGACGCCCGCGACGAACGCGCCCAGCGCGGTCGACAGGTGCAGGCTGTGCATCAGGGCGGCGGCGGCCAGCACGGTGAACAGGCCGACGGTGACGAACAGCTCGCGCTCCCCGAACCGCCCGACGAGCGAGAGGAGCGGACGCAGGATGAAGCGGCCAGCAAGAACGAGGCCTGCAATCGCTGCGACGGTATAGGCGGCCGTCATCCATCCCGGTGGACCGCCCGCGTCGGCGGGATTGCGGGAGAGGGCGGCGACGATGGTGATGAGCGGGACGATCGAAAGATCCTGAAACAGCAGGATCGAGAATATTTTTTCACCAAAGGGCGAGTTGATGCGGCCGCTGGATTTGAGGCCCGGCAAGACCTGCGCGGTCGAGGAGAGGGCGAGCGGCAGGCCCAGCGCAATCGCCGCGCCCCAGGTGAAGCCGGTGAAATAGAAGATGATCGCAGTGAGGGCGCAGCCGCACAACACGACCTGCGCCATGCCGAGCGCGAAAATATCTTTCTTCAGGCGCCACAGACGGGCGGGATGGAGTTCCAGGCCGACGAGGAAGAGCAGCAGGACGATGCCGATTTCGGCAATGGCGAGCTTCGATTCGCCCCCGCCGACAAGGCCCAGTCCCTGCGGCCCGACCAGCGCGCCCGCGACGAGATAGCCCAGCACGGCACCCAGCCCGAAACGGCGGAAGAGGATGACGAACAGCAGCGCGGCGCCAAGCAGGATGACGCCATCGGACAGCAATATTTCGGTCGCGCTGACGGGAGCGGGCAGTGTCGGCATCAGGCGTCCGCCATCCGCGCGGCTTCGGCAATGGCTTCAAAGCCAAGGCGGATCGAGGCGTGGCGGGCGGGATAGCCGCGCGCAGGGGCCAGCACCGCAAGGCCGGGCCAGAAGTCGAGATCGTCGCTGGCGCCGGAGAGATAGGCGGTGAGCTTGTCGCGGGCGTCGGCCAGTTCGTCGGCGCTCATGCCGATCGCCTGGGCCGCCATCAGCGACGCGGATGCCTGTCCCAGCGCGCACGCCTTCACGTCCAGCCCGATGTCGGCCAGGCGACCGTCAGCCATCTGCACATCCACCGTCACGCGCGATCCGCAAGTGGGGGACCGCCGCTCGACGCTCGCCTGCGGGGCAGGCAGGCGGTGGTGGTGCGGGATGCTGGCGGCGAGCCGCAAAATATCTTTGTTGTACAGGGGGGCGCTCATTGCGTCCCATGTAGGACAGGATGGGTCCGGGGTGAAGGCGGGGAATATAAATTCCTCCCCCTGTGGGGGAGGTGGCTGGCCGCAGGCCAGACGGAGGTGTGCCGCGCTATCGAGAGGGCGACACCCCTCCGTCAGCACTTCGTGCTGCCACCTCCCCTTGGCAAGGGGAGGATTGGGTGGACGGGCCATTGTTTCGCGGCCACTCCCAGCTTATCGCGCCCTTTATGAAGATTCTGGTCGATGCCGATGCCTGTCCCGTGAAGGACGAGATTTACAAGGTCGCCTTTCGCCATGGCGTGCCGGTGACGATCGTGAGCAACAGCCCGATCCGTATCCCTGCGCATGAATTGCTCGCCAGGGTGGTGGTGAGCGACGGGTTCGATGCGGCCGACGACTGGATCGCCGAGCGGGCCGACGCGGGCGCGGTCTGCGTCACCGCCGACATATTGCTGGCGGACCGCTGCCTGAAAGCCGGGGCAGTGGTGATCGCGCCCAATGGCAAGCCGTTTACGCACAGTTCCATTGGCGCGGCGATTGCGACGCGGGCGATCATGGCGGATTTGCGCGCCGGGGGCGAGCAGATTGGCGGGCCGCCGCCATTCGGCAAGAATGACCGGTCGCGATTCCTCTCCGCGCTGGACGAGGCGCTGGTGCGTCTGAAGCGAGGCCGCTGATGGCCGACTGGGACGCCATCGTGCTGGGGGCTGGCGCGGCGGGGATGATGTGCGCGGCCGTTGCGGGTCAGCGGGGCAGGCGGGTGCTGCTGGTCGATCATGCCGACAGGCAAGGCAAGAAAATCCTGATATCGGGCGGCGGGCGGTGCAATTTCACCAATGTCGATACGGCGGCGGATCGTTACCTGTCGGCCAATCCGCATTTCGCCAAGTCGGCGCTGGGGCGGTATAGCGCGCAGGATTTCATCGCGCTGGTCGATAGCTATGGCATCGCCTGGCATGAAAAGACGCTGGGGCAGTTGTTCTGCGATGGGTCGGCCAGGCAGATCGTCGCGATGCTGGAGGAAGAGTGCGCCAAGGGCGGCGTGACCATGGCGCTGGGGCAGCCGGTGGCGGACGTGGCCCATGGCGACGGGCTGTATCGGGTGACGATCGGCGGGGTCGAGCATCGCGCGCCCGCGCTGGTGCTGGCGACCGGCGGGCCGTCCATTCCGAAGATGGGCGCGACAGGCTTTGCCTATGAGGTGGCGCGGCAATTCGGGCTGTCGATCATTCAGCCGCGTCCCGCTTTGGTGCCATTCACGCTGGGGACCGAGGAGGCGCTGTTTCAGGCATTGTCTGGCGTGTCGGCCGATGTTTCCGTGCGCTGGAACAAGGTGCGGTTTCGCGAAGCGGCCTTGTTCACCCATCGCGGCCTGTCGGGACCGGCGATGTTGCAGATTTCATCCTACTGGCAGCATCGCACGCCGATCCATGTCGATTTCCTGCCCGATCGCGGGGCCGAATGGCTGATCGAGGAAAAGCGCGATCGGCCCCGCGCCAGCCTGCGCAAGGTGGTGGCGCAGGCATTGACCGAGCGGCTGGCCGATGCG
>NZ_CAVK010000201.1 GCF_000382885.1 Sphingobium indicum BiD32
GGGACGCGCCTATGCGCTGCTGCTGGCGGCGCGGGGCGCAAAGGTGATCGTCAACGATCCGGGCGTGTCGATGCAGGGGGAGGGGACTGACGCCGCGCCCGCGCAGGCGCTGGTCGATGAAATCCGCGCCGCCGGGGGCGATGCCCTCGCCTCGACCGACAGCGTCGCAACGCCACAGGGGGGGCAGGCGATCATCGACGCTGCCATGAACCATTATGGCCGCATCGACATCCTCATCCACAATGCGGGCATCGTGCGGCGCGGGTCGCTCAATGATCTGAGCTATGCCGATTTCGAGACGGTGCTGGACGTGCATATGCGCGGTGCCTTCCACGTCGTGCGCGCCGCCTTCCCGCACATGACCGCCGCCAATTATGGCCGCATTGTCCTGACCGGCTCGATCAACGGCCTTTATGGCAATGCCGGCGTGGTCAACTATTCGATGGCCAAGGCCGCGATGACCGGCCTGTCCAATGTCGCCGCGATCGAGGGGGCGGCGCATGGTATCAAGAGCAACATCATCCTGCCCGGCGCAGTCACCCGCATGGCCGATGGCCTGGACACCAGCGCCTATCCGCCGATGGACCCGGATCTGGTCGCCCCCACGGTCGGCTATCTGGCGCATGAAGATTGCGCGGTGTCGGGCGAAATGCTGATCGCCATGGCCGGTCGCGTCGCGCGCGCTTATACCATGGAAACGAAGGGCACGTTCCGCCCCGACTGGACCATCGAGCAGGTCGCCGCTAACCTCGATACCATCCGCGCCACCGACGACGCGCTCCATTTTCCGCCAGTGCCGGACGGCCATATGGACCATCTGCGCTATTGTTTCGCGATGGCGCGGGCGGGGTAAAATCATCCTCCCCTTACAGGGGAGGAATGTTCAAGCCCTGCACGCAATCCCGAACCGCTCCGTATAATCCCTGAAATGCGCGTGAACACCCGCACGATCCAGCCCGTAATCGGCCAGGTCATAGCTGTGCTTGCCATGCTTGCCCTGCGGATTGGCGTCCAGCATCGCCTGCATCGCGGTCTCGGCTTCCACCGTCAATTCCGTGTCGAACCGGGCATAAAGCCGCTTCATCTCGCCGATCGGATCGCGCAGCTGCGCGTCATATGGGATGTCGTGGATCGAATCCGCGCCATGCTTCTCCCGATAGGCCATCATCCGCTCGATCATCAGGTCGAAGGTGCGCAGTTGTGACTTGCCCACCTCGACCGGATCGACATCGTCGCTGAACATCTTGCGCACCTGATAGACCAGGCTGCACGCCGACGCGACGACATCGGCCGGATCGCGATGGGTCATCACCAACTGCGCATCGGGATAGATGGTGGTCAGGTCGTTCAGGAACAAAGGATGCCACGGATTTTTGAGCGTCCACTGCCCGCCCTCATTCTCCTGCAACAACTGGAAAAGCCGCTTCTGGTAGCGGAAGGCCGGCAGATAGCTCGTGCTGAACAACCACTTCTGATAGCTCGGAATATGCAGAACCGAGTCATAATATTGCGCGCAGAAGGACGGTGCCATGGAGAATTGGCACTCGGTCGGGCTGTCGGCATCCTCATGGTGCATCGCCGAAATATGCGGCGCATATTTGAGCATCATGTCGAGCCGCGCCTGTTCAGCAACATAGCGCGGATCGCTGCTCAGCGCCCCCTTGGCGGCCGGCGGCACGCTGTTGAACGCTTCCCAGCGCAGGAAGCAACGCCGCGCCGGATCGGCGTTCAGCAGGTTGATCGTCAGCGTCGTGCCGGTGCGCGGCAGGCCGAATACGAACAGCGGCTTTTCGACCGGCGCGTCCAGCAGCGCGGGATGCTGCGCCAGATAATGTTCGACCTGCAAGCGGTTCGCCAGCGTGGCGGTAATCTGCTGCGCCCAGCGACCTTGCGCAGCCGCCGTCAGCTTGGCTTCCCGGTTGATCGCGTCGATCAGGACATGCAGCCCCTCCAACATCGCGTCATCGCCTAGATCGGTGAGGCCCGTCTGTTCGCGCGCGGCGGCGATCAGCGCATCGGCGTCCAGCCCTGCGGTGGTGGTGGTCATCATCCTTCTCCCTCTTGTGCATGGCTGGCGAGGCGCTTGTCCGTCTCGGCGATCTCCGCCTTCAGCCACATGGTTTCCGACAGGTTCGTGCTGCCGCTCGCGGCCAGCAATTGCTCCAGCGCCGATTTACGCACGCTCAATCCCGCCTCATGATCGGGCACAACGCCCAGCGCGATGTCAATCAGATGCAGCGCCTCCAACGGTCGCCCCGCCGCCGCATGCACATGGGCGCGGCCTACGATCGCGCCCGCGCCGCCCGCCAGTTGGACCAGATCGCCATTCACCGCCGAACGCGGCACGCCATAAAGCGCAGTCGTGCCATCGGCATAATGGAACCAGCCGCCATTTTCTTCCCAGATGGCGCGCACGACCCAGCTGGTCTTGCCATGAAATTCCCCGATCCTGAGGTCGGCAGGCAGCGCGATTTCGCGCATCAGATCCTGCACGCTCCGGCCCGCATTCATCCCTGCGATCGTCTCTCGCTCCAGATAGCTGACCGCCGCGTGCATCGTGTCGAGGTCCGCGCGGATCATCTCCGCCCCCCGGATCGGATCGCCATGGCCGGTAATCACCATTTCCGCGCCCAATGCCCGGACCTGCTCGACCGATCGCAGCCAGGCGCGCACCAGCCGGGGCTTGTCGCCGCGCATCGTCACCAGATTGGGCATCGCCCGCCAGACGGGGCCAAACAGATTGCCGGTAAAGACGATCTTTTCATCCGGCATCCACACGAACACCGAATCCAGGCTCTCGCCGCCCGGCGTCTTGACCACCTTGAACGCGCGACCCCCTTGCGTGAAGGCAAGGCTGGTGGCGATCTCCACGTCCGGCACGATCAGCGGCGGCTTGGGTGGCGGCCCGTCGCGCCGGGTCATCGACGCCCACAGCTTGCCCGACCGGCGACCGAGAAATTCGCCAAGTCGCTCGAAATACTCCACCGTCTCGCCAAAGCCCGCCCCGACAATGACCTGCGTGTCCGTCTCCTTCTGGTCGGGTAGCGCGCCATAATGGTCGGCATGGGCCTGGGTCACGACGATCCGCCGCAGCGGTCCGCTACGATGCGGCGCAAACAGTCCCTTGTTGCGCGCACCATTGCCCAGAAAGCCGGTGTTGATCATCAGGTCGCCGTTGCTGGTCGTCACCAGATAGGCGTTGGAAATATCCTTCACCATGAAGATGCCGTCGCCGATACGTTCGGCATCCGTCTGGCCCTGACCCGCCATCACCAAAGCGCCTAAAGGCGTCTGCGGCTTGTCGGTCATGCCGCGCCGTCCACAAATTCGATCATGACCTTGGCCGATTGCGGCCGCGCGGCGATGTCCAAGCCCTCGATCACCCGGTCGAACGGCAATCTGTGGCTGATGAGTGCCGCAATCTTGTCGCGCAAACGCGGCATTGCGGCGATCACGTCGGGCATTTCAGTGGGATAACCGACCGCCGTGGTGATCGTCATTTCGGTGGTCAGCATCGGCCCGGCGGGCAGTTCGATGGGTTTCAGATAGGCGGCGGTGATGACATGGCGCGCATGGGTCTTGGCCAGCGTCACCACATCATGCAGGATCGACGGCGCACCCGCCGCGTCGATATAGGCGTCGGTCAGCGATTTCTCCCGTCCGAACACCATGACCGTGCCGTGGATCGCCTTGATCCGCGCGATCGCATCCTCGCTCGCCGGATTGATTGTCTGCGCGCCCAATGCCCGCGCCCGCTCCAGCCGCTCCTCGGCCAGATCGAGCGCGATCACGTCGCAGCCGCGATCCACCGCCCAGAGGATCATGCCCAGCCCGATCGGCCCGCAACCAAAGATCACGATCTTGTCGCCCGCCTTCGCCTGCGCCCGGTTGACCCCGTGCATCGCGACCGACAGCGGCTCGCACATTGCCGCGACATCATAGGGGATGCCGTCGGGAATGGGCAGCAGACTGTCGCCCAGCCGCGCGTCGCGGACCAGCAATTCCTCGGTAAACGCCCCCTCCGGCCCGCCGCTGCCGATATAGCTGGGCGTCATCATCGGGTTGATGATGACGCTTTGCCCCACCGAAACGCCGGCCACCTCGTCACCCACGAACATCAGCTCGCCTGCACCCTCATGGCCCAGCGCGGTCCGCTTGCCAGGCGTCGGGATGCCGCCATTCTTGATGTAGCTGAGGTCACTGCCGCAAATGCCGCAGGCCTTCATTTTCACGACCACATCCTTCGGCCCTGCTTCGGGCCGCTCATAGGGGTCGAGACGAACGTCATTGACGTTATGGATGGCGAGCAGGCGCATGGGGGCGGCTCCGATCAGAAGGCGTAAGGGGGATAGATCAGGCTGCCACCGTCGATCACGATCGTATCGCCGCTATGGAAGCGCGACGCATCGGAGCAGAGATAGGCGCCGATCCCCTCAAAATCCTCGATGGCGCCGGGCCGATGGATTGGTGTCTTGGCGGAAAAATGCGCGTCCACCGCCGCCATGCGCGCCTTCATTTCCTCGCTCATCTGGCCGTCACCGCCAATGCCGGTTTTGACGTATCCGGGCGCGATGCTGTTGGCGCGGATTGCATATTTGCCCAGTTCCGCCGCCATGCCACGCACAGCTGCACCCATGCCGCCCTTGGACGCTGCATAATTGTTGATGCCCGGCATGCCGTGGAACATCGACAGGCTGCCGCAATAGACCAGGCTCCCGCCCGGCTCGCCAGCCTCGGCGCGCGCGACCATTGCCCTGGCCCCTTCGCGCAGGGTGAAGAAGGCGCCATGCAGGTTCACCGCCATCAGGTCATGCCATTCCGCCGAATCGAGCGTCAGTACCGACCGGCTGCGCGACGCGCGGCCCGAATTGGCGAACACGCAATCGACTCGCCCGAAATCGGCCAGCAATTGCGCATAGCCCGCAATGATCGCCTCTTCCGACGCCACATCGACCTGATAGGTTTCCACACGGCCCGCGCCCGCTGCCAGCAGATCCGCTTTCGCCGCCTCATTCTTTTCCGCATTGCGCGCCCAGATGGCGATCTTGCCGCCCATCTTCGCCACGCCGCGCGCAAAGCCTAGGCCGATGCCGCCATTGCCGCCGGTCACCAGCGTCACCTTGTCCGAACAGTCGAAAAGACCCGCCACTTGTCGCTCTCCTATGAAATATCGCCGCCCGCTGGCGGTCATTCTGCTGGGGCGATTGTCGATCAGCGCGGCGTGACCCGCAATTGACCTGACTATAGCTATCGGGTCATAATCCACCGATAGGGCCAAGACCAAACACAGGGCGGGAGAAGTGATGCCACCAGCTGAAACTTATGCCCAATCCATGTTCGAGGCGGAACTGATCGTCCCTTCCGCGCAGGTGCGGATCATGCGGCTGCGCCTGGAACAGCCGACCGACCGGCTGTTCCGCCGCGCCGACCATTATTGGCTCGACCTGTGCCTCACACCCCGTCCGGAAATGGCGCGCGGCTGCTATCGCGAACGCTGGGGACCGCATCGCTATGAACCGCTGGGCGAAATCTTCCTCGTCCCGCCGGGCGAAGCGATCCATGTCCGCAGCGAATCGGGCGGGCGGCAGGCATCGATCGTGTGCGAAATCCCCGCCGCCGCGATTGACCGCTGGCTCGACGACGACGGCATCGAATGGACCGACCGGCGGCTCGCGGCTGGCCTCGACATCGCCCATCCGCATATGCGCGCCTGCCTGTTCCGTTTGGCCGAAGAAGTTCGCCATCCCGGCGCTGGCGGCGCGATCCTGGCCGAACTCATCGCCCAGCAACTGGCGATCGAAGTGGCGCGCTATTGCCAGGCGATTGCCGAAGGGCCGATCAGCGGCGGCCTCGCCTCATGGCGCTTGCGCCGCATCGACGAACGGCTGCACCAGCCCGGCCCGCCCCCCGCGCTGGAGGAGCTGGCGACCCTGTGCAACATGTCCCCGCGCCAGTTGACTCGCGGCTTTCGCGCCTCGCGCGGCCATTCGATCGGCGACCATATCGCCCAGACCCGCATCGACATGGCCAAACGCCATCTGGGGACCAGCGAAAGCATCAAGGAAATCGCTTTTGCGCTGGGCTTTGCATCCCCCTCCAGCTTCGCCTTCGCCTTCCGCCGCGCCACCGGCTCCACCCCGCGCCAGTTCCGCCAACGTCGCTTGTCGCCTATGGCCTGATGAAGTCACTATGTCTGGATAACGACATAAACCTGTCTTGGAAAAACAGCGCAACATTGTCCAACTCGCTGTCGGGATAATCACAATCATCGATCAGGAGAGGGCAGGACGATGATCGTCGGACGCCATTATCAAAACGCCTATGTGACCCGCAATGTCGACAAGGCCGTGGCACAGTTCAGGGAGCGCGCCGACGTCCGCACCCTTCTGGAAACGCAAGTCTCGGTCAATCTGTGGACCCCGCAGGGCGAAGGCATAGGTGTCCAGAAACTCGCCTTCGTCTGGGTCGGCGACATGCAGTTTGAACTGATCCAGCCGATAGAAGGCGACGTCCTGTCGCTCTATCGCGATGCTCTGCCCGCCGATGACAGTCTGAAATTCCACCATGTCTGCCATCTGGTGGACGACTGGGACGCTTTCATGGCGCGAATCGACCAGCAGCCTTTTCCCGTCGTGCTGAAAGGCGGCACAGCGGGGATGCTGGAGTTTCTCTATCTCGATACCCGCGAATGGCTTGGCCACTATATCGAATATGTATGGATGGTCCCGGATCGCTGGGCCGCAATGGGAGGACGCACCGCATGATCGGCATGGCCCGCTTCGGCACAAGCGATCTTGATCGCGCCAAGAGCTTCTACGACGCAATCGCCGCCCTGCTGGGCGCGGTCCGCGCCTTCGATCGGCCCGACGTCGTTGCCTATAAATCCGGCGATGGTGGCATGTTGCTGATCGGCAAGCCCTTTGCTGGCGAAGCATCGCCCGGCAATGGCAATCAGGTCGGCATCCCGGCAGTCAGCCGGGCCGTGGTGGACGCCGTCCACGCCAAAGCGATTGCGCTTGGCGGCCAGTGCGAGGGAAAGCCCGGTATCCGCGGCGATGATCCCAACGGCTTCTACGGAGCCTACTTCCGCGACCTCGACGGCAACAAGCTGGTCATATTCCGTTTCGGCCCGCCTGATCAGGCGATAGCCTAAGGATCGCAAATCGCGGTGGAATCGCGACGGCGATATATAGACACCCCTGTTCATTAGCGACTCCGCAAACCGGCTTTATCGGGCATAACCACGCTCACAAAAGCACAACGACGATCGCGCCCAGCCGGACATCATGATTCGACGCGGCGCTTATTTGGGGAGGACATTTCTATGAAGCGCATGACAGCCTATTATCTGATGGGTGCCAGCATGGCGGCCTTGACCCTGCCGACGCAGGTAATGGCGCAGGAAGCGCCGCAGGACTCCTCGTTCGATGCGCCCACGATCATCGTGCAGGCCCGCCGCCGCGAAGAAGATGTGCAGGACGTCCCGGCCGTCATCAACGCGGTGACCGCTCAGTCGATCGCCAACCTCAATTTCCGCGAATTCGCTGAAGTCAAATCGCTCGCGCCGGGTCTGGAACTGACCACCAACGCCAATGGCATCGGTGGCAATGCGCGGCTGCGCGGCGTCAATTTCGATGCCAATGCCAGCGGCAACAACGGCACGGTCGAATTCTATTTCAACGATGCGCCTATTTCGCCGGGTGTCATCCTCCAGCAGATGTACGACATCGGCCAGATCGAAGTGCAGCGCGGCCCACAGGGCACGTTGCGTGGTCGCGCATCGCCCTCCGGCTCGATCACCATCACCACGCGCAAGCCCGATCTCAACCAGTTTGGCGGCTATGCCGACTGGACCGGCAACGACATCGGCACGCTCAACTTCAAGGGCGCGCTCAACGTGCCCATCATCGAAGGCATTGCGGGTATCCGCGTGTCGGGCGTGTGGGACGAAAATGAAGCCGATCGCGTCCGCCCATTGGTGCGCACCGCCGGCGCGCCAGACCCCCATTCGCGGACCAAGAGCTACCGCGTCGTTGGCCTGATCGAACCGGCCGACTGGATCAAGCTGGAAGGCACCTATCAATATATGGACCGCGACGCGCGGACCTATGATCAGGCGATTTCCTTCAGCGAAGCCAATCCTGCCGCCGCTGCCAGCCCGGTGCTGATCACGGCCAAGGATCGCCTGTCGATCCAGGAACAGCCGCGGATCATCAACCAGCGGTTCGACATCTATAACTGGCGCGCGGAACTGGCGCAGTGGGGCCAGCGGCTGATCTATCAGGGTCAGTATAGCAAGCAGCAATTCTATTCGACCGACAATGTCGATGATGGCAATTTCTTCATCGGTCGTGACGTCAATCAGACGACCAGCAGCGTGGCAAAGGGCACGTCGCATGAAATCCGCCTTCAGAACGAGGAGCGTGTCGCAGGCATTTTTGACTATGTTGTCGGCTTCTTCGACAGCAAGCTCAACCCGCCCACGGCCCTGACATCGCCGACGATCGTTCGCTTGCCGGCGGCTTTTGGAGGTGCGATCGCTTCGATTGTCACCACCAATGTGTCACGCACGGGCCGGGCGCACGAACAGTCCATTTTCGGCAATCTGACCGCGCATGTCGGGGAAAGCACGGAAGTGTCCGGCGGTCTGCGCCAGATCAAATATAGCTCGCGCAATTTCCTGGGGGTCAATGGCAACACGATCGCCGCCGATGCCCAGGATCTCAAGAAGCTGATTTACAATGCGTCGGTGAAGCATAATTTCTCCCCCGATTTCCTGGTCTATGCCGCGACTGGCAGCTCGATGCGGCCTGGCATCAACGTTGTCGGCGATTTCAATATCGCAAAATCGGCACTGGAAAACAGCTTCCTCAACTTGCCGCCGGAAACATCGAAATCCTATGAAATTGGTTTCAAGAGCACGTTGATGGGTGGCCGGGCGCGTTTCAACGTGACCGCCTATCACCAGACGTTCAAGAATTTCCCGTATCGCGTGCCCAACAACGGCGTCTACTATGTGAACACCGTCGCCATCCGCGATGCAACCGGTGCGGTCACCGGCACGGCGCAGCAGGTCAGCTCCTTCAACTTCGTCGGCGCGGTACCGGTGGAAGTGAACGGCATCGAAAGCGAACTCAACGTCGATGTGGCCCGCGGCTTCAATGTCGGCCTGACCGCCAGCTATTCGCTGGGCAAGATCAAGGGCGGCAACATCCCGTGCAATGATCTGAATGCCGATGGCATCCCCGATGCGGTTGGTGCCGCTCCATCGTTGGCGGAGTTGCAGGCGGCGGTCGGCGCAAACAACCTGTCGACCTGTGCCGTATCGCAGCGTTCGTCCTTCATGCCGCCCTTCACCGCGACCTTGCAGAGTGAATATCATACTGCCCTGTCGGGCAAGGTCGATGGGTTCGTGCGTGGGCTGGTCAACTATAATGGCAAGTCCCTGAGTGACCCGGGCAATAATTTCGACGATGTCGGTGCCTATGCCCTTGCCAACCTCTATGCCGGTATCCGTTCGCCCGATGGCGGCTGGGAAATAGCGTTCTTCGCCAAGAACCTGTTTGATACGACCAAGGTGCTGACGCGCACGACCCCGCTGTTCACAGGGTATCAGCAGCTGGGTTTTGCCGGTCAGTTCGCAAATGGCCGGCCGGTCTTTACCGGGCCGACGGCCGGCACGTTCAACAGCACCTACACCGCTGTCTCTTATACA
>NZ_CAVK010000200.1 GCF_000382885.1 Sphingobium indicum BiD32
GGCCATCCACCTCCCCTTAAAGGGGAGGATTATCGAGAGATGCACTATCGGTCAGTGTGTAACAGCTTCACCTTCTCCAGCCTTGACGGCGAACGCCACCGGACCTAGCCCGCTGACATCCACCCTACCAGAGGCCCGATGCGGATTTTTCATGTCATACTGATGACGCTGGCGTTGCTGGCGGGGGTTCCAGGCGCGCAGGCGCAGGGTGCGTTTGGGGGCGGAAAGCCGCATATCGCCGCGCGGCTGGTGGCAGAGAGCGCCGCGCCCGCACCGGGCAAGGCGACCAGCATCGCCTTTGCCATGGTGCCGGAGGCGGGCTGGCACGGTTATTGGGAAAATCCGGGCGACGCTGGCCTTGGCATGACAGTGGGCTGGACATTGCCCAAGGGGGTGAGCGTCAGCCGGCTGCGCTATCCGGTGCCCGAAACGCTGCTGATTTCGGGCCTGATGAACCATGTCTATGAAGGTCCTTATGGGGTGATGGCGACTTTGACAGTCGCGTCGGACGTGGCGGTCGGCACGCGCCTGCCGGTGCGCGTGAAAGCGCAATGGCTTGCCTGCACCGACAAGGTCTGCGTGCCCGAAAACGGCGAGATGGCGCTTGATCTGGTGGCGGGCGACGGGCCGGTCGCGGCGATCGATCGCACGCGCTTTGATGAGTGGCGCAGCCATCTGCCCCGGCCGCTGGGGTCGAAGGGCAAGTGGCAGATCGACGGTGGACGCCTGCGCGTCTCCATTCCCTTCCCGGCGGAGGCAGAGGCGCGCGATCCGCATCTATTCCCGATGACCGAGTTTCTTACCGCCTATGCCGCGCCGCAGACGGTCTGGCGCGATGGCGACCAATTGTTGATCGAAACGGACGCCAGCCGGGTCGCCAGCCCCAAAAGCATGGGCACATGCTGTCAGCCGGTCGTGCTGCGCACCGGTGACCATGTCGGCTTCGCTGTCGAACTTGAACAGGGGAAGGTGGCTGCGCGCGGGGGCACGATGCAGGCCATCCTGATTGCGCTGGGCGGCGCGCTGCTGGGCGGACTGCTGCTCAACATCATGCCCTGCGTGTTTCCGATATTGGGCCTCAAGGCCATGAAGCTGGCCAAGGCCGGAGGCGAAGAGCGCATCGTGCGGCGCGAGGCGCTGGCCTATACGGGTGGGGTGATTGCCACCTGTCTGGCGCTGGGGGTTGCGTTGCTGGCGTTGCGGGCGGCGGGCACCGTGGTCGGCTGGGCGTTCCAGTTGCAGGATCCGCGCATCATCCTGACTTTGCTGCTGCTGGTCAGCGCCATCGCCTTCAATCTGGCGGGCCTGTTCGATCTGCGCGCGGTCGGCGGTGGCGAGGGGCTGGCGGGCAGGGGCGGCATGGCAGGCGCGTTCTGGACGGGGGCGCTGGTCGCCTTCGTTGCGACCCCCTGCACCGGGCCGTTCATGGGGGCCGCTATGGGCGCGGCGCTGGTGCTACCACTGGCTGCGGCGCTGGCGGTGTTCGCCGGACTGGGGCTGGGGCTGGCCCTGCCGTTCCTGCTGCTGGCCTATATTCCGGCGCTGCGCACCCGGCTGCCGCGCCCCGGACCATGGATGGGGCGGTTCCAGAAGATATTGGCGATCCCGATGTTCCTGACCGCGCTGGGTCTGGCATGGCTGTTGGGGCAGCAACGCGGCGTGGCGGGCATGACCATTGGCCTTGGCGCCGTGCTGGGCCTTGTGCTGCTGCTCTGGTGGCTGGGCAGTCGGCAGCGGGCCGGGCGCGGCGGCGGCTGGATCGTCGCGCTGGCGGGGCTGGCTGTGCTGGGCGGGGCAGCGGCGCTGCTACCGTCGCGCGCGCCTGCCGCCGCTGCTCAGGAGGGCGCGGCACTGCCGTTCGATGAAGCGAAATTGGCCAGCCTGCGCGCAGCCAACAAGCCCGTATTCCTCTATTTCACCGCCGACTGGTGCCTGACCTGCAAGGCCAATGAAGCCGCCGCGATCGACCGCGCTGAAACCAGCGCGGCGTTCGAGAAGGGCGGTGTCACCGTCATGGTCGGCGACTGGACCAATGCCGATCCGGCGATCACCCGCTTTCTTGAAGGTCAGGGCCGGTCGGGCGTGCCGCTCTATCTATGGTATGCGCCGGGCAAGGATGCGCAGACGCTGCCGCAATTGCTGACCCCGGCTACGCTGGCGGCGCTGGTGCGCTGATGGCGAAGATTCGCGCCGACCAGTTGCTTGTCGACAATGGCCTGGCGGAGAGCCGGGCGCGGGCGCAGGCGCTGATCCTGGCGGGCCTGGTCTTTCTGGGCGACAGGAAGATCGACAAGGCCGGGCAGCAGGTCGCGCTCGACGCGGATCTGGACGTGCGTGGGCGTGACCATCCCTGGGTGTCGCGCGGCGGGATCAAGCTCGCCCATGCGCTGGCCGAATATGCCATCGATGTGACCGGCATGGTCGGGATGGACGTTGGCAGCTCGACCGGCGGTTTTACCGACGTGCTGCTGACTAACGGCGCAGTCAGAGTCTATGCGGTGGACAGCGGCACCAACCAGCTGGCGTGGAAGCTCCGCAGCGACGACCGCGTCATTGTCCATGAACAGACCAGCGCGCGCGTCCTGACACCCGCGCACGTTCCCGAACCGATCGACATCATCGTGTGCGACGCCAGCTTCATTGCGCTCGCCAAGGTGCTGGAGCGGCCCTTGACCTTCGCCCGCCCCGGCGCGGCCTTGGTGGCGCTGATCAAGCCGCAGTTCGAGGCAGGGCGTGAGGAAGTCGGCAAGGGCGGGGTGGTGCGCGATCCCGAAATCCACGAGCGGGTCTGCGAAGACGTGGCCGCATGGATACAGACGCAGGGCTGGACCGTTATCGGCGTTACGCCCAGTCCCATCACCGGACCGCAGGGTAATGTTGAATTTCTACTCTATGCCCGGCTTGGTGGATAAATGCCCCATGTTCGTTATTTGGGACGTTGTTACATCTTGCGACAAAAGGCCATGTTGTGTCGCACCGAAAGGCCCGATAGCCCTCCACCATGCGTAATTCCCTGTTTCTTCTCACCGCCCTTTGCCTTGCCGGTTGCAGTGGCGACAAGGCACCCAAGCCGCGCCCGGCCGCGCTGGTCGAGGCGGCGCCTATAGCGACCGCTGATTTTGCCGATACGCTCGATGCGGTCGGCACGGCGCTTGCCAATGAACAGGTCATCCTGTCCGCGCCAGTGACCGAGCGGGTTACGTCGATCAACTTTGCCGATGGCGGCTATGTCGCCAAGGGGCAGGTGATCGCGACCATGGCGATTGCGCAGGAGCAGGCGGAACTGGCGGCGGCGCAGGCACAGGCGTTGCAGGCCGGGCAGCAATTGCAACGGGTGCAGGCTTTGAAGGCACGCGGTTTCGCCACGGCCGCCTTGCTCGACCAGCAGCTTGCGCTGGCCAATGCGGCCAAGGCGAGCGCCGACCAAAGCCGCGCCGCGATCAGCGACCGGGTGATCCGCGCGCCCTTTGGCGGCTGGGTCAGCCTGCGCACCGTATCGCCCGGCGCGATCGTGACGGCGGGGACGGCGATCGCCACGGTCAGCGATATTTCGCGGATCAAGCTGGACTTCACCGTGCCTGAAACCCGGCTGTCCACGATCCGGGCGGGGCAGGCGATCCGCGCCGTGTCCGCTGCCTGGCCCGACCGGCCCTTTACCGGCACGATCGCGACAATTGATCCGGTGATCGATCCCGCCACCCGCGCCGTCCGCGTGCGCGCCATCCTGCCTAACCCCGACCGCGCGCTAAAGCCCGGCATGTTGCTGACCGTCAACGTCGTGTCGCGCCAGCGCCGCTCGCTTGCGCTGCCGGAACTGGCGGTGATCGGCGATGGCGAGGAACAGTTCGTGTTCGTGGTGGAGGATCGCAAGGTCAAGCGGGTCAAGGTGGATACCGGCATCCGCCAGAACGGACTGGTCGAGATATTGGGCGGGGTGAAGGCCGGGCAGATGGTCGTCACCGATGGTGTCGTCAAGTTGAGCGATGGCGCGCCTGTGCGGTTGGCGGGCGACAAGCCTGCGCCATCGCCCAAGTCGGCAGGCTAGGCCCGCGCTATGCAATTGTCCGACCTGTCCGTCCGCCGCCCGGTCTTTTCCGCCGTTATCGCGGTGCTGCTCTGCATCGTCGGGGTCGTGGGCTATCTCAGCCTTTCGGTGCGCGAATATCCTGACACCGATCCGCCGATCGTATCGGTCGAAACCAGCTATACCGGCGCGGCTGCGTCGGTCGTGGAAACCCGCATCACCCAGCTGATCGAGGATGCGGTCGCAGGCGTGCAGGGCATCCAGATGATCACGTCCACGTCGCAGGACGGCACGTCGAACATCAATATCGAATTCGACCCGTCCCGCGACATCGACACCGCCGCCAATGACGTGCGTGACCGGGTGGGTTCGGTGGTGGAGGATTTGCCGGAGGACGCCCTGGCCCCCGAAATCCGCAAGGTGGATTCGGACGCCCGCCCCATTTTGTTCCTGGCCTTTTCCCGGCCAGGCTGGTCGCCGATCAGGATCAGCGATTATCTGGACCGCAATGTCGCCGATCGGTTCGCCGCGATCGACGGCGTCGCGCGCGTCAATATCAGCGGCGAGGCGCGGCCATCGACGCGCATCTGGTTCAATGCCGAAAAGCTTGCTGCCTTCGGATTCACCCCTGCGGACGTGGAAAATGCGCTGCGCAGCCAGAATGTCGAACTGCCCGCAGGCCGCTTTGAATCCAAGGACCAGAACCAGACGTTGCGGGTCGAGCGCCCCTTTGCCACGCCTGAGCAGTTTGCCCGGCTCGTGGTCGGACGCGGCACCGATGGTTATCAGGTGACGCTGGGCGATGTCGCCCGGATTGAGGAAGGGGCGGAAAATCCCTATACCAGTTTCCGCTCCAACCAGGGTACGGCCATCGGCGTCGGCATCATCCGCCAGTCGGGTGCAAACACGCTGGACGTGGCGCAAAAGGCCAAGGCGCTGATCAAGGAACTGGAGCCGACCCTGCCGGCGGGCATGCGGGTCGCAATCGGCACCGACGAATCGCTGTTCATCGAGCGGGCGATCGAGAATGTCTATGACACGCTGATCGAGGCGGCGCTGCTCGTCATCCTCGTCATCTTCCTGTTCCTGGGGTCGGTGCGTGCGACGATCATTCCCGCCATTACCGTGCCGATCTGCCTGCTGGCTACCTGCGCGGTCATGTGGCTGCTGGGCCTGTCGATCAACCTGCTGACGCTGCTCGCCTTCGTGCTGGCGATCGGGCTGGTGGTCGATGATGCCATCGTCGTGCTGGAAAATGTCTATCACCGTATCGAACAGGGGGAAGATCCGCTGGTCGCCGCCTATCTGGGCACGCGGCAGGTCGGCTTTGCGATTATTTCCACCACGCTGGTGGTGTGCGCGGTGTTCGTGCCGGTGATGTTCCTGGCCGGGCAGACTGGTCTGCTGTTCCGCGAACTGGCCGTTGCGATGATCGCCGCGATAGCCTTTTCAGGCTTTATTTCGCTCAGCCTGGCGCCGATGCTCTGTTCCAAGTTGCTCAAAAATGCCGAGCGCGGGCGGCTGGCGCGCTGGATCGACGACAGGTTCCAGCGGCTGGAGGGGGGCTATGCCCGCTGGCTCGATCATGCGATCCGCAAACCGTTGTTGCCCCTGCTTGGCGTGGCGCTGTTTCTGGGCGCGGCGGGCGCGTTGTTCACCCAGTTGCCCAGTGAACTGGCCCCGGCCGAAGATACCGGCGCGATCGATGGGCAGATCAGCGCGCCCGAAGGCACCGGTTTCGACCGGATGATGATCTACATGCGCAAGATAGAGGATGACCTCGCTTTCCTGCGCAAGGACGGGACGCTCCAGAATCTGGTGATCCGCACGCCTGCGGGCTTTGGTGCCAGCGACGATTATAATGGCGGTAATGTCATCGCCTTCCTGCGCCCGTGGGAGGACCGGACCATCACCACGGCGGAAGTGGCGACGATCATCAACAAGGTGATTGCTGACCAGCCCGGCGTGCGCGGCAATGCGGCCCCCCGGTCTGGGCTGGGTCGTGGACGTGGCCTGCCGGTGAACATCGTGCTGGCCGGGTCGACCTATGAAGGGCTTGTGGCCGCGCGCGACCGGATCATGGATGCGGCCGCCAGCTATCCCGGCCTCATCAACGTCGACAGCGATTATAAGGAAACCAAGCCGCAGATGCGGATCGAAACTGACCTGCAACGGGCGGGCGATCTGGGCATTTCGGTCAATGACATCAGCCAGGCATTGCAAAGCCTGCTGGGGTCACGGCGTGTGACCACCTATGTCGACCGGGGCGAGGAATATCGCGTGCTGGTACAGGCGGAACGCGACGGGCGGCAGACGCTGGCGGATCTGGAACGGATACAGGTGCGCACCCGTACCGGCGCGCTGGTGCCGCTATCGGCTGTCGTCACGGTCAAGGAAGTCGCCGGGCCGCGCCAGCTCAACCGCTATAACAAGCTGCGTGCGATCACGCTGACCGCAGCGCTGGCCCCCGGCACGTCGCTGGGACAGGCGCTCGCCTTTTTGGAGAATGAAGCGCGCCAGTCGCCCGAAGTGCTGGCGATCGGCTATCGCGGCGAGAGCCAGTCCTTGCGGGAAACCGGCGGGTCGATCTGGCTGATTTTCGGCCTCACCATATTGATCGTCTATCTGCTGCTGGCCGCGCAATTTGAAAGCTTCATCCACCCTGGCGTCATCATCGCCACGGTGCCGCTGGCGGTGGCAGGCGGCGTGCTGGGGCTGATCGTCACGGGCGGGTCGATCAATCTCTACAGCCAGATCGGCATCGTCATGCTGGTGGGGCTGGCGGCCAAGAACGGGATATTGATCGTCGAGTTCGCCAACCAGTTGCGCGACGAGGGGCTGGAAGTGGCGCAGGCCATTCGGGAGGCCGCTACCCGCCGCCTGCGGCCGATCCTGATGACGTCGATCGCTACGGCTATCGGCGCCGTGCCGCTGGTGATTCGCGGCGGTGCCGGGGCGGCGGCACGCAACTCGATCGGCGTGGTTATCGTGTTCGGGGTCAGCCTGGCGACGCTGATCACATTGTTCCTGATCCCCATATTCTATTCGCGTGTTGCGAAGCGGACAGTTTCTCCGCAAACCGTTGGTCGCAAGCTGGATTCGGCGTTGAAGGATTCGCCCGATCCGGCCGAATAGGAAGAGCGTGGAGAAGCGTTGCCGATGAACGAAATCGCGTCCCCCGGCCAATTGCGCCTTGCTTATCTGCGCTGGGCGCTGGTGACCGTGCCGGTCATCGTCCTGCTGGGTTTCCTGTCGGGCCAGTTCGCCAATAGCGGCTTTGGCAATCGCTGGTTCGA
The DNA here is from genome assembly GCF_000382885.1 of Sphingobium indicum BiD32. Lineage (GTDB taxonomy): Bacteria > Pseudomonadota > Alphaproteobacteria > Sphingomonadales > Sphingomonadaceae > Sphingobium > Sphingobium japonicum_C. Next base: position 7,321 of record NZ_CAVK010000200.1, read on the forward strand.
TGCGCTGGCAAAGCCTGCATTGATGCCGCCGGGCTGGGCATTTGGCGTCGCATGGACCATCCTCTATATCGCGATGGCGCTGGCGCTGGCGATCGTGCTGCATGCGCGCGGGGCGAAGGGGCGGGGCCTGGCGATCACCCTGTTTCTGGTCCAGTTCCTGCTGAATCTGGCCTGGTCGCCGCTCTTTTTCCGCGCGCATCAGGTCGGTAACGCGCTCATCCTGATCCTCGTCCTGTTCGTGCTGGTGGCGCTGACCGCCTGGCTGTTCAGCCGTATCCGCCGCGTCGCCGGATGGCTGTTGCTGCCCTATCTGGTATGGCTGGCCTTCGCCTCCTTCCTCAATTATGAGATTAATCGGCTGAACCCGGACGCAGAAACCCTTGTCGCGCCGGCGCTCCAGACCCAGATATGATTTTTGGTGCGGTCACCGCGCCAGTTGAGAGGATAAGCATCATGCAGAGCGAGAACCGCTTTTTCGACGATCTGGCCAAGCTGGTGAATGGCGCGGCCGGAACCGTGGCGGGCATGAGCCGCGAGTTTGAGGCCAATGCGCGCGAGAAGGCCAAGGAATGGATGGGCGGCGCGGATTTCGTGTCGCGCGAGGAATTCGATGCGGTCAAGGCGCTGGCTGCCACTGCGCGCGAGGAGGTCGAGCTGCTCAAGGCCCGCATCGACGCACTGGAAGGCAAGACATCCGAACCGGTTAAAAAGACCGTCAAGGCGGCCAAGACCAAGCCCATTGAGGCGGACTGATCCTGTCTGTCCTTTCGCCGTTCGCGGTGTTAAGGCGCGCCGATGATGGATAGCGACGAGTTTGAGCATGGCGGCCAGGAAGCCGCACCGATCGACATGCTGGCTGCCTTTTTCGAGGCGCATGGCTGGACCTACGAGCAGGTTGGCGAGGATGAGATCGTTGCCAACACGCAAGGCAGTTGGGCGCAATATGAACTGCGCGGTATCTGGCGTGACGAAGATCAGGTGCTGCAACTGCTGGCGCTGCCCGACATTCGCGTCACCGACGAAAAGCGCGGCACGATTTACGAGACGCTGGGGCTGATCAACGAGCAGCTGTGGCTGGGCCATTTCGAGCTATGGTCGTCGAGCGGGATCATCCTGTTCCGCCACGGCGCGCTGCTGGGCGCGGGCGGGACGTTGACGCTCGATCAGGCGCAATTGCTGGTCGAAACCGCGATCGACGAGTGCGAGCGTTTCTATCCGGTGTTCCAGTTTGTGCTGTGGGGTGGCAAAAGCCCGACCGAGGCGATAGCCGCCAGCCTGATCGAAACCCGCGGCGAGGCCTGAGCGCGTGGCGATCCGCTGGCCCGATCATCTTTTCCTTGTCGGATGCGGCAATATGGCCGGGCAGATGCTGGCGCGCTGGCTGGACTGCGGGCTTGATCCTGCGCGGGTGATCGTGCTGCGGCCGAGCGGGCGTCCGGTTGCTGATGGGGTGAGGGTCGTCACCGACTATCCGGCCACGCTGCCCGCCGGGACGACCGTGCTGCTGGGTATGAAACCCTATCAGATCGCCGATGTCGCCGTTGCGCTTGCGCCTTTATGTGGCGCGGAGACGAGGATCGTCTCGATCCTCGCCGGCACGCCGCTGGCCGATTTGCGGGCGCGTTTTCCGGCAGTGCGAGGCATGGTGCGGGCGATGCCCAACCTGCCGGTGGGACTGGGTGAAGGTGTCACTGCGCTGTTCGCTGACGATGCTACATCGGCGCAGGCAAAAGCAGATATTGATGCGCTGATCGTGCCATTGGGTCTCGCCGAATGGATCGACGACGAAGCCTTGTTCAATCAGGTGACGGCGCTGTCGGGTTGCGGTCCCGCTTTCCTGTTTCGCTTCATCGATGCGCTGGCAAGGGCGGGTGAGGCGCTGGGCATCCCGGCGGATCAGGCCGCGCGCATGGCGCTGGCTACGGTGCAGGGGTCCGCCAATATGGCCGCCCGCGCCAGCGCCCACACCGGCGACTGTCCGGCTGTGCTGGCCGACCGCGTCGCCAGCCCCGGCGGCATGACGCGGGAGGGGATGAACGTTCTGGACGCCGACGACAGGCTGCTGGCGCTGCTCACCGACACGCTGACTGCCGCCCGCGATCGTGGCGAAGCGATGGCGCGCGAGGCATAATCTTGATCGGAACCTTTTCATGCTATCCCCCGAAACATCCATCCTGATCCTGACCACCGGCGGCACGATCGACAAAATCTATTTCGATGCGTTGTCCGACTATCAGGTCGGCGAAACGGTGATGGCCCGGTTGCTGGAAGTGGCGCGGGTCAAGCGGCCCTTCCGTATCGAGGAAGTGGTGCGCAAGGATAGTCTGGAACTGGACGATGCAGATCGTGCGCTGATCCATGCCCGCGTCGCTGCCGCGCCGGAAAACCATATCGTCATCACCCATGGCACCGACACCATGACCGACACGGCAAAGGTGCTGGCCGAGATTCCCGGCAAGACCGTGGTGCTGGTCGGTGCGCTGGCCCCGGCGCGTTTTGGCGAGAGCGATGCCAGCTTCAATCTGGGCATGGCCTTTGCGACTGTGCAGGTGGCCGAGCCGGGCATCTATATCACGATGAGCGGTTCGGTGTTCCGCGCCGATGCGGTGGTCAAGGATCGCGCCAAGGGGGCGTTCGTGCCGATCGGCGAATAGTCCGGCAGCATCGCACCGGAACCCTCTCGCTCCGCCGCGCATTATGCGGCCATCTATGATGACGAGGAGGAGAGTTTCATGGCCGACTATCAGGAACGCCCGGCAACGACGACGACCACGGTGATCGAAAAGCGCAGCGGCGGGGGCATGACCTTTGCCATCCTGCTGCTGGTGGTTGTGGTGGCAGTCGCCGCTTTCTTCCTGGTCAGCAGCGAGACGAGCAAGGACAATGCCGTTACCAGCGCCGCGACCGAGGTCGGACAGGCTGCCAGCGATGTTGGCGATGCGGCCAAGGATGCGGTTGGCACCAAGAGCGAATAAGCCCGCGCATGACTGCACAAAAAAGGGCGCGCCTTTCGCAAGGCGCGCCCTTTTTGCGTCAATGGCTGATGTCAGCCTTCGACCTTGACATATTTCGGCGCAGCTTCGTTGAGGATCGCGAGGATCTTCTTGAGCGCGGCGGGTTCGTCGGTTTCTTCCATCGCCGCCAGTTCGCGGGCGAGACGGCTGGAAGCAGCCTCGAAAATCTGGCGTTCGGAATAGCTTTGTTCAGGCTGGTCGTCGGCCCGGAACAGGTCGCGGGTCACTTCGGCGATCGACACCAGATCGCCCGAATTGATCTTCGCTTCATATTCCTGCGCGCGGCGCGACCACATGGTGCGCTTGACCTTGGGCTTGCCCTTCAATGTTTCCATCGATTCTTCGAGCGTCTTGTTGGAGGACAGCTTGCGCATCCCGACGCCTTCAGCCTTGTTTGTCGGCACGCGGAGCGTCATGCGCTCCTTTTCAAAGCGGAGCACGTACAGCTCCAGCTCCATGCCAGCGATCTGCTCTTTTTGCAGTTCGATCACACGGCCCACGCCATGCTTGGGGTAAACGACATAATCACCAACGTCAAAGGACAGCGCCTTGGCAGCCATTTGGAACCTTTCCAATCAACCGGGGAACGGGGCCGTCGCGGAACATATGCGCAAGGGGCATATGCATGGGGGGTCCACGGCGCCACCGTCAGGACATGAAGCTAATTCTCCAGGGACGGACAGGAGGGTGTCCGACCGTTGAAACCTACATAGCAGATTCGTAACAAAATTACCACCCCCGGACATAATCGCCGGGAGCGCAAGGCAAAATGGATGGGAGGGGGGCGGCGCAGGGCCGCCCGGATCAGTCGCCCGAACCGGGTTCGGGGGAAAAATACTTCTCCAGCTTGCCTTCAACGCCCTTCATCTCGTCGGCGTCGGCAGGCGCTTCACCCTTGACCGTGATGTTGGGCCATTCGGCCGAATATTTGGTGTTGAGCTCCAGCCATTTTTCCAGGCCATTTTCGGTATCGGGCAGGATCGCTTCGGCCGGGCATTCCGGTTCGCACACACCGCAATCGATACATTCGCTCGGATTGATGACCAGCATATTCTCGCCCTCGTAGAAACAGTCGACGGGGCAGACCTCGACGCAATCCATATATTTGCAGCGGATGCAGTTGTCGGTCACGACATAGGTCATTGTCAGGGCACTCTTGGTTGGAAAAGCGCGGCCCTGCTATGACGAGGCAAGCGCAAGGTCAATGAGGATAATGTTGGCGAAGGCGTAGGGGTGGTTTAGCGTGAGCGGTGTGGAAGTATATACCGTTGCAGGGGTGTATGAAGGGGGTATGTGGGATAACCCATTTACCTTATGTTCCCAACCGGTCGGCCAAACGTGTCATCAGGTCCATCCGCTCATGCAAGAGGGCGACGATCAGGGCGGGATCGTTTTCGCGCATAAGGCAGAAGATATAATGGCGTGCGCATCTGATCATGCGAAGGCTGGGATGTAACGCCTGCATGTCGCGAAATGTGCCGTGCCCGGTCGCTACGGCGTTCATGCAATTCAGGAGTTTGGCGGAATAGGCACTTGCCTGATGGTCGCCCCAGCGCGTGTATGTGTAGGCAATGATATCGCGCAGTTCGTCAGCTGCCGTCGCGGTCAATATATAGGCTGGCGTCAAGCGCGCCGGTTCCGGCTCAACTCATCCGCGACAATGTCCTCGGCACTCAGCGGCGAAACATGTCCCACACGCCCTTCCGCGATCCGCTGTTGCAGCAAGTCGCGCAATTCGTCCCATGCCGTGTCGCCGTCGTCGATCTGTGACGGAAATAGCCGTTCCAGCGTATATTGCTTGATCGTCTTGCCTTGCAGTGCGGCCATTGCCTTGAGGCTTTGGTGCTGCTGATCGGTGATGTCGATGGTCAGGCGGCTCATCTGCTTCTCATACCCTATGGCCTACATTATTACAAATGTGGGCCTATAATTTACCCTTCACCCCCGACCGTCAGTTCCTCATAGCAGCCCTGCGCCTCCACCGCCGGGCCACGCCGCACCGGCAGTTGCGCTACCCGGACCACGCGCACGCCTTGGCCGTGGGGGAAGGTGATGAGGTCGCCGACACGCACCGCAGCGTGGGCGCGCTCTATGCGGCGGCCGTTGACGCGGATGTGACCATCCTCGGCCAATTTCTGCGCGCTCGACCGGTTGGGGCACAGCCGGACGAACCACAGATATTTGTCGATGCGCAGTGTCGGGCCATGGCCGCCCACCGCGACCGGATCAGCCATTGCGGCCGAGCAGCGCGGCGAGACCGGCAAAGGCGTTGTTGGCAGGCGCAGCAGGCGCTCTGGCGGGTGTCGCGGCGGCGGGGCGGGGCGCGGGCTTGCCGCGCGGCTTGCCTTCGCGCGCCGGGTGCTGCTGCTGCTGGGGTGGGCGTGCCTTTTGCCGGCCCTTGAACACCCAGTTGGGATTGCCCTCCTCTGCGCCTTCGACCGCGCGGAAACCGGCGGCCCGCATCAGCGCCAGGAAGGCGGCTTCGGACAGGCCGAGCGAGACGATCTGCGGGCTGGTGGCGGTAAAGGCTTCGCCCTTGGCAATGGCTTCATGGGCGGTGCGAGCCATGCGTTCGGCCATGTCAATGCGCAGCATCTGTTCGCCAAAGGTGCGGAACCCAGCGATCCGCGCGCCCATCTGGTCGAATTTCTCACCCGCGGGAATCAGGGTGAGGCCGGGCAGGGGCAGGGGCAGGCAGGGCTTGCCGATCCGCGCCGCGAGCAAGGCACCGCGCCAGCGCGCCGCGCCGGGCTTGAGCAGGCCGGGGTGATAAATATCCAGCACGCCGATGTCGATGCCAGCACGGCGCAGCAAATGGCGCTGGTCCTTGTCCAGATGGCCGAGCGCCGAATCGAGGTCGGTGCGCGGGCTGACACCGCCAGCATCGCCCAGTTGCGCGAACACCGCGCGCACGACGGGCGGCACCTGCGGGTCGGCGGCGCTTTCGGCCATCTTGACCAGGGGCAACAAATGCTTCTGCTTTTGCGCATCGACCCAGTTGGTCAGGCGCGATGTCACTTGCTTCTGCACATCCTGATCCAGCGCCAAAATCGCGCGATCCAGCCGGATTTCGGGCGTCAGCAGGGTTGGTCCCGCCAGCAATGTGGCGACCGGCGTGCCACTCCACGCGATGCAGGGCGTGTCGCCCGCTGCATCCAGAAGCGCGAAATCCACGTCCGCCGCGCCGATCAATTCGTCTGCCTTCACCCGTAATACCTTTCCAAGGCGCCTTTCCGCCGCAGCCAACAGCAATTTCCTGTCCTGATGGCGCGTAGCGGGATCGACCGAGAATCGGAAGCCGTCAAGTCGCCCGATCGTTTCGCCATCTACACAGACGGTGCCGTCGGCCTCTACCGTCACGGGTAACTGGTTCACATTTTGGCCAATGTCACGCAACAAGACGGTGGTGCGCCGGTCGACGAAACGCTGCGTCAGCGCGGCATGCAGCGCGTCGGACAGCTTTTCCTCCAGCGCGCGGGTGCGCTCCGCCATTTCGGCGGGATCGGCCAGCCAGTCGGCGCGATGGGCGATATAGGCCCATGTCCGCGCCGCCGCGATCCGGCCGGACAATGTGTCGATATCCCCCTGCACCGAATCGAGCCGGGCCAGTTGCTGGGCGAACCAGTCGCGCGGAATATGGCCCGTTCCTTCCGAAAGGAAATGCCAGATGCGGCTGACGGTGCGGGCATGATGGTCTGCGCCCAGTTTCTGGAAATCGGGCAGGCCGCAGGCGTCCCAGAGCCGCGCGACCTGCCGCTGGCCGCGCACGCGATCGACGACAGTGGGGTCGACGGCCATGCGTTTGAGGACCGCGAGATCGACCGCTTCGGGCGCGGCGCGCAGTTCGGGGCGGTCCGGCCGTTCCTCCAGATCGGCGATCAGGGTCGCCAGACTGTCCAGCCGGGGTGCGCCATCGCGCCAATATAGATGTTCGATCGGCGGAAAGCGGTGTGCTTCGATCGCCTCGATTTCTTCCGGGGTAAAGGCGGCGCTGCCATCCTCTCCGCCCAGACTGCCAAAGGTGCCGTCCTTGTGATGGCGGCCCGCGCGCCCGGCGATCTGCGCCATTTCCGCGACCGTCAGCCGACGGCTGCGGCGGCCATCGAACTTGCGCAGCGACGCGAAGGCGACATGGGCGACGTCCAGGTTCAGCCCCATGCCGATGGCGTCGGTGGCGACCAGATAATCGACCTCGCCGTTCAGGAACATCTGCACCTGCGCGTTGCGGGTGCGCGGGCTAAGCGCGCCCATGACCACCGCCGCGCCACCGCGAAAGCGCCGCAGCATTTCGGCCACGGCATAGACTTCCTCGGCGGAGAAGGCGACGATCGCCGAGCGTTTGGGCAGGCGGGAGAGCTTCTTCGCGCCCGCATAGGAGAGAGTCGAAAAGCGCGGACGGCCGATGATATCGACATCGGGGATGAGCGACTTGACCAGCCGGGCGATGCTGGCCGATCCCAGGATCATCGTCTCCTCGCGCCCGCGGGCGCGCAGCAGCCGGTCTGTGAAGATATGGCCGCGTTCCGGGTCCGCGCCGATCTGTGCTTCGTCCAATGCGACGAAGGCGTAATCGCTCTGGAGCGGCATGGATTCGGCGGTGCAGAGGAAATAGCGGGCCTGTGGCGGGACGATCTTTTCCTCGCCAGTGATCAGCGCAACTTGCGCTGGTCCCTTGATCGCCACCACCCGGTCATAGACTTCGCGCGCCAGCAGCCGCAGCGGAAAGCCCATCATGCCACTGGAGTGACCGCACATGCGCTCGACCGCCAAATGGGTTTTGCCGGTGTTGGTCGGGCCCAGGACGGCGGTAACGGGCGAACGGGTGAACTGGACCATGGCCCATTCTGTCGGGCAGGACGGGGCCGGGGGCAAGCGGATTTACAAGTTCCATCGTGCGACACGATCCTGTCCGGCTGCTGGCACGATTCATCGCAACAAAGCCCGTCATCACGCGGTCTTTATTTGACTTTAACCTTGCGGGTTCACAACAGTCGCGCTCGACGCACGGCGCGCGGGGCCGTTGCGGACGCAATGATAAAAATGCCCTGGGGGTCGCGGGTTTGTTTCAGGAAAGCCAGTTCGGTTCGCAACAGGGCGGCGCGTCCATGTCGCTGTGGCTGGCCGATTCGCTTGCCCGCACGCCGGTAGCGCCACCGCCGCAGGACTGGCGCGCACGTTTGCGCGAGTGGTCGGACGAGGTGGAACTGGTCCCTGACCTTGGCCAGCGCGTCGGCAGCCTGACATGGTTTCGCGGTCTCGCCACCTGTATCGGCCTGTGCGCCACCGCGCTTTATCTCTCGCCGGGATTCCAACCCTTGCCTGGTGCGCCGGGGGCGCTGCTGGGCGACAAGCAGTTTGACGAAGTGCGCAGCCAGATGATCACGCCGCTGGCACTGGGCGCGGACAGTGGCCATCGCATGGGATCGACCGACGCGGTGCAGCCGCTGCGCCAGACGCCCGAACGACCGCAGATCGAATTGAACGCGCAGGTCGGCAGCAGCGATACGCTTTCCCGTGCGCTTTCCCGCGCAGGCGTCAGCGGTGGTGACGTGGCGACAATCAACGCGCTGGTCGGTGGGGATATTAGTGGCGGTGTGAAGCCGGGCACGCGGCTCGACATCATATTGGGACGCCGGGCCAGTCGCGACCGGCCCCGGCCGCTCGACAAGCTGGCGTTCCGCGCCCGGCTCGACCTGGGGCTGGAACTGACGCGGACAGGCGGCGTGCTGTCGGTCAAGCGCATCCCCATTCGCGTCGATGATACGCCGCTGCGGATTCAGGGCGTGGTTGGCGACAGCATCTATCGTTCCGCCCGCGCGGCCGGAGCGCCGCCCAAGGCGGTGCAGGCCTTCCTGCGGGTGATCGCGGGGCAGGTCGATCTGGGCGGGATTGGCGCGGGAGACCGCTATGATATCGTCACCGCCTATCGCCGCGCCGAAACCGGCGATGTTGAAGTGGGCGATCTTCTCTATGCGGGCCTGAAGCGCGCCAGCGGCAAGTCGGTCGACATGCTCAAATGGACCAGGGATGGCCGCACCGAATGGTTCGAGGCGTCGGGCGTGGGCGAACGGCGCGGCGTGCTGTCATCGCCGGTCGCGGGGCGCATGACGTCGGGCTATGGGCGGCGGCGGCATCCGATATTGGGCTATACGCGGATGCACGCAGGTATTGATTTTGCTGCGCGCTACGGATCGCCCATCTATGCCGTCACCGATGGCGTGGTGGCCTTTGCCGGGCGGCATGGCGGCCATGGCAATTTTGTCCGCATCCAGCATGGCGGCGGCCTGGCCACCGGTTACGCCCATATGAGCCGCATCGCCGCCGCGCCGGGCCAGCGGGTGCGGCGCGGCCAGGTGATCGGCTATGTGGGTTCCACCGGCCTGTCGACCGGACCGCATCTCCATTACGAACTCTATCGCAATGGCGGGACGATCAATCCGCTGTCGGTGAAATTTACCACCACCGCGCAACTGGCCGGAGCTGAACTGTCGGCCTTCCGCGCAAGGCTGGCGCATTATAAGGGGCTGCAGGTCGGCCAGCAGGACCGGTTTGCGCAACAGGCGGTCGCGCCGGCGGCGAGTGGGAAATAAGCTGCTTTCCGTGCTGCCCCTGCTTGGCTAGAGGGCTGCCATGACCGCAGCCATCACTGCCATCCTGCTCGCCGGATCACGGCCCACACCCGATCCGCTAGCGGTGGCAGCGGGGGTGACGATCAAGCCGCTGGTGCCGGTGGCGGGCGAACCGATGATCAACCATCCCGCCCGCACGCTGCTGTCGCATCACGCGGTGGGGCAGGTCATTATCCTCACCCAGTCGGCCGATCCCTTTGCCGCCGATCCCGCCACCGCCTGGCTGATGGCCGATCCGCGCGTGCGGTTCGAGCAGAGCGGGGCGGGCATTGCATCCTCGCTGCTGGCGCTGCTGGAGCGGGGCGATGTGCCCTTTCCGATTTTGCTCACCACCGCCGATCATGTGTTGCTGGATAGCGCCATGCTGGACCAGTTTACGGGCGAGGCTGCGGGTGCGGACATTGCCGTGGCGATGGTCGAGCGGGCGACGCTGCTGGCGCGCTATCCCGCCTCACGCCGCACCTGGCTCAAATTTCGCGATGGCTGGTGGTCGGGTGCCAATATCTTCTGGTTCGGTAGCGATCGGGCGAAATCGGTCATCGCATTGTGGCAGGAGGTCGAGCAGGACCGCAAGAAGGGCTGGAAGATCGTGTCTGCCTTTGGTCCGGTCGCGTTGATTGGCACGCTGCTGCGCATCCTGACATTGCGTGGCGGTATCGCGCGGATCGGGCGGCGTTTCGGGTTGGTCGCGTGGCTGGTGGCGATGGAAAATGCCGAAGCCTGCATCGACGCGGACAAGGTGGAGGATGTCGTGCTGATCGAACGGATCGTCGCCGCGCGCGGTTAGGCGCGCAATCACCTTGATCCGTTCGTTTCGAGCGAAGTCGAGA
>NZ_CAVK010000199.1 GCF_000382885.1 Sphingobium indicum BiD32
CCTTGCAGGGGAGGATTAGGGGTGGGATTGCGTGCTGCCAGACCTCCACCTTGAAATCCGGCTGGAAATAGGCACATGGGAGGCATGGCACCCCCATTTGATCTGGCCGACCTGCCCACCGGGGTGGCGATGTCGCTGTCGTCGCTGGTCGCGCGCGTGCTGGCGCCCAATCCGTCGCCCTTCACCTTTACCGGCACCCAGACCTATGTGGTCGGCGCGGGCGACGTGGCGGTGATCGATCCCGGCCCGGAAGAGGCGGAGCATCTGGCGGCGCTGATGGCGGCGATCGCGGGGCGGCCTGTGGTGGCGATTGTCTGCACCCATACCCATCGCGATCATAGCCCGGCGGCGCGGCCCTTGAGCGCCATGACGGGGGCACCGGTGATCGGCTGCGCACCGCTGACGCTGGACGATGACGGGCCGCGCGCCGATGCGGCGTTCGACGCGGCCTATCGCCCCGACCGGGTGCTGGCGGACGGTGAGCGGCTGATGGGCGAAGGCTGGACGCTGGAGGCGGTGGCAACGCCGGGGCATACGTCCAATCATCTGTGCTTCGCGCTGGTCGAGGAGCAGGCGCTGTTCACCGGCGATCATGTCATGGGCTGGTCGACCAGCGTGATTTCGCCGCCCGATGGCGACATGGCCGATTATATGCGGTCGATGCAGCGGCTGCTGGAGCGCGAGGATATGGTCTATTATCCCGCCCATGGCGAACCGATCGACACTCCCCAGCGGCTGGTGCGCGGCATGATGGGGCATCGCAAGCAGCGCGAGGGACAGATATTGCGCTTTCTGGAGCGCAATGGCGACAGCATCATCCCCGATATGGTGGCGGAGATGTACAAGGGCGTCGATCCGCGCCTGCATCCCGCTGCGGGCCGGTCGGTGCTGGCGCATCTGATCGACCTGGATCAGCGCGGGATCGTGCGCGCGGCGGACGGCCTGTGGCAGATGCGCTGAAACGCTATGCCGGGCCGGTTGCGGCGGCGTTGGTCCTGCTGTTCGTAGCCGGAGCGATGTGGCTTGGCTGGCAGCGCTATGACCGCGATTATGTCGTGGCAGTCGAGGAGGACGGGTCTGCGGTCACCAAGGTGATTGCGGCCAAGATCGCCGGGGTGAGCAGCCTTAAAGTCTCCGAACTCAACGGCACGATCCAGAGCAGCGCGCAGGATGTGCGCGGTTTTGGCCTGCTCAAATCCGATCAGGTCGTCAAAATGCCCTTCTCGGTCGATTATTTTGTCGATGTCAGCGGACTGGACGCGGGCGATCTGGAATGGAACGAACAGACCCGCACGCTGATCGTCAATGCGCCCGACGTGATGCCGGGCAAGCCCAATGTCGATGAGAGCCGCCGCACGTTGGTGCAGACCAATGGCCTCTTCGTGACCCGGCAGGCGAGCGAGGCGCTGAGCCGCCGCGTTTCCGCCCATGCGCAGAGTCGCGCGCTGGCGACCGCGCGCTCGCCCGAACGCATGGCGCAGGCGCGCGATTATGGCCGGGCGGCGATTGGCAAGCTGATGACGGCCCCGCTCAACGCGGCGGGCTATGGCGATGCGCGGGTGATCGTCACCTTCCCGCCGGAACGCAAAGGCCGCAATCGCGAACAATGGGACGTGACCACGCCGATCAACGAGGTGCTGGCCAACCGGCAACGGCAGCGTTAGGGCGCTGTCAAGGGACCGAGGAGTTAGGACATGAACGCTTTTACCGGCATTCCGCAGGGCACCGACCTGCGCGCAGAGATTGAGCGGCTGCGCAAGGAGCGCAACGCCGTGATCCTGGGTCATTATTATCAGTCGCCCGAAATACAGGACCTGTCCGATTTCGTCGGCGACTCGCTGGAGTTGTCGCGCAAGGCGGCGGAGACGGATGCGGACGTGATCGCCTTTTGCGGCGTGCGCTTCATGGCGGAGACGGCCAAGATCCTGTCGCCCGACAAGATCGTGGTACTGCCCGACATGGATGCGGGTTGCAGTCTGGAGGACAGCTGCCCGCCCGCCCAGTTCAAGGCGTTCCGCGAGGCGCATCCCGACCATATTGCGCTGAGCTACATCAACTGTTCGGCCGAGGTGAAGGCGCTGTCCGACATCATCGTTACGTCCTCCTCCGCTGAGAAAATCCTGTCGCAGATTCCCAGGGACCAGAAGATCATCTTCGGCCCTGACAAGCATCTGGGCGGTTATCTGAAGCGCAAGCTGGGCCGCGATATGCTGCTCTGGCCGGGCGTTTGCATCGTGCATGAGGCGTTCAGCGAGACCGAATTGCTGAAACTCAAGGTGCAGCACCCCGACGCGCCGATCGCCGCGCATCCCGAATGTCCGCCCTATATCGTCGATCATGCCGATTATGTCGGATCGACCAGCGGCATATTGGACTTTGCCAAGACCATGCCGGGCGACACGCTGATCGTTGCGACCGAACCGCATATCATCCACCAGATGGAAAAGGCGGTGCCGGAAAAGACCTTCATTGGCGCGCCGGGTGCGGACGGCAACTGCAACTGCAACATCTGTCCCTATATGGCGCTCAACACGATGGAGAAGCTCTATCTGGCGCTGCGCGATCTCCAGCCGCGCATCGAGATGGACGAGACGCTGCGTCTGGGCGCGAAGAAGAGCCTGGACCGGATGCTGGAAATGGCCAGCGCCACGGTGGGGTTGGGCGATCTGGGCGCGCGGTAGATCATGACCTTCTCCCTCCCCCATTTCGACCTTGCCGCTTTCGTCGCCTCCACCCTCGCCGAGGATCTTGGCCCGGACGGGCGCGATGTGACGAGCGAGGCGGTGATTCCGGCAGATGCGATGTTCGATGGCGTCATGGACTCGCGCGATGCGGTCACGCTGGCAGGACTGCCTGTCGCTATGGCGTTTTTCCGGGCGCTCGATCCTGATGTCGTGATCGAGCAGTTGCGTCAGGATGGCGACCAGGTGGCGGCCGGGACCGACATTTTGCGCATCAGGGGCAAGGCGCGGGCGATGCTGACGGCGGAGCGGTCGGCGCTCAATACGGTGCAGCATCTGAGCGGGATTGCGACGATGACGCGGGCCTATGTCGATGCGATCGCCGGGACCGGTGCGACGCTGCTGGACACGCGCAAGACTATCCCCGGCCTGCGCTGCCTTGAAAAATATGCGACGCGGATGGGCGGGGCGACCAATCATCGCATGGGGCTGTGGGACGCGGCGATGATCAAGGATAATCATGTCGCGGTCGCCGGATCGGTCGGCGAAGCGGTGCGCCGTGCGGTTGCTGCCGGGGTTGCGCAGATCATCGTCGAGGTCGACCGGATCGACCAGATCGAACCGGCGCTGGATGCCGGGGCGACCCATTTGCTGCTCGACAATATGGATGCGGCGATGCTGCGGCAGGCGACGGCGCTGGTCGCCGGACGGGTGCCGACCGAGGCGTCGGGCGGGGTGACGCTGGAGACGATCCGGGCGAAAGCGGACACCGGCGTCACCTATATCAGTGTCGGGCGGCTGACCCAGTCGGCTCCGGCAGCCGATATCGGGCTGGATTTCGCTTATGCTTAAGGGGCTGGCCGTGCTGGGGCTGATCGCGCTGCCGGGGACGGCGCTGGCGCAGTCGGCGCAGTGCAGTCCGCCCGAGCAGATCGCCCGGCCCGATATTGAGGGGCCGAGCGCAAAGGAACCCAAGCGCATCCTGCCGGTCGGCAGCTATACGCTGGCGCTCAGCTGGTCGCCGCAATATTGTTCGACCGCGCGGGGCGGGCGCAGCGCGCTACAGTGCGGGGGCAGGAACGGCCGGTTCGGTTTCACGCTGCATGGCCTGTGGCCCGACGGCTTTGGCAAGGAGTGGCCGCAATATTGCCGCGCCGCCGATCTGGTGCCCCGGCAAGTGATCCGGCAGAATCTGTGCGCGACGCCCTCTGTCCAGCTGATCCAGCATGAATGGGCCAAGCATGGCACATGCATGACGAGCAAGCCGGAGCTGTATTTCAACCTGTCGCGAGCGTTATACCAGTCGGTCCGCTATCCCGACATGGGCGCGCTGGCGCGGACGAAGAGCCTGACCGTGGGGCAATTTGCCCAAGCCTTTGCGCGCGCCAACCGGGGGCTGAAGCCGGACATGGTGCGTGTCACGACGACGCGCGGCAATTGGCTGAGCGAGGTGTGGCTGTGCATGAACCGGGCGATGGACTTTACCCGCTGCCCGGCGCATCAGGGCGGGGCGCCGGTTGCAAGCTATGTGCGGATACAGCCGGGGCCGAATATCCCCAATCCGCGCCGTCCCGCCGTGCAGACCACGCCACACGAAGCGCCGGTGCCAGCGCGCAAGCCGGGGCTGATTCTAGACCTTGATCCCAATGTCCAGGCGCTGGGGAACAGTGCGGGGGCGGACCGCTAGCCGTCGATCGTCACCGTGGACGGATGATGCTTGTCGAGATGCTTGCGGATGATGCGCAGGTTGCGGCTGTTCGATCGGAACGCGAAGTCGAACAGGTCGCCGACAAAGGGTATCGCGCCCAGCAGCGTATCGACCCCGACATTGGCCGACATGCGGGTCAGCTGCCATTTCGACATGCCCAGATTGCGGGCTTCCCAGATCATCCATATGCCCATCGACGCGGTCGCCAGGTCGCCGATCACCGGCACCAGCCCGACGATGGAGTCGATGCCGACCGGGCGGTTGATGCCCGGAACGATGAACAGCCGCTCCAGCACCTCCTCCATCGTTTCGATGCGCCGGCGGACCGAAGCGGGGTCGCGGCCAAAGCCCGGCATGGCGCGGGCGCCAGCCTTTGCGGGATCGGGCGAAATCGGCATGGGCAAGGCGTCTCCTGTTGCCGTCCCTAATTGGTGCGGCGGAACAGATGGTTCAATGGGTGGCGCGCGCGCGGCGAGGGCAGGAAGCCGTTGAGCCGCTTGGACACCAGCGACCAGCGGATCGGCGCGCCCAGCGGAATATAGCCATTATGCGCGACCATCAGTGCTTCGGCCTCCGCGATGCGGGCGGCGCGCTCGGCCGGCGCACTGGCAAGGCTGGCGGCCTGTAGCTGCGCGTCGGCCTCATTGCTGCAATGGATTTTGCGGGCGCAGCCGACCCGGCCCAGATACCAGAGCGCGCTGTCATAGGCGGCGACTTCGTCGATCAGCCGCAGGTCCGCGTCGCCGGTAAGGGGGACACGGCGCACCGTCAGGCCGATGGCCGCAAGATCGCGGCGCAGCAGCCCGAACAACAGGGTTGCGCCCGGACCCTGCGGTAGCGCGATGCGCAGTGGCGGCGGGTCGCCATGCTCGTCGCGCCAGATTGCCACAGCGGCGCTCGCCTGGTTACGCCGGTCGTCCATCGACAGCGTCGCCCAGTCGGGTTCGGTCGGCGGTCGTCCAAGGTCGAGCTGGACGGGAACGATTCGTTCGCTGGTGGCCCAGCCGCCGATCGGAAGCTGCGCGGGGATCTGGCTGCGGTCGATCGCCATGTTGATCGCCGCGCGCACCCCGCCATCGTCGAGCAGGCGGCCCCGGCCCGTCACCGCCAGCCCCAGCAACCCCTGAACCGGATCAGCCCGCACCGCATCGCGATCGATCCCCGCGGGAACCAGCAGCAGCAAGTCGGCCAGGCGGCCACCCAGCACCAGCGCGGCCTGGCGTTCGCGGAACCGCACGATCGCCAGTGCGGCCCGTTCGGCGCGCACGACGCGCGTCTGCCAGGCGGGGATGGGCGCATCCTCCGCCTCATCCCCGTCGCTCAGCCGGTCCACCGGGGTCAGGATCACGGCCTTGCCCCAAATCTTGCGGCGATAGGGTCCGGTGCCGCCGTCGCGCGAGATTATGGCCATTTGTGGCTGGGCGAGCATCTGGAGGACATGCGGGCGGGCGGCGGCGAGGCGGATTTCAATCACTTCGCCGGTCATCGGCACAACCGCCTGCACCGCGTCGAGCGGCCCGTCGGGATCAAAGCGGCGCAGCGATTCAATCCGCGCCATCAGCATCCGCGCAACGTCGGGCGCGGTGACGCGCGCGCCATTGGCCCAGAAGGCGCGGCGCAGGCGGAAGATGTAGCTGCGCCCGTCATCCTCCACGATCCAGCGCTGCGCCAGCGCAGGCAGGATGTCGCCGCGGGCGTCGAAGGCGACCAGTCCTTGTGCGGTCGCTTCCAGGATCAGTTTGGCACCGGGATCGGGCAGATGTTGCAAGGGTTTGGCGAAATCGTCGCGCTCGCCCACGACGCTGACGACCACGGGGTCGTTGCTCTCGCTGGAACAGCCACCCAACATCGCCAGCAGGCCGGGCAGCGCGGCAAGGGCAAGGCGGTCGAAACGCCGACGGGGGACGGGGACGGTCGACATGATGGCTCTGCACCCTAGCCCGCTATCGGGCCGCCGCCAACCGCCATGGCCGCATGTTTCCGGTTATTCCGACACCATCCCCGGATCGCGCGCCACCGCCATGGGCAGGTGCAGGATGAAGCAGGCACCGCTCTGGGCGTCCTGTCGGTCGGCGATGCTGATGCGGCCCTGATGACCGTCGATGATGGAGCGGGCAATCGCCAGGCCAAGGCCTGAATGTTTGCCGAAACTTTCGCCTTCGGGGCGGACGCTGTGGAAACGGCGGAACACATGTTCGCGCTCTGATTCCGGGACGCCCGGCCCCTCATCCTCGACGCTGACCAGAACCTGGTCGTCAGCCACGGTCGCGACCACCTGGACCAGTCCGCCGTCCGGCGAGAAGGAAATGGCGTTGTCGATCAGATTTTCCAGCACACGGACGAGCCGCTGTTCCTCCCCCAGCACGACCGCGACATCCTTGCGCGGGCGGGCGAAGGCGAGGCGGACCCCGCGCGGCACGCCGCGTGCTTCATGGGCGCCGACGATCTTTTCTATCAGCTGGCCCAGATCGATCGGCTCGAACCGGGTGCGCGACAGTTCTGCATCGACGCGGGAGGCCTCGGCAATGTCTGTGACCAGCCGGTCGAGGCGGCGGACATCATCCTGCGCGATCGCCATCAACTGCGCGCGCAGATCCGGCCGATCGACCCGGTCGAGCGCGTCGAGGGCGGAGCGGAGCGAGGCTATGGGGTTTTTAAGTTCATGGCTGACATCGGCGGCAAATGCGTCGGTCGCGTCGATCCGCTGGCGCAGCGCCTGGCTCATGTCGGACAGGGCGCGGGCCAGCATCCCGATTTCGTCACGCCGCTCGGGCAAACGCGGCACAGTGACCTGCCGTGCCCGGCCCAGCCGCACGCGCACGGCAGCGCGGGCGAGGCGCTGGAGCGGCAGGACGATGGTGCGGGCCAGGAACAGCGAGAGCAGCACGGATGCCAGCGCAGCCACAGCCAGCACCATGCCCAGCCGCAGCCGCTCTGCCCGGACGGTGCGGGTGATGTCGCGGGCATTTTCGGTCGCGAACAGGCTGGTGCCGTCGCGCATCGCCACCGCGGCTGAAATCACGAATGTCCGATCGGGGGCATAGCGGTTGACCGCCTGCGGTCGTCCTGTCTTGCGCGCCAGTTGGACTTCGGGCCAGCCTTCCGCGCGATCGACGGTCGGTTCGGTAAAGTCAGGCGGACGGTCGGCCGATACGACCCGGTCCATCGCCTTGTCGAGGAAACGGGCAACATGGCGTTGCCAGCCTTCTTCCGACGGCTGGCGCAGGCGGTAGCGTGGCGCGTCCATCGTGAAACTATCGGACAGGCGATGACCGTCGGCGGCGTAGCGGCGCACCCGGTCGCCGGTCTGGCGGGCATAGGCGGCGATCAGCTGGCCCTGCCGTTCGGGCGGCGCGCTCTCCAGCCCGATTGCCAGCAATTGCAGCTCCCGCGCCGACTGTTCCAGCCGCGCATCGACGATGCGGGTGCGATAGCTGTCGAGATAGAAGAATCCCCCCGCCAGCAACGCGAGCGCAAAGACATTGACGGCCAGGATGCGCGGCGTGAGGCTGATCCGCCCGGACCAGCGCAGGCCGTCCGCACCCATGCCGTCATTCTTCGGAGAAGCGATATCCGGCGCCATAGAGTGTGTCGATTGCGTTGAAATCGGAATCTACCTCGCGGAATTTGCGCCGCAGCCGCTTGATATGGCTGTCGATGGTGCGGTCGTCGACATAAACGTCATCCTGATAGGCGGCGTCCATCAACTGGTTGCGATTCTTGACCACGCCGGGGCGGGTGGCCAGCGTTTCGAGGATGAGAAATTCGGTGACGGTCAGCGTCACGTCCTGCCCGTTCCACTTCACCCGGTGGCGCGCCGGGTCCATTTCCAGCCGCCCACGGACGATCGGGTCGGCGACGGGCTGGTCGGGGGTTTCGGGCGTGCGGCTGACTTCGGCGCGGCGCAGGATCGCGCGGATGCGGGCGATCAGCAGCCGCTGCGAGAAGGGTTTGGAGATATAGTCGTCCGCGCCCATCGCCAGGCCCAGCGCCTCGTCCAGCTCATCCGCCTTGGACGTCAGGAAAATGACCGGCATCGGGCTTTTTTCGCGCAGGCGGCGCAATAGTTCGAGGCCATCCATGCGCGGCATCTTGATGTCGAACACCGCCAGATCGGCGGGATTGTCGAGCAGCGCCTTGAGCGCGCCTTCGGGGTCGGAATAGACCCGCGTCATGAAGCCTTCGGTCTGAAGCGCGATCGACACGGAGGTCAGGATATTCTTGTCGTCATCCACCAGGGCGATGGTTGCTGTCATGCGGCATCCCAAAACTGTGTGAGGACGGGGGCGGACAGAGCGTTAGACGATGCCGGCGCGCGCTGCAAGGAAGGCAGGGGCAGCCGATCATGCGGTATGAGAGTCGCTATTCGGGACAAGCGCCAGATCACAGGGATTTGACGGCCCTTCCGCAAAGCCTTATGCCGCGATGGTCTGCAGGAATGACGCCGCGCTCAAGACAGCGGCGCTGAGGGGCGGACCGGTCGCGAATATGCAGATGTTCGTGAAGCGGAATTATTACATCAGGAGCAAAGGCGTGCAGGCCAAATCCTCAATCACCCTGGTCAACCAGGGCATTACGACCAATGCCGTCCAGTTCTGGAATCTCGGCACCGCGCCTTTGGTCGAGGCGGCGATCCGCAACGGCGAAGGCATATTGTCCAAGGACGGCCCATTGGTCGTCAAGACCGGCAAACATACCGGCCGCAGCGCCAAGGACAAATTCATCGTCCGTGACGCCGAAACCGAATCGACGGTGTGGTGGGGCGATACCAATCGCGGCATGACGCCTGAGCATTTCGCGGCGCTCAAGGCAGATTTCTTCAAGGCGCTGGGCGAAAAGGACATGCTCTACGTCGCTGACCTGTTCGGCGGTTCGCAGCCTGAACATCGCGTCAATGTGCGCGTCATCAACGAACGGGCCTGGCATAATCTGTTCATCCGCACCCTGCTGGTCCGTCCGAGTGCGGAAGAACTGGCGAACTTCGTACCTGAATATACGATCATCGACCTGCCCACCTTCAAGGCTGATCCCGCCCGCCATGGCTGCCGCAGCGAGACGGTGGTTGCGGTCAATTTCACGGAAAAGCTGATCCTGATCGGCGGCACCGCCTATGCGGGGGAAATGAAGAAGTCGGTGTTCGGCATCCTCAATTATCTGCTGCCGGTGAAGGGCGTGATGCCGATGCACTGTTCGGCCAATATCGGCCCGAACGGCGACACCGCCGTATTCTTCGGCCTGTCGGGCACGGGCAAGACCACCCTGTCGGCCGATGCCAGCCGCACGCTGATCGGCGACGATGAACATGGCTGGTCGGACACCGCCGTGTTCAATTTCGAGGGTGGCTGCTACGCCAAGATGATCAACCTGTCGGCCGATGCCGAGCCGGAGATTTTCGCCACCACCAAGCGCTTTGGCACGGTGCTGGAAAATGTCGTGATCGACGAGGAGACTCGCGAGATCGACCTGGACGACAACAGCCTGGCGGAAAACAGCCGGGGTTCCTATCCGATCGACTTCATCCCCAACACGTCGGAAAAGAATCTGGGTCCGGTCCCCAAGAATATCATCTTCCTGACCGCCGACGCCTATGGCGTCCTGCCGCCAATCGCGCGGCTGACCCCGGAACAGGCCATGTATCACTTCCTGTCGGGCTATACCGCGCGTGTGGCGGGGACCGAAATCGGCGTGACCGAGCCGACCGCGACCTTCTCCACCTGCTTTGGCGCGCCCTTCATGCCGCGTCATCCGAGCGTCTATGGCAATCTGCTGAAAGAACGCATCAACAAGGGCGGGGTCACCTGCTGGCTGGTCAATACCGGCTGGGCGGGCGGCAAGGCGACGATGCCGGGAATCAAGCGGATGCCGATCAAGGTTACTCGCGCGCTGCTCAACGCTGCGCTCGACGGTAGCCTGAATCAGGCCGAATTCCGCACCGATCCCAATTTCGGCTTCGATGTGCCGGTGGCGGTCGCTGGTGTCGAATCGACCATCCTCGATCCGCGCGCCATGTGGGCCGACGCCAATGCCTATGACGAAACCGCCGCCGTGCTGGTCAAGCAGTTCGTCGACAATTTCGCGCAGTTTGAGGATCATGTGGACGAGGGCGTCCGCAGCGCGGCGCTGACCGTTGCCGCCTGATCGGGCGCAATCGTAAAAATCGGGGCCGGGGGAGCGATCCTTCCGGCCCTTTTTTGTTTTGCACATGCGTAACGATGCTATGCTGCGCGTCGTTGTGAAGCAGGAGTGACGATCATGGGCATGTTCGACGATCTTATCGGCAAGGTAGGCGGTCTGGAAGCGATCGCGGCGCAGATCGGCGTGACGCCTGAACAGATGCAGGGATTGATGACCGAGATCAGCGGCAAGATCGGCTCGGGCGAAACCAGCGTTTCGGCGCTGGCCGAAACGGCGGCGGAACATGGCGTTTCGGCGGACAAGTTGCAGGAATTGCTGGGCCAATTTGGTGGTCCCGAAGCGATATTGGGCAAGCTGGGTGGGATGTTCGACCGCGATGGCGACGGCAATCCGCTTAATGAACTGGGCGGTCTGGCCAAGGGTCTGTTCGGCTGAGGCCAGCCCCCTGACGGGGGCCAGCTATCGGCCCCCCAAGTTTTTTTCGCCTTGCCTTCATGCGGCGTTGGCTCCATTCGCGACGGATATTAGTTGTTGCGAACGATACGCAACTGGCGTTGCCCGCCGGGCAGGCGCGGATAGATGGCAAGGAAGAAGGTCTTGACCGACGTGACGATCGAAAAGCCGGTATTGGAACCCACCGGCGCGCTGAGCGTGGAGACGGTGCTGTCGGTGCGGCACTGGAACGAGCATCTGTTCAGCTTCCGCATCAGCCGTCCGGCCAGTTTCCGCTTCCGTTCCGGCGAATTTGTGATGATCGGCCTGAAGGGCGAGAATGGCAAGCCGCTGCTGCGGGCCTATTCGGTCGCCAGTCCCTCCTGGGACGAGGAACTGGAATTTCTGTCGATCAAGGTCGAGGATGGTCCGCTGACGAGCAAGCTCCAGCTGATCGAGCCGGGCGACCAGATTTATCTCGGCCGCAAGCCGACCGGCACGCTGGTGACCGACGCACTGCTGCCCGGCAAGCGGCTGTTCATGCTGTCGACCGGCACGGGCCTTGCCCCGTTCCTCAGCCTGTCGCGCGACCCGGACGTCTATGAATTTTACGAGCAGGTCGTCGCGGTCCATTCGGTGCGCCGCGTCAGCGATCTGGCCTTCCGTGAAGAGCTGACCGCCAAATGGGCGGAGGACCCGCTTGTGTCCGAACAGGCGCCTGCGCAGTTCCATTATGTGCCGACCGTAACCCGCGAGCCGTTTGACGGCCACACCGCGCGGATCGACAAGCTGGTCGAAAGCGGCGTGCTGTTCGAGGGGATTCCGGGGGCGCCCAGGTTCGACCCCGAAACCGACCGGATCATGATGTGCGGCAGCATGGAGATGATCAAGCAGTTCGCCGCCTGGTTCGAGGCCAACGGCTTTACCGAAGGCTCCAACGCGGCACCGGGGCAGTTCGTCATCGAGCGGGCGTTCGTCGGGTAAGCACAAGCGCAGCAGGATAGGAAAGGGCCGGGGGATATTCCGGCCTTTTTCATATCTTATCCCCGCCCTGACAGGGAAGGGAGACATTATGCGCCCCGCCGCTCCGCCACCCACGCTTCCACATTCCCGGCCAGCACGGTCATCGGCACGCCGCCGCCCTTGACCATGGCGTCGTTGAACAGGCGATAGTCGAAGCGATCGCCCAGCGCGGCCTTGGCCATGCTACGCAGGCGGTTGATTTCGCCATGGCCGACCTTGTAGCCACAGGCCTGCCCCGGCCAGGCACAGTAACGATCCACTTCGCCCTGCACATCTTCGACCGTGGAGCCATTGGTGGTGGCGAACCAGTGGATCGCCTGTTCGCGGGTCCAGCGCTTGGCATGGAGGCCGGTGTCGACGACCAGACGGCAGCAGCGATAGGCGATCGACTGGAGATAGCCCAGCCGCCCGGCGACATCGCCATCATAGGCGCCCAGTTCGTCGCCCAGCTGCTCGGCATAGAGCGCCCAGCCTTCGCTATAGGCGTTGAAGGCGAGCAGCGAACGGATCAGCGGCAGTTTGTAGCTATATTCGCCCTGCCAGATATGGCCGGGTATGCCTTCATGATAGGTCAGGGTCGGCAGGCTATAGCGCGGCCAGATGCTGGTATCGCGCAGGTTGATATAATAGTTGCCGGGCGTCGATCCGTCGATGGCCCCGGCCCCGGCATAGGCACCGGGGGCGCCCGCCTCTATCTCCACCGGCACGCGCTTGACGATCAGCCTGGCGGGGACCAGCGTGGCGAAGGCGCGGGGGAGCCGGGTGCGGATGTCGGTCAGGCGACCGTCAATATAGGCCAATATCTGCGCGCGCCCCTTGTCGTCATTGGGGAAGAGGTAGCGCGGGTCCTTGCCCATCGCGGTCATCCGTTCGCCCACCGTGCCCTGGGTCATGCCCAGCCCCTTGAGCAGCCCGTCCATCTCCGATTGCAGCGCGGCGAGTTGCTCCAGCCCCAGCCTATGCACTTCGTCCGGGGTCATCGTCGTCGTGGTCCCGGCTTTCAGCGCCCAGGCATAATAGGCCTCGCCGTCGGGAAGCTTCCACACGCCTGCGTCCATGGTGGCGGTGGCGCGCTGGCGCTTGAGTTCGGCAACCTGGGCGGCCAGCGCCGGGGCGACCTTGTCCCGCACGATCTGGAGCGCCCTGGCCCCATAGTCGCCGGGCATGGACGCGGTGCGGCGGGCGATGGAGGCGACCGGCACCCACTGGTCGAGCGGCAGGGCGCGCACCGCCTCCATCTGGGCAATGCTCTTGTCGAGCAGGAAGGCGGGGGCGGTGACGCCGATGCCCGCATCATGGCGCAACCGCTGCGTCTCGCCCGCCAGATTGGCGGCATAGGCGCTCAGCCGGTCGAGATAGGCGTCGGCGTCGGCGGGGGTCGCGATACCATGGTTGCTGTCGAGGAAGTCGGGGGTCTCGACGAAGCTGCCTGTATTCTGGGCCACGGCATAGGGGCTGTTGCGGTAGGACCAGTTGCTGTTCATCATCGCCATGTCGCCGAAGGGGAAGGCGAAACCTTCCGCCGCCAGTTCGTGCGCGGCGCGGGTCACCGCCACATTGGTGCGGGTGACGGGCGAGAGCGGGGCAAGATCAATGGCGCGGAGTTTGCTCAGGCGATCGGTCACATGGGCGGCGATCTGCGCCTGACCCGCCGGGCTTTTATTGCCGAGCCGGCGTTTGAGCGCGGCGCGGGGGCCGGTGTCGATGCCAAGGCCGCTGGCGCTTTCCGGGGCATCGGCCAGTATCGCTTCGGCCATGGCGGAAAGGGCGGCTTCGGCGCGGGCGTCCGCTGTTTCGGCGGCGCGGGCGGGGAGGGCGGCCAGCGCAAAGGCGGAGGAACCGGCGACGAGAAAATCGCGGCGAGTGGCGGTCATGCAAGCGCTCCAAAATAGGATATTTGCCGCTTAACTTCGCATATTTCCCGGTGAATGCGACATGATATTTCCTGTTGGCGACAGATCATAACAAGCGGGCGCGTGGGCCGGGGCGGTCCTGCGCGGGCGGAGGCGCGGGTGGTGGGGGTGTCTGCGGTGGTGCGGAGGCGGGCGTTGGATCGTGCGGCCGCTCCGCCGCCGGTGCCTGTTCCGCCCTGTCGCGCTGGTCGATCCGCAGGCGATGAGGCAGGCGGGCGCGCAGCCCTTCCACGTCGCCCGCCAGCGACCGCAGCGCCGCGAACATGATGCGATGGTCCGGTCCGGTGCGATAGCCGACCTCGCGCTTGCCCCGGTAGAGCGGGCGCGGCGCGTCGTCATGGATCAGCGTCATGGCACGGTCCCGCGCAGCGTCCAGCCCCATCTCTATCGCCCAGTCCCATGCGGCGGCGAAACTGTCCGCGCCGGGTCGCGCGCGCAGATGATAGGCAGACCGCGGCGAACAGCCCACGCTGCGCGCCGCATGCGCGACGATGCCGCATTGGGCCAGCGCGGCGATGAACGCCGCCTGCGCATCAGGCGTCCAGCCGCGCGCACGGCGCTGGAGCGGGACCGGGGTGAAGTGGAGAAGATCGGGAGCGTTGGGCATGACGGGGAGCATGGCATGGGAGGCGGGTTGTAGGACAGGGGGGAGGGCGGCGCGTTGACAGCCGGACAACGACATATTATGTCTGTATGTAACGACATTTGGGATATGCCGATGACCGCGACCTTCACCAGCCGGGAATTCAACCGCGACCCCGGCAGCATCAAGCGGGCGGCGCAGTCCGGCCCGGTGTTCATCACCGACCGCAACAAGCCCTCGCTCGTCGTGCTGGCGATCCGCGATTATGAGCGGCTGGCGGGGCATGGCGCGTCGCTGTTCGACCTGCTGATGCCCGATGACGATCAGGATTTCGATTTCGAACCGCCCAAGGCGCAGATCGCATCGCGGCCCGCCGAGCTGGATTGATGTTCCTGATCGACACCAATGTCATTTCGGAAAGCCGCAAGATGCGGTCGGGCCGCGCCGCGCCGCAGGTCGTGGCGTGGCTCAAGGCGACCGACCCCAGCACGACCTTCATTGCGGCGATGACCCTGTTCGAGCTGGAACTGGGCGTGGTGCGTATCGAGCGCCGCGATGCCGCGCAGGGGGCAAGCCTGCGCCGCTGGCTCGATCAGATCGTCAAGCCCGGTTTTGCGGGGCGGGTGCTGGCGATGGACGGTGCGGTGGCGGTGGCCTGCGCCGTGCTGCATGTCCCCGATCCGGTGAGCGAACGCGACGGCTGGATCGCGGCGACGGCGCTGGTCCATGGGCTGACCGTGGTGACGCGCAATGTGCAAGATTTTGAGGGGACGGGGGT